>NZ_CP022352.1:368798-737596 GCF_002216685.1 Vibrio tarriae | reverse complement strand
ACAGGTACCCCTGCGGTTTTACGCCACTCTGGATAGAGTTGATTGAGTTTATGAATATTCACAAACTGCGCCGCCTGTTGATTGATGTGGTTGACCGCCAAAATTTGATAGGCATCCGCCGGTAGACTGACTTGATAAGAACTTGATTCGATCATCGCCGTTGTTCGAGATAAATCAGGCCGGCGAATCACCATGGCTGAAATGGCATCATTCACAAAGTCCATCAACTCAGGGCGCGACCAGCGCACATGTCGAACATCGATGAGATCGCGCGCAACGCGATCAATAAGCCCTTTAATGGTGACGCTCATCAGAAGAACTCCCGTTGACGTACCGGATTGGTAAAGACCTGTTGTTGACCCGTTTCTAAGCCAAAACGCTTAGCGCAGCGGATCGCCTCAACAAACCACGTTCGATACTCACGACCCAGCGATGGATTGTGCCAATCACTATCGGGTTGCAACATCAGACAATGGGCTGCGCCATAACAGATCGCTTGGCCATACTCATCCCAAAGCACTTTGGGTAAGGTCTGTGAGTCACGTTGTGGCTCTATCGCACAGTGGATGAAAAAATCTTCCCCCTCCCTTAGAAAGCGCAGCTCATCACGACTGGTTTGCAGATAATCAATACCTTTGATTAATGCCGAGCCGTTATCATCCACCACCGCCATCAACTCAGCAGTGGTGTACCGACCAACACTCGGTGAATTCAACTCAGAGCTACCCACAATCGCGACTACTTGGTGCGCACTAACCCTGTCGATTGTTCTCGTGTAACGCACAAGACCACTTTCTCGGCAAAACTCTTGCCCAGCTTGCAGCAAAGCACTGTGCAGTAATGGCGCAAGTGAGACATTGACCAATTGCCGAAGGGTAGGCACAAACTGTTCGATAGCGACGGTTTCCATAATCACTCCGCGAGGTTTGCCGGTTCACTCTCTTCACTCATGCGACGCAGATAATCGCGCACTCGTACTCGATACTCTGTCACCTCTTCCTGCGCGCCTTTGGGGGCAATATCTAGCTCATTAGCAGCGATCAGCGTCTTTAACTTGGCTGAGTTGAGCTTATCGAGATCCAACTCCTCACCATTTAGCATCACAACCATGGAAGCCGCTTTTTCTTCTGCCTCCTGCATTGCTTCTTGCACTGCCCGTTGATGAGCCATCGCTTGGGCCTTTTCATCAAGAAGCTTCAGATGATCCTCTAACTCCTCTTCCGTTATCCATACGCTCGGAAAATCCAGTAGCTGATAAGCCAAATCTTGTTCAAC
Organism: Vibrio tarriae; assembly: GCF_002216685.1. Classification (NCBI taxonomy): domain Bacteria; kingdom Pseudomonadati; phylum Pseudomonadota; class Gammaproteobacteria; order Vibrionales; family Vibrionaceae; genus Vibrio; species Vibrio tarriae. Next base: position 736,321 of record NZ_CP022352.1, on the reverse strand, counting down.
CAACACCGGCTTATGGCGCGGAAACACCAGCCTAGAGCCAGCGACCGTGTCTTTTTTCTTTGGCTTAGGCCCGATATAGACCACAGCAATTTTATGCGTCATCACTCTCTCCCAAAAATCAAAGGAGGCTCTTAGCCTCCCTCTCTACTGTGGCTGGGCTTAATACCCAACGTTGACGTACTCCGGCAAGATGAGAAGCTCGCCTGTGGCGACACCACCTTTAATGGTGACGTTCAGGGTGCCCTTTTCTTTGAGGTACACGGGTTTGATCGGGATCTGCTTGGCGACTTTATTGGCGACCGCTTCCCCAAGCGCTAGGGCGATATCGTTGACTTTGATATCGACGCTGACCGAGGCTCCAAGCCCATTGGTCACTAGACGTACCCCCGTCAGCTTTAAACCAATCGGCAGCTCCAAGACAGCGAATACCGTGTCGATAGGCGTGTTTTTGGCGCTGAGTTTTCCTTCTTCAAGCGATAAATTGCCATGCGCCCCAACGTAGACGCGGTTGTTAAAGGTTTCACTTTGTCGATGAGTCATTCACGTTTACTCCACTACAGGTTCACAGCCGTATCGAGCGCAATCACTCCGTGATCGTTCACGCGACCCGTTTTGTCTTTAAAGCGAATTTTCTTGGAGCCATTCATCCAATACACCGTGACTTCGGTACGGTTACCCGCATCCACATCTTCCTCGTGATAACGGAAGGATTGGCCACCTTGCGTTTTTCCCCACGCGTATGCCAACGCCTGCCCGCCGAGTAACATGGCGCGATCTATGGTGGTGGCCGCATTGACTTGACGCACACTGGCTGCTTTATCGTTATTGGAAATCGAGACAACAGAACCAGGATTAAAACGGATCGGCATACCTTTGTATTTGCGCACCAAGATATTGCCCCGCATCAGACAGTCGCCACGAAACACCGGATGATTAAAGTTACGCGATCGGGAAATCGCATTCGCAGTGAGGTTTTGCCAATCTTTACCTGAGGTTGAGGTATAGAAGTCACTCCATTGACGTGGGGTAACACTCAGTAAATAGAAGGGCTCATCACCCGCCATCTTGTCGTCATTAAAACGGATTGGCTGCAGTGGATGAGGCATCTCTTCAAGGTAGAGACCGATATTATCCAATGTTTCAATCGAGAAAATATCCGCCGCATCGAGTCCTTCAAAGGAGGTCGCATCGCCCCCAAAGAAGTGGCGATCATACGTTGGCGGCAAGACATCATTGACCATGATCTCGGCAAACTCAGTATCACTTTCTAATGGCACAATGATGTCATCGGTCGCATAATCCCCCCGCGCTCCGGCAAGGTGCACGGTCGTAACCTGATCTTGCAACGTATTCACGTAATCCGGCAGTAAAGCTCGAGTGAGTTTACGCAGTGGATGGCGAGTCTTTTGCTGCGTCATCTTACCGCCAGAATCCACTTGATGGCGGCCTTGGTTGATTTTCAGTGAGAAGTCCGCGAACTCTAAACTTTCTCCCCGTCCGGCAATTCGGCGATCGCCCATGGTCGGTTTTTTCGTCAAACCATGCACAATCTGCATTTCTACCTCATCCCCTGCCGATTTACTTAAGTCGGCGCAGCGGACAATCGGAGCATGAGGTGAGGTTTGCTCATTGCCTTTTTTATTACTGGTCACACTCTGCGGCGCATCTTCGGTCAACATATTGGTAAACGAGCGATTGCGCAGGGTCGCTTTGAACAGCGCGGTTTCCTGTAACTTCACGCCGTCAGTAATGGTTGTCATACTTTCACTCCAATAAAAAAGCCCCAGCGTGTCAGCTGAGGCTTAGTGTTTGAAAAACGGGTTTAGAATCCAGCGTTATAAAGCAGTTGCTCGATTTGCGCTTCACTGAGAGAGTCAAACAATTTACCCAGCTCTTCGTGGTTAGCACTCTGTACCCGGTTCATCAGATCGGAATCCCCCGTGCGATGAGTATTGCCAAGCTCACTCGGTGACGCAGGCAAAGCGTTTTTCGCTTTACGGCTTGCTTCTTGCGCCGCGCTCAGAGCCTCTTGGGCAGACAATTTCGGCTCATCACCAAATGCCAGTCGTACCCGCTTACTGACCTCTTCAAATCGCTCGGCGTAGCTTCGATTCGCCCATTCAGAACTTGAAGCCAAATGGTCATCAATTTGCTGCGCGGCATTCCAACGCGCCCCACCTTCACTCATCCACGACTGCAGATCCGCGTTTGCTTGTAGCGCCGTCGTCAACTCAGCGTTGTCCACTGGTGCGGCGCTTTCAGTCTCCGGTGGTGTGGTCGAGGCCGCCACCGTGCCGCTAGAAACCAACGCCTCAATTTTGTTATTCATAGCCAAAAAGAAAGGGGCGAGCTCGGGGTAATCCTCCTGTAACGCAGCAAGTTTTTTTTCATCAATGGTGACATCTTCAGGTAAGTCAGCCGGCGCAACGCCCAATTCCTCGAGTTGTTTATTACGTACATCAATCATGCGCTGCGCTTTTTCAAGCTGCGCTGAATGCGCTTTTAACTCTTCAAGCTCTTGGCGAAGCTGAGCTTTTTCTTGCCGCTCTCGCTCGAGCACCTCCATCGGGATAATGTGCTTTTGGTCTTTGGCAAGAATACCGTCTGGCTTTGCGTTAGGCTCTGCAGTTGGCGAGGCTGCATCGGTATCGCCGTCTAAACCTTCCACGCTTTGCGATTGTGAAGAGGGAGCAAGGTGCTCGTCAGCGCCTTGTTCCTTCTCGACTGTTGGGCGACTTTCTTCCGCTTCCATCGATTCCAACAAAGCTTCCAGCTCTTCCAATGTTTCATTACCAGTGACGGCAATCGTGTCTTGATGGGTATTCATGGTGACTCCTTTGATTAGACGTGTCGCTGTCTGTGCGGTTAAGCGCTCTCGAAAAAACGCTTAGCGACAAAAACAACAAAGCCGAGCACAAGGCTCGGCACTGAATACTCATGGGGACTATTGCTCGCTGGACTCGAAATGCTGGCAAACCTGCATGGCGGCAGCGTAATCACAGATCATGCAGGCGTGATTTTGTGTGGCCAGTGCGGTGATAATGGCGCTCGCTTCCAGTTCGACTACTTGGCTCGCCTGACGCATCAACGCCTCTTTTTCTGTATTCAAAAACACCGCCAGCTTATAGCCCTGAACCTTAACCGCATCAGGAAATCGGGATATAAAACGCATTTGCCACTCGGGCAGCGAAAGAAAAGCATACATCTGATAGAGGCTCATACACGTCTCCACATCGCTTTGGTATGGTTGATGATGGTCAGCGAATTACCGTTATCTGGCTGGCTTCTTTGAATAGCACTCTCTTTCTGATCTAAGGGATACACCGCCCCTTGAATGATGAGCTCGCGGATCTGCCCTCTTGTGAAAAGTGAGGTGGTCCAAGAGCGCATCATACGAGTGACGGTGAGCGGCGTTTGAATACCTTCACGGCTGACTTTCCATTCGCCATCAACCCCAATGGAGGCCACGGACCCCACCCGTTTCAGCCGGTAATGATGAGGCTGAGACGCATCAAACTGATTGGTCAACCAAGAGACAATTGCACCACCGATATAGCACTGGATCCCACTGCCACCTTGAAGCAATCGAAAGAAGTTATCGACCGTCTCTCCAGAAAAGAGCGCTTGAAAACTGTCGTTTCTTAACCCTTCGGCCTCAATAGAAATATCAAAATCACCAGTGAAAACCATAGGTTTATCCAATACGGCATATTGCGTTAAACCATCAAAATATGGGGCGTAGCGTTCGCGGCTCACCAAGACTCGGCGTACCCAAAGTGGCTGTTGATCGACCATGCTTACACCAAGGAAAAGAGGGCATTATTTGGAACAAGGTATCCGCTACGCAAGATCACCAGCTCATAGTGACCTGTCGCAGTAAAGGTTTGTGCGGTGATCCGCTCACCATCGAGCTCATATTGCAGTTCGACGGAGCCACCCACCTCAGCTTTTACCAACAACGAACGAAACGGCTTGGATTTATCCACCAATACCGTAAGTTCATGCGCGATACTTTTCATCAATACTCCCGCTTACAACGACTCTAATTCCGCTTTAAAAGCGGCAAGCTTTTCTGCCGAAGCTCGGTCAAGGCAAAGTCCGCCATCAGCGAGCTCAATCACGGTCAGGTTGGTTGGCCACATCGGCGAAGGTTTTCTCACTCCGCTGCACGAGACCACCATTAGCAATATGTTCACTAGGAGAATCGGTTGCCGCTTGTTTACGCGACCGATTAATCGAATCCAAAATCGCATTCACTAGCCTCATCAAAAGGGATAGCCACTCGTGCATTGTGTTACTCGATACACTCCATCACTTCACACACCGCCTGTGACACCAGCGACTGAAACTCCGGCGATATCTGGTAGCCTAATGACAGCATCAGTGCCGCCAATAACGCCACCAACGCTCGGATCACTTTACGGCTTTTCAAAATATCCATAAGTTCCCCTTAAAGGTCATTGTCCATTGCGGCGAATAGCAAGCACTGCGCGACTCGGCGCATCCACCCTCGTCCGTATTCGTTGAAGGTCGAAACTTTGGTGTAAAACGTGATGCGATAGGCGATGTAGCGCATCAATAAATCATTGAGATCCATCGTTTGTGTCGCCGACAGCGTCTTCGGGCCGATAATGCCGTCAGGCTTTTCACCCACTGCGTTTTGCAGCATTTTCACGGCACGATGCCAACCATGCTGCACCGCAGCATCAAAAAGTTGGTATTGCATCGCCGGACGAAAACGCGCCATACCGAGTGCTTGCCACCAATCCTCGAAGTAAATCGCCTTCACCTGCTCATAAGAGAGGTTTTTGATATCAAGATGTGGGTAAGTCATCGCGGCAATACCACGATTGGTGCCCTTAAGCTCACCAACGCCGATACGTCCTCCCGTCCAGTTGCCGCGATCTTTGGGGTCACATTGAAAGCCACCTTCGTGGGGCATGAGACGTTCGAACACCACATCAAACATGACGTTTCTCCAATAAAAAGCCCCCACATCCAACCAAGCATGTGAGGGCAATACAAAGCATTCGGCGTTTAAGGCTGATTTGAGATAGAGCTAATAAATTTGCGCTCAAATATGGCAAGGATCCGCGAGCCTGCGTAACCACTGATACCACAAGCAAACCCCGCCAATTCTTGCGGCCATTCAAAGTACATCGCGGCCAAAGCACACAATGCGCCCGCAAATCCAGAGACGATGATTTGCATCAGCGCTTCTACCCAACGAAAGGGACGATTTTTTTTGCGAATATCGATGATATAAGTCACCAGTCCTCCCCAAATCGCCATCAGCGCAAGGCCTATGGATTGGAGTTGGGTCCAGCTCTCCGGCTCTTTCAATGGCATCTCAACTCCCGACAGCCAATAAAAAACCCCGCCAATGGCAGGGCCCAGAAACAAAAAAGCTGCCCGGAGGCAGCTTTGGTATTGTTGGAAAATCTACCGCAAGTTGGTTGGGAATTCAACTGTTGCGGATAGATGATGAATTTAGTTTGAAAACTTGAGTCATAAGACCTACTAAATTCAAGAATACTCCCTTTCATGAGGGATGGTTATGCCAGCAATCGACCTTATAATAAGATTGCAAAACAATGACCACGACTAAAAAGTTGGTTTATGGATGAAAAACAAAGTTGCCCATAAATTTATTGGCCAACTTCTTGTTATAATTTTTTTGAGTTTATTGCTCAGTAAGTTTCATTTCAACAATCAACGGTAAATGATCTGATATTAAGGCATATGGCTTACTATCAGTCGTTGCTTTATCTGTTGGTTTCGGAACAAAGACACTATTAATATCCCATTTTTGGGCACTCGATGTAAGTATATAGTCAATTTTACGGTCTGGATTCCATGAAGGGGCCGTATATTTTAATTCACTATCTGTATCGTTGTACCACGCTGTTAAATCTTGATACTCTGTTGATTGAGGAGGTAAGTTTAGATCACCTACGATAATAGGAAGGGCGTGTTTGAATTGCCAATATGAAAATTGTGTTTGAAGTGTTCTGACTTGCTCTGCACGTAACGCTTGAGTTGTAAAATCTAGATGAGTAGTGACCAACATAATAGGTGCGGGATAACTAGGAATATTAATTTCCACAGCACAAGCAGCTCTTTGCTCTGCCCCCTCAATATTTGGAAGAATCATACTTTTATTTAATTTTAATTTAAATTTAGATAATACAGCAGTTCCATACTCCCCACCGTCATGCTCTATAGCCTTACAGAAATAAAAGTTCATTCCTAATTTTTTGGCGATATATTCGGCTTGATTGAGAGGGCTTGAGCCACTTTTGCTAAAGTTCTTACCAGAACGTCCGGTCATGTTATCAACTTCTTGTAACCCAATGATATCAACATTCATGTTACGAATCACCTCAACGATAGCATCCGTATCTCCCATCCTAGAAGCCATAATATTATATGAACCAACGCGAATATTGTTCGTTTTCACTGAACCATCTATAAGGAAATCAGAAGCCAAACTAGAAGTCGAAAGAAGTATTAAATTAGTTATTGCAGCAAGATGTGTAAGTTTCATGTGTATCCCTTGTTATTTTTCATGGAAAATTTACATAGAATAATAAGTGAACAAAAAATAATCTTATGTGATATGAATCGCAATAAATGGAATTTAAATAATACAAATATCATTTTTATATCGTAGTCACATGCAAACCCCATATGCACACAGAACACTTTATTATTGATGAGAAACAAGCCGACTTATGCGCAAAACAACCAAATATATACCAAGTTTGGTTTTCTACATTTCACACATGGCAAGTTCAATTGAAACAAAACTTAGCTGCAAGCACTTAGTAAGTTATTTTTAACAACCAAAACTCGCCCTCAAAATCATCGTGAAGCTTGGGATAACAATAAGTAAAATAAATCCTCTACATCTGTTCAATCATGGCCTCTACGGTTTGCAGCATCTGGCTTTGCATTTGAGTCATTTCGAGATTGAGGTTTTCGATTTCTTGCAAAATCCGCTTGGTTTCGGCTTGGGTTTTGGCATTGTCGTAGCGCTGGCTATCGGTTAAACCTTCTTCGCGCTGCGCCTTGGCCATGATGTTCTTTGCTTCGCTTTCCAGTTTGAGGACCTTGGCCTCCATTTCCCGCATCTGCAATTCAAGCTGCTTTTGCTGAAGCTGTTGCTCCTGCTGCTTTTGCGCGGCTAACTCGGCCTGCTCTTCCTCAGTCATATCCTCCGGCTCTTTTTCAATATTCAGCGCCGCGCGGACACGCTCCATAAACTCTTGCTTATTCGGCACATCGGTAAGCTCAAGCACTAAATCAATCACGGTGATTTGTACCTCTGGCGGCAACTGCGCGGTGATCATCATCATTCGCTCTGCCAACTGCGATTTGTAAGCAGCGGTTTGCTGAATGGGAGCGAGCGCAATATGGGCGCGTAAGCGGGTCAAATCATTGGTCAGTAGCCCTTGTTCATCGACATGGTTCATTACCACGGTTTTGCGCTTTCGCTTGTCATTGCGGTTGATCACAATCGCTTTATTGTGCTGCTCACGCATATCCTCAAGGATGTATCCCAATAGCAGTTCACCCAATAGCTGCGATCCAAAGTTGTAGTTATCGTTGATTTCGGCAAGCGTTGTCGCCCCCTGCTCCACCAGATTGGCAATCGCAATCCCACTGGTCGCGTTGGATTCTTGCCCCAAGAAGGCTCCATAAACACCCATGGTATCTTGGATAAGCTTCATCGAATCCTGCATCACATTAAATTGCTGCGCGGCGATATTGAAATCTTGTTGGACCTGAAACACTTCGCTGATGGATTTTTGGTTTTTCCGCTGTGGGTTGAGCTTAATCAGGCCATCGGGTCGTTCAACCTCTTCTAAAATCTGTTGTTGGCTCATATTGGTGGCATCTTCATCCATTAAGACTCGTTTGGCCTGCAGTAACCATGTCAATTTAATGCGCCTAAAGTTGACTTCATCTTGCGCAGGAATGGCTCGAGCAATCAGACCATAGGGCTCACCACTGGCGTCTTTGCGAAATCCCCAAAACGGCACGATGGGAAACTGGCCATTAGGCGCGGCACAGTCACGGCTCAATAAGTGATACATTCCGGCGTACCACTCTTCTTTAATCCGGCTGACTTGAGCCTGCCGCAGTGTGGCTCTCTCCATCGCCAGTGCCATCGCATGAGCCAGATCGTTCGGGTCAAACTCCATCACACGCCCATCTTGGGTTTCAAGCACGGCTTTGCGTTCTATATGACGCACATACACAATCTGCAAACGAATACGCTCACGGTTATGGGATAAATACTCCGAATGATCCCGTGACCAGTGATTAAACGCCTCATGTGCACTGGTCAACAGTGGGTCGAGCCCTTCGAGGTTTTCAACATCAACGAATCCACGCCAATCCTTTTTCGCGTATTCCAGTACCTTCGCTTTATGGGGAACCAAACTCGCGAGCTCATCAATATCGATCCAGCGCATACGCATCACCCAGCGACAATCGCTCCAGTCGGGTTCAGTGGAGAACCAGTCCCAAAATACTTCATCACGAGGGATAAGCTTAATTTTGTATTTAGGCCCGAACGGGTTGGGATTTCGATATGCCTCAACAAAACCCACGCCCGCTTTGATTTGTGACCCATACGCCTCTGAGCGTGCTTTATCGAGTCGACCTAGCCGAGCCGCATCTGCAAACTCGGCATTCACGGCTTCCGCCATCAGTTCCATTTGTTCATCGGGATCATCTGCACACACCAAAAGGTCGGTGCGTGTTTTGGCCTCCATCCCGAGGACACCATCAATGGTCGGCGCAATCAGGTTATGGATTGTGGTGGGCTGGCCACGCTGTTTAAGCTTATCTTTGACTCGCGGATCAAGCTGATCGCCATCGTAGTACGCGGTGGCAACTTTTGCAGCGCTGCGCCAGTCAGGTTGTCCATCAATATCGGAGAGAATACGCAGCATAAAAGTATCGAGTTTTGCGTGTTGCATCATTTGGTCTGCCAATGATTGTTAGAAGGATCGCGTTTGAGGTCTTCTGACTTCACACGCTTTGGCATACGTGCACGGGCTTCTTGGGCGAGCATATGACTCATCACTTGGTCATCAAAACACCCTTCCTGAGCGTTCATCGCTCCCTTTTTGTCGTACACATAGCTGTGGTATTCCGAAATAGTCCCCATCCAACGAATGCCAGAGACGCCGTTTTGAAAGAGCGTCTTCATGCCTTCCGTGAGGATAGGTTTGGATTGTTTGGTGGTTAACCAGCCGAGCTTGACCGTCTCATCATCGTTGTCGCGATCTAGGTATTGCTCTGAATAGATGTAAGGTGTGGGGTAGATTTCTCGAAGCTTTTGAATAAAGGCATGGCCGTGGTTATTGCGCTCAGGCATCACGTAAGCGTTGCCGTATAAAATCGCGATATGTTTAACCAGATAAGCCAATAACTCAGCATCGATATAGCCAAACCAGTGGGCCACTTGCTCACCATCGGATTTTTTCACAACATCGATACTACTGCGGTCGCCATGCTCTAGCCCTTCGGCAATATCCACACCCAGCGCATACTCTTCATCCTCATCAAACATTTCCCACATCAGCAAAAGGTTCATCGCATTACGCTGCATGCGAAGCGGATCGTGACTCTCTATCGAGTGCACCCGAGTTAGGTTTCCCGTCATAGGTTCAAGGTCATAGACCAAGAAGGGGGCAAGAACATCCGCTTCTGCGGCCATAATATGGACAGGATTAAACACCCGACGCCCTGAGGTTAAAAACGCCTCCAGCGGCGTGGACGGGAATTCCTGTTTCATCTCCTCGCCCTGCATGGCTTCTTTCTCGAGATACCACTGCTTTTGCTCATCATCGAGATGGCAGCCCATCGATTTTTCGACTCCGATAAAGTACTCAGCCATCACTTTCGGCACAACGAGCCCATTCATCGGCACTTTTGAACGGTATTTCGGATCTTGCCACCATGCGAAAAAATGAAACTGATAATCCTCGCGGCTCAGCTCTACCCCACTTTTGGCTTGCTCCATAGCGCGCATGCACATGGTATAGAAATCGCCCCCGACACCTTCTGCCGTCGACTCAATAAAACAGATCGCGTTCTGATGTATCGCGTTAAGCGTACCGGTTTTCACCTCTTTGGCTTTGTGTGGGTACTTCGCACAAATTTTGCCATGCTCAGAAATATGCAAGCGCTGCACAGTACCGGAACGAAAGGAGGTGGCAACCTGAATACTTGAGCCGTTCTTAAACACCATGCGCCCACCGTTGGCTCCACTCTTACGCTCTTCGGTTGGGATTGCCGCCTTGAGCCATGCCGGAAGGTTGTCGTAAGGCACTTCCACTTTGGTTCTGAAAATCTCACCCGCGGCTTGTTTGTCCTGCGCGACGATGCCGCACTTAAGCCGTTTATTGAATAGCGCTTCATCGAGTAGGTAGATATCAATGGCGGTCGAAAAACCAAGCTGGCGCGCTTTTAGGATAATGTTGCGATGGCCCATCATCTTAAACAGCAATGCTTGGGCAGGGCGAAGCTTGAACGTCACCAGCTCGCCATCTTCATTCTCTATCTTGTAAAGATGATTGAGCCGCCACCACTTATTGCTCAGCCGAGAAAATAGAAAAGCGCGATCCTGCGCGCTTATCTTCTCTTGAGGGACGTAACCAAGGTTAATCATTCAGTACGAACCCGTCCGACCCCATCTCTTGAATTTCTTGCACAATGTCGGCAATCGCAGTTCCAAGCCCGGCAGACTCTTGTGCAATACGCTCAGCTTCCAATTCCGTTTTCTTCACCTGAGCTTTAGTTCGCAGTAGAGATTCCACGCGCGCCATGTTTCTATCAACAATGTTGTCGGTGCTGACATAGAGCTCATACAGTTTGACGCGTTCAGCCAGCGCCAAGCCCTCCTTGCCAAGCTCGGCTCCTATCTTCTGGTAGGTTTCCATGGCTTTCAGCACCCGCGCCCGACAAAACACAATCTCGTGGTCAATGTCCGAGTTCGCTGCATCAAAAATGGCATCTGGATCATTTAAGCGCTGTGCATAGCCATTGTGTTTGGTTGAGCACTGGTTGCCATGAATAAACCGCCCACTTTCATCGCGTTGATGAGTCGTATCTAGATGCAAAACACGCTGTAAAAATTGCGCATGGGTCGGTTTCGGTGAGTTTTGATCAGTCACGTGATCAGTGAACTGATCAGTTTCACTGATCACTGGTGCTTTGTTATCCTTACCTTTTGATTTAGAAACTTTTTCCTCCCTACCTTTTCCTAACTGATCACATTGAGCGAGCCGTTCCACATCGGGCAAAGAAGTGATAGCACGTGGGGATTGAACGTTTTTTGCGGAGTTTTCGCTGTTTTCGAGTGGCGAATTCAACACCTGCAGATATCGACGCGCCGTGTTGTAATTGATTTGGTTTTGATCGCACCACGCTTTGATTGTGATGCCTGTTTGTTCAAACGCGAGTTTGTACTCTTGTTGCAGCGCTTTCCAATCTCGTTTTGCCATCATTAAGGCTCCGAATTGCGAGCAATAAAAAAGGCCGCATCAAAAGATGCAGCCTCGGTATTGTTGGAAAATCTACCGCAATTACCTTGTCATATCAATGAGCGACTCGAGTTTACTCAATCTTCAAACTCAGCAGATAAGCGCTTTTCAAGCGTCGAAAGTGCCTCGGCTTCATGCCGATACAATTGCGTTCTCCACTCTTGAAGTAGGTGAACAATCGCAGGCCAATGACGAATAATAAACTCTTTGTGAGTCGGCAAAGCTGCACCCAAAAATGAGGATTTCCAATCCGCTTCCGTCGTTCGAAACTCACCTACGCCATCACAACTCTCACAAGGTCGCTGCGTTTTGGGAATAACGCCTGTTGCTTTGCAACGCGGGCATTTTGCTGATTCTGAGGCCTTTTTCTGTGCGTAATCGGCCAATAGCTGCTTCTGCGCATCAATACGAGTTTGGTGTGACGCAATGTTGGCCTGCAAACGACGGCTCTCAAATGGATTGGCTTTGATCTCTATTGCTCGCTCCATCGAGCGCATGGCTTTACTAAGTGCTTCAATCGATTTCTGGGTCCTCGCTGCGTAGGCGCTGTATCGTCGCCAAACCGAAGCCAAACGAGCTTGCTGACTGTCTATCGGAACATTCAACACATCCGCCATGACCAGATAATGCAAATGTTTAAGCTCATTCGAAGCCAAACCGATCTCTAAGCGATGAACCTCCAGTGATCCAAGAAAATCCCTCAATACCACCAACGAATAAGCACAATGCAAGTATTTGGCATTAAGGATTGCCATACCAATAGGATTATCGCGCTGCGCTAAGCCCATCGCACCGAGAAGCTGCTCTTTGGTCGGTCCATTTTTACTGACAGACTCTTCCCATTTCATGGTTCTTGCGGCGCTTAATAGTGTTAAAAGCTCAAGCTTTTTACTCACTGTCGTGACTCCTTACTCTGAGAATATGGTCTAAAAATGGCAAAACGGTATGGGCTCAACACATTAAGGCTCATTCGCTCGCACCGAAAGCTCTCGAAGCCAACTTTCTCGTTGAGCCATCATGGCCTTGATTTTACGCTCAGCCGATTGCGCAGCCTGATCTGATACCGCGGACTTTCGCTGTTTAAATGAAATCAGCGCGACGTTCTCGTTATTAATATCGATTTCAATTTGCTGGATCTTTCGCTTCAACAACTGTGCATCATCAATGGGTTTCGACGCAGCTTGAGACCCCGCGACGATTAGCCCCTTGTCTTGCTCTTTGCAAAGCCAAGCGTGGATAAATCGCTGGATCCCTTGCGCGGTTTTCTGGCGTGTTGGGTTTGCCTGACACCAACCGATCATGTTGCGAAGCTGTTGGCGAATATCAACGGCAGGATAGAGCGAGCGCCACTCCACCAACTGAGATTGGGTCACCGGATACGAAACGTTTTTACCTTTGAGTGGGATCGCAAACACAACCGGATCCAAAATCGGATCAGTTTGAGCACTGAAAAGCGGCGCATCACCTTCTGGTGGATCTATTAATGGATCTATTGATGGTTTATAGCCGAAATCCGACCTACCCCCAGCCGAAATCTGACCTACCCCCTCGGGTAAATTCGTCTGTTCGTATTTCGAATGTTCGAGTTTTGAATGGACGAAATCCGTCTGTTCGAAATCCGACTGTTCATCGGCGGTAGATTTCAATCGCTTCACGGGCAGTTGATACTGGTTATTGGAACGCACTAATCGACCTGAATCGGCTTTCTTGAACTGGTTTCGCTTCACAATCCAGCCCCCCGCTTCCAACTTCTTTAAGGTTGCTTTGACTGTGGTTGGAGATACTCCACTTTTACGAGCGATGGTTTCAATCGAAGGCCAGCACACGCCGGCATCATCAGCATGATCTGCCAGACAAAGCATAATGAGTTTGTCAGAGCCTTTGAAAAGAGAAATATCCCATACGTAGCTCATTACCTTAACGGACATAGTATTACCTCAATGATCAATCTATCCAAAGCTACTGGCCGTCTACGAATAGTTCCCCATGGCCAATAGAAAGCCCGTTCCCTCGCAATCAGAAAGTGATGAAGTAAGCTTGCCACCAACCAGATCCACTCACCGAGCATTCGGTACGGAAAACATGGCATCCTCTTTCTAACCACGAACCAATCCCTCATAGACAGCTTTGACATACAGACGCTTAGCTTCATAAAGGTCAGCCATTTCGTCGTAGGTAATCTCGGTTTGCTGGCCTTTCTCAACTTTGAACAGACGCCATTGAAGATTCTCAATCCGAGCTCTTAATGCTATTCTTCCCATCACTGCTTCTCCGAAGTGGTATGTGAAATTTCCTCGCAAGACTTTTCACTCGGCTTTAAACCGTTGCCGCGGTTTAAAGCCAACTCTCTTTCCTCATCCAATACCCGAAGGTAATGCTCACACTTATCCTTCAATCGCTGAATTTGATCTCTTTCGAAAGTTAATGTCTCCTGCCCCTGCGATAGCGCTACGCGACAGGTATTCACTGTGATACAGGCAAGCTGCTCCACCGTGGTCCAAAATGAGTTTGTTCTCATGCTCTGCACCTCTAGATTTACTGTTTGCTTGGTAGACCAACGACTAACCACTCTTTTTTTCCTGCCGCGTCTCAAAAGCTGGCTCAGGAAAAACATCATCGAATGAACAATTTGCCCCTAGTTCATTCAAAGCTTTAACAATTTTCCATGCCATCTCGTAGCTAGGCTTACGATTACCATTGGCATAGTGATTTACGGCCCCTTGGGAAATACCGATACTTTTCGCAAGCAATCCCTGTGACTTGCCAATGTTTTTAAGAATCTGCTTGATATTGGTCATGTAAACATTTTGCCTCCATAGGAACACGCATAAATATTACGAAATGGAATTTACAAAAACAAGATAAATTACATTTTGGATGTTTTAAGTGTGATTACATTAAGTAATAATCATCGTTATGAAGATGGATTGGAAAGATCTGGTTAAGGCCAGAATGAAAGATAACGGCATCACTCAAGCCGTGCTTGCAGAGCGTTTGGACAAATCCCAAAGCGCGATTGCTCATTGGCTGGGTGGAAATCGTAAGCCGAGTATCGAAGAGATAGCCGCTATGATGAAAATCGTAGGGTTAGACCACGTCACTCTAAATTCTGATGGATTAGTGGAGTATCCAGATGAAGCATGGGCGAATATTTCACGTCCCCAAATACAACCTTCGTACCAGAAGTCTTTCCCCGTTTTAAGTTCAGTACAAGCAGGAATGTGGTCAGAAGCAATTGAGCCTTATACAGCTGAGGAAATTAATGAGTGGTACGAAACCACTGAACGAACAAGTGAACGCTGCTTTTGGTTGAGAGTTGAAGGTGACTCTATGACATCTGGCGTAGGAGTCAGTTTTCCTGAAGGCACTCTTGTTCTGGTGGATACGGAGCGAGATCATCAGAATGGTTCTCTGGTTGTGGCCAAGTTGACTGATGTAAATGAAGCAACATTCAAAAAACTAGTTATTGATGCTGGTCAGAAGTACTTAAAACCGCTCAATCCCTCCTATAACGCCATCGCCGTTAATGGTAACTGTAAAATTATCGGTGTTGTTATTGATGCAAAGTTAAAACTCTTTTAGCAACCTCCTACTAGATACGAACCGCCAAACAAGGCGGTTTTTTATTATCCAAATTGTAACCATCAGACATCCCCTATCTTGTAAAAAACCAAAAAACTCCAATTTGTAATTTACAAAAAAATTCCAATATGTAATTCTGGATACTAATGCGAGACTAATGACGCATATCAAGGGCAACTATTGCTCATAGTCCAAAATTACAATGCGAGGAAATATCCATGGCGGCAACCATTGATACCCAATACGGAACAGTAACTACTTCACCGCCGTACTTTAGCCAACGATTACATCGTTCAGTAATCGCGCTAACGCTTTATCCCACTGACGATAGCTGGGTGCTAAGCCGAGAATGCCCAGCAGAAATCACGATTACACCATCATTTCTCAACATGTTTGCCAATGATGCCGCTCCACTCGCTAAAAAGCTTGGCGCAATGCACTCCACCAAAAAGATTGGTGAACAAGATGTCATCGAGAGGTAGGCAATATGAGTCAATCACAAATTTCCATCATCACTCTTAAAAAAGCAGCCGAGGTAATAGGCCTCAGTGCAAAGACGCTAAGAGAGAATGCTCTCGATGGGTTTTATCCATCAACGGTCATGAAAAAAATTCGTGGTACTTGGATGATTGATATTGAGGAGTGGAATAAATGGCATCGAACCAAATAACGGATAATCTTCCATCAGGCATTGAAGTACATGGCAACAGCTTAAGGATCGTCTTTTACTATAACGGCAAAAGATATAGAGAATCCTTAGGTCTAACACCAAACAAACAAAACATAAACTTTGCTAGACAAAAAAGAGAAGCCATTCTCTATGAAATGAAAATCGGGACTTTTAACTACTCCGCGCATTTTCCAGAGTCGAAACACGCATCAGGTGTCCCTCAAGCAAAGAACTTACTACAACTCACGAAGCAATTCCTTGCCTCTAAAGATCACGATATCCGCCGATCTACGTTGCAAAGATATGATTGGGTGTTAAGAGATTTTATTGAAATATATGGAAAAACCAGAAGTAGCGATACTCTTTCACCGCGGACTTTGACGGAGTTTCGCCAAGAGCTCGTTAAAGGAAAAACGGGTCGCACCATTAATCGAAATCTGGTGACAATCAACGCCTTCCTTGCTTGGCTCTATAAAATGGAATACGTCAGTCGCGATTTATCCAAGGTTTTGCAAAGAGTGAAAGAAAGCGAAGTCGATATTCAGCCCTTTTCGATGGCGGAGATCGACAGTATTTTGAAACACTGCCACCAACTGCAGCACCGCAATATCGTGACCTTGCTTGTCTATAGTGGCATACGCAGTGGCGAGCTTTGTGCTCTGGCGTGGGAGGATGTGGATTTTGAGAATAAAACGATTCATATCCGCCGTTCAACTTATGATATGCGCGGATTAAAAACCACCAAAACAGACAAAGAGCGGTTTGTTGACCTACTGCCACCCGCTTTAGATGCTTTAAAAGCTCAACAATATTTAACCTACTCGTTAGAGCCTAAAGAGTACGATGTCGAATTACCCGGTCAGGCCTACAGAAAAGAGTCTCTGCGTTTTGTGTTTAATCCTAAGGTCGTTCGGGAGCAGAAGGTCAGTGGATATGACTATTACGGTAAACGTGCACTAGGCCGAATGTGGACGGCACTGTGTAAAAAAGGAGGCGTCCGATACCGTAATCAGTATCAACTTCGACATACCTACGCCAGTTGGATGATCACTCACGCTAACGTCAACGTGAGTTACTTGGCACAACAAATGGGTCACGCAGATATCACCATGGTCGCAAGGGTCTACGGTAAATGGCTGGTTGAATCGAACAAGAAAGAGTCTGAACGCGTTTGGCAAGAACTAGAAAAAGTAAGGAATCAATAACCGCCAATTAGGCGGTTATTTGTTCCTACCGAACAGAATCCCCATAACTCCTACAACCAACTAGATCGACATGACAACAAACTTTTGCCCCAAAATCATCTAGTAAATAATTCCTGACCACTTTCTTAAGTCAGTTCTTGACCTGCTTTTCTTAATGGCAGATTATGAGCCTAGTTGATTACTTATGATTATACAGACATGTTATGCAATTTATGAGTGGAAGGATAATACCTATAGAACAGTATGTTGTTGATATGGTGTCTGTATCTTCTAAAAATATTGTAAAAATAATGTCTGCAGAAAAGACACTGTTATATGCCTTTAGCACCATGGCTATCGACGGTGGCAGCCAAGTATGTGTACTGGAAAACGAAGAGCGATATTGTTTTATCGTTTCCTAAGAGTTCACTAGATTAGAGTTTAAAAATGGGAAAAAAAATAATACTCGTCCACGGACTGGGCGGTTCCTCCGACGGAACATGGGGAAGATTTCCAGAGTTCCTTGAGCAGGATGCAGACCTTGATTACAGCATTGTTTCATATGGCTATCAGTCGCCCCATATAATTAAACAATTTTATCAGCGTGCCCCCAGTATCCTGAATATAGCAAATGGCCTACTCACCGATATAAAAACTAGGTGTGACTTGGATAATGATGAAATTATTCTTGCTGGCCATAGTTTGGGTGGCTTAGTGGTGAAAAAACTTCTCCTTCGCATGAAGGATAAAAAAATAAACCATAAAATCAGAAAAGTATGCTTTTTTGACGTTCCACATGATGGGTCAGGGTTCGCAAATGTTGGCAAGTATATTTCATTTAGAAATCGACATCTCAAAAGTCTGTGTCGTGATTCCAGCGAACTCGATGATTTAAATGATCAGTGGGTAGATAGTGAGCTGGACAATGCTCTGGAGATTATGAGCATTATCGCTGCAAATGACGACATTGTATCTTCTTCTAGTTCCAAGAGTATCTTCAGGCATCATCAGGTTGAAACAATTAACGATGTTGATCACCGCTCAATTGTTAAACCGGAAAGTATGGAATCATCTTCATATATTGTTTTTAAAAAATTTATTTTGGAAGAACATACCGTAAATAGGTATAAAAATACTGCCTCACGAGACCTTGAAGACTGGAAAAGTGTAGAAAGAAATCATAGTTACCATTATGCGACTGATGAAAATCGAACAAAAGATTTTGAGTCGTTTGTTGCTGCTATTAATTTAGAACGAGCTGTGATTAGGCTAACAGGAGCATCTGGGTTAGGTAAGACACGCTTATTATTAGAAGCTATTGATGTATCTACTTCTATTGATGATTCCTGTGTTCTTATTTTTAATGCACCTGGTTACGACACCATAATTAAAGAAAGTATTCGGGCAATGGTTGAAGATCGTGTTCATGGCCTAGTAGTAATTGAAAATTGTAATATTGATTTGCACAACCATTTGGCCAAGGAGGTCAATAAAACAGATTGCTTACTAAAACTTGTTACAGTTGGCTATTCAGATGAACAAGTTGATGAATCTATTCATATTCAACTTTCCCCATTGTCAGATGAGGCCATAAAGCAGGTCCTGTCCCCAATATTAGTTGGAATGGATTCGAGAGACGTTGAGCGTGTAGCTCGGTTTGCTCAGGGTTATCCTCTTATGGCTACTCTAATCGCAGGGCAGTATCAGAAAGAGGGTCGGTTGCTTGGTTCGATAGAAAGTAGCTCTGTCGTAAGAAAATTAATCGATGGTGACGGCGGTATAACAGATGTTGAGAAGGGAATGTTATCTGCTTGTTCCTTGTTCGATGTCTTTGGTACGGCTGAAGGGACAGCCGGCGAAGAGGCTAAATATATTGCGGAATATGTTGCAGGGTCTGACCTAAAAACATTTGACAGAGTATTAAAAATATTTACCAGTCGGCAAATCATAAATCGCGCGGGGCGGTACGCAAGACTGGTGCCTAAGCCGCTGGCACTGACACTGGCGTCAGAATGGTGGGAGGAGACGTCATATGATCGTCAAAAGCAGCTAATTGATACCCTTCCCGATTCCTTAATGCAGAGTTTTTGTACTCAGGCTTCATATCTTGATGACCAGCCGAGTGTTCAAAGATTTTCAGATCGACTATTTGGGGGACAAAGCCCTTTTGTCCAAGCGGAGGAGCTGCTTACAGAAAGGGGTTCGAAACTCTTCCGCGCATTTGTTGAGGTGAACCCCGAGTCAACGAGCGATGCTTTATACCGAGTTTTGTCTGGGTACAGCCATGAACAACTTCAGGCTATAGATGGTGATACGCGAAGAAACCTAGTATGGGCATTGGAAAAGCTATGCTTTCATGCGGATGTATTTGAAAAATCTGCATGGTGTATGTTGTTGCTGGCATCAGCTGAAAATGAAAGTTGGAGCAACAATGCAACGGGTATGTTTTCTCAGTTGTTTCGAGTGCATCTATCTGGAACGCAAGCGAAGCCTAGTATTCGCTTTGATATTTTAAAGCGCGCTATTGCAGTTAATCAGACCGATATAGATATCGTGGTTCTTGAGGCTTTAGGTCAAGCAATTAGTACTTATGGAGGCACACGAACTATTGGAGCCGAGTATCAGGGGACTAAAGCACCGCTTGAAGAGTGGCGGCCAGAGCTATGGCAAGATATTTTTGATTTCTGGCAACAAGCTTTTGATTTAATGCTGGTTCTTTTTGAAAGGGGCGATGCACAAAAAGAAAAAGTTCTGTCAGATATAGGTCATTCAATTCGAGGCTTTGTTGCTCGTGGCCGTATTGAAATGTTGGATTCGGCGATTAGGAAGATTGTAAGTATCAATGGCTGCTATTGGCCAGAAGCTCTAGACAGTGTCAAAAACACTTTTGAGTATGATTCAGAAGATATCAAGCAAGAAGCGACTGATGCACTGAATAACTGGTTAAAGCTGCTAAGCCCCGATGAAGCAGAACTGCCCGAGAAGTTAAAGATTTTGGTAACCAATCCTCCCTGGGAGCATCATAAAGGTGAGGATGGTCATTACGTTGATGTGGCAGCAGAGAATGCGAAAGCACTTGCGACAGAACTCTCCCATAATATTGAAGAACTACTCCCTCACCTCGGCTTATTGTTACAGGGGGAGCAAAAGCAGTCCTATGCTTTTGGCCACCAACTGGCTCATGACTTAACTGATGTTGTGCCGATACTTGGTTTGGCTCTAGAGTGCTTAGAGGCCATTGAAAAGCCTAACTCTCGGTTAGTTTTAGGTTTATATCGAGGTTTGTTTGAGCAGTCGCAAGAGCTTTGGCAAGAGAATATCGATCGGTTAGTTGCGGATGAGAAATTGGTTCAATTTTATCCAGATTTTATACGAACAGGTGATATTAAAAAGGCACATTTAGATAATCTGCTGGAGCTCATTCAGCGAGGTGTGTTATCGCCAAATAGTGCGAATGCATTGAGTTATGGCAGTGTGACTGACAGCATTGAACCGGATGTGATGGCCGGTTTTTGCTTACAGTTAGCTGATCTGGGCGAACAGGCAAGCTGGTCTGCACTCAATGTGATTTATATGTATTGTTTTAGCAATAAAGACAGCGTCAATGAGCTAAGAGATCAGCTTAAGTATTTAGTCACAGCCGTACCTTTACATAAAGAGCAAGAGAATAGCGTAACAGATACTCACCATTGGTATGACATGGCTGAAAAGTTATTAAAAGAGCGAGATGAAGAGCTTGCGGTTGCGCTAACTAATCAGTTAATTGCGGCGAGTAAATTCGGCTTAAATCATGGTGATATCTGGTCTTATACCAAACCTTTAATGTTAAGCCTAATGAGCGACTATGGTGACGTAATCTGGCCGATATTTGGTGAGGCTATCGTTCGAGCTGAAGGGATGGATAAGTATTGGTTACAGCAACTCTTAGATAGGGAAACAAGTTTGGTAAGAAATGTGCCAAGTGTATTTTCTGTTATTCCAGTTGAAAGCGTTATGGAATGGTGCTTAAAGCAACCAGATATTGGCCCAGTTTTTGTTGCCCGTTGTTTAAATGTCATCGAAACAGTTGATGAGATGCAACAGCCTTCGGCTTTGTTTATCGCCTTGCTTGAGAACTTTGGAAATGACCAACGGGTAGCGAATGAACTGAGCGCTAATATGGGAACCCGTGGTTGGTCAGGGTCTCTAGTACCCTACTTAGAATCAGATAAAGCAGCACTAAGCCACTTGGTTGAACATGAAAATTCTAATGTAAGGCACTGGGTTAAAGATCATATTGCATATATAAACCGGCAAATAATTGAAGAGTCGAAGCGAGATGAAGAGCATGGATTTGGGCTTTATTAGTATGGGGGTAGCATTTTAAAGGTGTCATATAACAAGTTGCTGCACGCGGAGAAGTTGCGATAGTGGAAAGTTCAAAAAAGAGCATCATCACCCCGGTTCCATTGGGCTTGATACCAAGCTACAGAAGTTACTGGGCAACACATTTTTTTAGTATTTTGCAATGCCTAGATCAGCATAAAAATTTAGAGTTTTCTCCTCGCCGCCTAGATTTATATCCAGTCTATACTTTGGCGATCTTGCGAGGCTGCTTGCCATTAATTTTCTTCAATCAGAGGCTTTGTTGCGTAATAGTGAATCCACGAAGAATCGGAGCCAAAATACAGAATAAAATTCTTCTCTGACTCCAGCGATCTACCTAGAGATAAGGCTTTAATGGGCTTGTTACCGCTTGAGAAATAACAGATCAAGTGGATTATTCTTTTACGCAACAAAGCCGCTCATGGATGAATTGAAATTGTACATCTCGCCTGAGGATGTGGTCGGATTTAATAGGGGCGTATTGGAAATAGTCACTGACTTGCAATCTGCTCCAAAGGGCTAACAATTCATTTAAGCCGACGCAGCTTCGCAGTGCGGCTTAAATGAATTGTTAGCCCATAGGAATTTTCATCCGAAAATGACGAGTTAGAGTTAGGGCTTTAACTCGGAATTGTCCAAAAAACGATTTTGAGCAAAAAAAAACTCCAACCATTAGCCTTTTGAAGAAAAGACACCTCAACTTTGATTCGAAATCTTGGGGCTAAACTAGCGACTAGCAGTGGAATTTTTGAAAGTGTTTGGGGCTAAATTGGGGCTTTTTGAAAGGTTGAATTCGGTTTTATTTTCCACTTTACTGTTTATAAAAACAGTGTTAGCCAAAAACAAAGCGCCCCTTCGGGAGCGCTTTGTGGAGAGATTTTCGGTTACTGCCAATCGAGGATAACTTTGCCGGAAGCCCCGCTGCGCATGATGTCGAAGCCTTTTTGGAAGTCATCCACTTTGAAGTGGTGAGTGATAATTGGGCTGATATCGAGACCCGATTGGATCAGGCTCGCCATCTTATACCAA
The DNA here is from genome assembly GCF_002216685.1 of Vibrio tarriae. Taxonomy (NCBI): domain Bacteria; kingdom Pseudomonadati; phylum Pseudomonadota; class Gammaproteobacteria; order Vibrionales; family Vibrionaceae; genus Vibrio; species Vibrio tarriae. Next base: position 713,930 of record NZ_CP022352.1, on the reverse strand, counting down.
GTTTCGAACATTTCGCGGCCGTAGATACCTTTGATCACCAGACCTTTGAAGATCACTTGGTTCCAATCAATCGCCATGGATGACGGTGGAATACCTAACAGAGCGATACGGCCACCGTGGTTCATGGTTTTGAGCATAGCGCTAAACGCACTTGGTACGCCAGACATCTCTAAGCCCACATCAAAACCTTCGGTCATGCCGAGTTCTTTCATCACGTCTTCTAGGTTTTGCTCAGCGACGTTTACTGCACGAGTCACACCCATTTTACGGGCCAAATCGAGGCGGTATTCGTTCACATCGGTGATCACCACATGGCGCGCACCTACGTGTTTTGCAACCGCAGCAGCCATAATGCCGATGGGTCCAGCACCGGTGATCAGCACATCTTCACCCACCAAGTCGAATGAAAGCGCGGTATGCACTGCGTTACCAAACGGGTCGAAGATAGACGCCAGATCATCTGAAATACCATCAGGAATCTTGAATGCGTTAAAGGCGGGGATCACCAAATATTCAGAGAAACAACCCGTGCGGTTTACGCCCACACCAATAGTGTTGCGGCACAAGTGCGTGCGGCCGCCACGGCAGTTACGGCAATGACCACAAGTGATGTGACCTTCACCAGAAACGCGATCACCCAGTTGGAAACCACGCACTTCTTGGCCAATCCCAACCACTTCACCCACATATTCATGACCGACTACCATAGGCACTGGAATGGTTTTTTGTGACCACTCATCCCAGTTATAAATGTGTACGTCCGTACCACAAATGGCGGTTTTCTTAATTTTGATCAGCAGGTCGTTGTGGCCAAGCTCCGGCATGTCCACTTCGTTTATCCAGATGCCCTGCTCTGGTTTCAGTTTTGAAAGTGCTTTGATTTTCATAATTAAATTAATCCCATATCACGACCGACTTCAATGAAGGCGTCGATGGCTTTGTCCAGTTGTTCACGGCTGTGTGCGGCTGACATTTGCGTACGAATGCGCGCTTGTCCCTTTGGTACAACCGGGAATGAGAAACCAATAACGTAAATGCCTTTGGCCAGTGCGCGTTCTGCAAATTCTGCGGCAACTTTGGCATCGCCTAGCATGATGGGAATGATGGCGTGATCAGCGCCGCCCATGGTGAAACCCGCCGCTTCCATACGAGTACGGAAGTGCGCTGCGTTTTCCCATAGGCGCTCACGTAGATCGCCACTCTCTTGTAGCAGCTCCAATACGCGCAGAGATGCTGCAACAATCGAAGGTGCAACCGAGTTAGAGAACAGGTATGGACGTGAACGTTGGCGCAGCCAATCAATCACCTCTTTCTTACCGGAAGTGTAACCGCCGGATGCACCGCCCATGGCTTTGCCTAGCGTACCGGTGATGATGTCGATGCGGTCAATCACATCGTGGTATTCGTGTGTGCCGCGACCACTCGCGCCCATGAAGCCTACTGCGTGAGAATCATCCACCATTACTAAAGCGTTGTATTTATCCGCCAAATCACAGATTGCAGGCAAGTTAGCGACTACGCCATCCATTGAGAACACACCATCAGTCACGATCAGCTTGTGACGAGCACCGGCTGCATCCGCCGCGATGAGCTGCTCTTCCAGCTCTTGCATGTTGTTATTTGAATAGCGGAAACGCATCGCTTTACACAGACGCACACCATCAATGATCGAAGCGTGGTTTAGTGCGTCAGAGATGATCGCATCTTCTTTATCGAGCAGAGTTTCAAACAAACCCGCATTCGCATCAAAGCATGAGGTGTAAAGAATAGTGTCTTCTTTACCTAAGAATTGAGAGAGCTTCTGTTCCAGCTGTTTATGGATATCTTGCGTACCACAGATGAAACGCACCGAAGCCATACCAAAGCCGTGGCTGTCCATCCCCTGTTTCGCTGCTTCAATCAGCGCTGGGTGATTGGCCAAGCCAAGATAGTTGTTCGCACAGAAGTTCAGTACTTGTTCACCCGTAGAAATTTCGACCGCCGCTTGTTGCTGCGAGGTGATCACACGTTCGGATTTATAAAGCCCCTCAGCTTTCACTTCCTCAAGCTGAGTTCGGATTTGCTGATAAAAAGCAGAAGACATTGCGTGTTCCTTCTTGTTTTTGTTTTGTGGGTAACAGGATCTATACCTAAGACACTTAGCGACAATGCTTCAAGTCACAAGGGTATATTTACACTGTAAAAACCTTTCCCTTAGTGTAATCCAAGGTCACGCAAGCGATTATCTGCGGTAACGGAAAAGCATTCGTGAATCTCAGGCACAGATACACTTTTCTAGCCAATCTTATTGAGGATTCGTTGTGTCATGCATCTCGTGTTGAATCGCGAACGCTTGATTTATGAGCATGAAACTTCAAAGATGGTTCATTACCAACCCAGTCAAAGGACAGACGATGAAAGACGAAACACTGGCTATCCATTTTGGTTACACCACCGACCCTACTACTAAATCTGTGGCAACTCCGATTTACCAAACGGTCGCTTACGAATTTGATAACGCACAACACGGCGCAGACCTATTCAACTTGGCGGTGCCGGGCAACATTTATACGCGGATCATGAACCCGACCAACGATGTGTTGGAAAAGCGCATGGCCGCACTCGAAGGCGGAATTGGCGCGTTGGTAGTGAGTGCGGGCAGCGCTGCCATCAACTACGCGATTCTGACGTTGGCGCAAGCGGGCGATAACATTGTTTCCACACCGCAACTGTATGGCGGCACCTACACCCTATTTGCGCATATGTTGCCAAGCCAAGGGATTGAGGTGCGCTTCGCCAAGGACGATCGCCCCGAGAGTTTGATTGAGCTTATCGATGACAAGACCAAAGCGGTGTACTGCGAAAGTATTGGCAACCCAGCGGGTAACATTATTGATCTACAACGCCTCGCGGATTTAGCCCACGCCAAAGGTGTGCCCGTGATGGTCGATAACACGGTCGCCAGCCCTGCATTGTGCAAACCCATCCACTTTGGTGCGGACATCGTCGTCCACTCGCTGACCAAATATTGTGGCGGACACGGCACCACGTTGGGCGGCGTGATTGTCGATTCAGGTAAGTTCCCGTGGGCGCAACACAAAGACCGCTTCCCCGTATTTAATCAACCAGAACCGTCTTATCACGGCGTGGTGTACACCGAAGCCTTTGGCGATGCTGCCTTTATTGGCCGCGCGCGTACTGTGCCGCTGCGCAATACTGGCTCTGCCCTCTCACCCATGAACGCCTTCATGATCCTGCAAGGTTTGGAAACGCTGCCACTGCGTATGGAACGCCACACCGAAAACGCGCTGAAAGTCGCGCAGTACCTCAAGCAGCATCCGAAAGTCAGTTGGGTGAGCTATGCCGGATTGGAAGACTCGCCGTATTACGCGCTGGCGCAAAAATACATGGGCGGTAAACCTTCGGCGATTTTGTCCTTTGGTTTGAAAGACGGTTATGAAGCAGGCGTGCGTTTTTACGATGCGCTGCAAATCTTCAAACGCTTGGTCAATATTGGAGACGCTAAATCACTCGCTTGCCACCCTGCGTCCACTACTCACCGCCAAATGAGTGAAGAAGAGCAATTCAAAGCGGGCGTGAAACCGGAGATGATCCGCCTTTCAGTCGGCATTGAACACATCGATGACATTCTGGCCGACTTAGAACAAGCATTGAACGCTTAAGCGATGCGTACCTTGTCCCGTCTATATCTAGATCTAGATCTAGGCGGGATACTGTTCTTGCCCGACAACTCCTCACTTTAATTTCACCAAATTGCATTTAGCCGATGATTCTGCGACAGTGACGCCACTTGTTGGCCGACTCATCGACACTTATGTTACTTCCCAAATTGATTACCCTACTACCCGACCTCGCCACTTTTATTGTGGTGGTCAATGAAGGCAGTTTTACCGCTGCGGCCAGCAAACTTGGCGTAACACCTTCTGCGCTCAGTAAGCTGATTACTCGCCTTGAGCAAGCCTTGTCGGTCAAGCTGTTTGAACGTACGACGCGCAAACTCATCATTACTCAAGCAGGGCAAAAGGTGTATGACCAAAGCTTATTGATGGTCAATGCGGCGCAGCAAGCCATTGAAATCTCCAGTTCGGAACATGCCGAACCTGCTGGCGCCCTGACGGTTGCTGCGCCAGAGGCGTTTTTAAATTCCGTATTGCAGCCGTTTGTGGTGCCATTTCTCGCCCAATATCCGCATATTCAGCTCAAGCTGCGTGCCGCCGATGGTGACATTGATCTGTTCAAACACAATATTGATGTCGCCTTTCGCTTGACGGATAAGCCAGATGAAAACTTAGTGCTGCGAGAGCTGTGCAAAACCAATTTGGTCCTGTGTGCCAGCCCTGAATATTTGGTGCAGCGTGGTACGCCGGTTCACCCCACCGATCTAGCCGAACATGATTGTCTCTACCTCGCGGAAACCGATAAAGATCATATCTGGACGTTTGCCAAAGGCCGTGAAACACACACAGTGGCGGTGAGTGGCCGTTATGCGGTGAACCAATCGCAACTGCGTTTAACTGGGGTGAAGAATCACCTCGGCATCGGGATTTTCCATGATTTTGTGGTGCAAGATGCGCTGACGGCTGGCAAGGTAGTGCAAGTGCTGCAAGAGTGGAATATTAAGAGCAATTATCACGGCGCGATTGCTATGCAGTACGCGCAGACCAAATACATGCCAGCTCGCTTGCGAGTGTTTATTGATTTTGTGCTCGAGCACCTCAGTCCTAAGCTCAATGGTAAGGAGTCCACATGCTAAAACGCATTCATCATGCTGCGATCATTTGTTCGGATTACCCTCGCTCGAAAGCGTTTTATACAGAAATTCTCGGCTTGCGCGTTGTAGCAGAAAACTACCGCGCCGCGCGAGACTCTTACAAGCTGGATTTAGCCCTGCCTGATGGCTCACAAATCGAATTGTTCTCTTTTCCTAACGCACCTGAGCGGCCAAGTTTTCCTGAAGCGCAAGGGCTACGCCATTTGGCGTTTGTGGTGGATGACGTGGCGGAAATAAAGGCTCAGCTAGAGCAACAAGGCGTGTGTGTAGAGCCGATCCGCATTGATGAATACACAGGCAAAGCCTACACCTTTTTTGCTGATCCGGATGGATTACCACTTGAGTTGTATCAGGCTTAAACGAGGTCGACTCGTACTCATGTGAACTAAAAAGGCCAGATAAAATCTGGCCTCTATTTACTTTCCTACTTTTGCACTTAACTGAAAGCGATTTTCAGCTTAGCAATACGACTCACCAGTAATCCATCAAGCAGCAAAGCCAACACAATCGTCGCTCCCGCCAGTGGGAATGCCACGCCAATCACCAGTAACGTGGCTAAGCCTGCTTTCCATACTCCATCTTGCTCAAAACGTGGCGGAACACCTAGCCGAGCTTGACCAGTTGGGCGGCGTAGCCACCACATCACCACACCTGTGACAGAGATCAGAATGAAAGCGAGACAAAACAGTACGTTGGCTATTTTGTTCCATACACTCAGATCGCCTTGATGCAGCGAAATCCCCGCCGCCATCGCTTTGGCAAATGGCGAATAATCTTGCCAAGTGACCTCGGTGAGTAATGCACCAGAATATTGGTCAAAATGCGCGGTGCGATCATCACGCGGATCGACAATATCGCCTGCCATGGTATTGGCAGAAACGGTATACACACCCGTTTCTCCACGCGGAAAAGCAACGCGGTACTGCGTAAAACCGAGCGCCTTAGCCTGAGCAATCACTTGATCGATACCGAATTGAGGATTAATCGCAACCATTTCATGCTCACCCCCATGATGATGCGATTGCGGTACTGGCGTTTGCTCTAAGTTCCAAGGCATCTCTTTTTCTGAACCATGGTTTAAATTCGCATGCGTGAGTACCGATTGCGGTTTTTCTCCCCAAGTGTAATACGTCGGGAAGGTATTCCATGCCTGCACCAGTTTTCCGCCCCAAATGCCCGCCCACGAAAGACCGGAAATCAGGAAAAACAGCAGCACTAAGGACAGCATGCCACCTAAATTTGCGTGCAGGTCACGCCAGAAAATTCGCGCACCACTGCCCACTCGGATTTTGAGAAACCCCGCTTTACGTGCGTTATCCAGCGGCAACCATAAGTAGATGCCACTCACCAGTAAAATCATCCCCAAGCTGGCCGCGACTTCAATCAAATAGTCGCCCCAATCGCCAATCAATAAGGTGCCGTGAATGCTGTTCGCCCATTCATACCAGCTTTCGCTACGATCAATAGTGCCCAGAACCACAGCGCTATACGGATTAACCGTGACAAATTGGGTTGAACCATCGCTAAACAGTACAGAAAAACGGTTGGCTAAATCCGGCTGAGGCGCAGGAATAAACTGGGTAACTTGCGCTTCTGGATACGCCTTTTGTACTGCCGCAAGCTGCTGAGAAACAGGCATGACCTGCGCTTGTGGTGTAACGTTTAATACCTCGGCGTAGCGAGCTTGTTCAATTTCATCATCAAACAACATGACTAAGCCCGTCAGCGCCAACATCAACATAAAAGGCACCACAAACAGGCCCGCATAAAAATGCCAACGCCAAGTGAGAAAATAGAGGGTTTTACGACGCGCAGCCGCCGTCGGTTGAGGTTTAGTAACGGTACTCAACGTATTTCTTCCTTTTTTAAACGCAAATTATCCCTTCGGTGGAGAAACCAAATGGGATATGAGCGTGTGACTTTACTAAATGGTTTTATTGTTATTGGGTAATGAATTCAGTTAAGCCACTGGCGGAGCACGCGGGACAGCACTTTCAAAACGGACACTTAGAGCCAAAAAAGTGTAACCATCTACTTGCGCCGTCGTTTGTCGAATTGGAAGTCGTGTGGTTGGAAGTTCGGTGTGATGAAAGTTGGAGAAATGGGCAAACGGACACGGTTTACTGTGCTGAGTTTGCGGTTTGCCATCTTCAATTTTGACCAGTTCAAAACCATTGATGGTACAAAGCGTTGCCCAAACGCCCGCCGCATTGCCGTGCGCATTGAGCACAGGCATGAGCGAAACCAGCAGCCAACTAAGTAGGCTGAGTTTCAGCATCAAGCGGTGAAAGGTACGTTGCGGGTTCATAACAACACTCTTTATGGATTGCTCACTACTATAACCATTAGTGATAACCATAACAGTGTGTTACACCCAAGTTTTAACAAAAAGATGAGGGTTGTTTACATCTAACAAGCGTTCCTTCCCACTTAAGTCGCTCTCAAGCAGGAAGGAAAAGGCAGACTAACCAAACAACCGCTTCCAAATACTTGGATTGCGTTTGTCATGGTATTCAATTCGCAGATCATCAACGGTTTTTAGGCTAGCTTTTGCTGCCTCGAGTTCACCGGCTTGCAAATGAGCGTCTATTTTATCCAAAGTCACCGCGAGCTTTTGGAAGCCTTCTTGGTAAGTGGCTTCTTTTTCAGCGGGATACGACCTCTGTGTCGCTTGCTTAACTAAGCCTTCCAGGGTGGTCACAGGAACTTGCATTGCTTCGACGGTTTGGGCTTCCGCGGCTTGTTTAAACGCCAGTTTCATGTCTTGCATGATCGATTTAAGATCTTGCCCAGCGGCAAAAACCGGAGTGGCGAGCAATGCCGCCGTTAGAATCAGTGTTCTTTTCATTTTTCTACTCACTTTTGAAGGGAGTGGAATTGTACGCCATTCTGCCTGCAAAAGTGAGCTTGGCTTTGTTGCAAAATTAAAGTACACCGACAAACTCTTCAATCGGCTGGCGACCACGCAACTCAAGAAAATCGAGGAACTGACGCGCGGTATGAGTGATAACGCGTTGCGGGTTAATGCCCACTTCATCAATCAGTTGACTGGCTAGGGATAAACCGCCGATATCCAGACAAAAATGGGCATCACTGCCAGTCGTGATGTAGGCATCGAGCGATTTCGCGACACGGGCAATCTCGTAACAACGATCAATACTGCCCACTCGACTATGCCCTTTTAAAGTGCTGTTGTTGATTTCAATCGCCACATTATGCGCTTTGGCACAGACAATCACCTGTTCAAAGTCGAAATCAAAATGCGGGTTACCCAGATGCCCTAGCGCATCCACTCGGCCGCCTTTGATGGTTTCAATCAAGGCTTGGGTATGCACGGTTTTATCGGCGGGATGAAATACTGGTTCGTGGAAACTGCCAATCACCCAATCTAAGTTCTGGTCAACGCTTGGGTGCAAATCAATATCACCTTGCGGATTGAGGATGTTGGCCTCCACACCACGAATTACGCCCACCCCTTCAAGAAATCGCGGCAAAATGCGCTGGTTGGAGAAAAACCAGTAATGCGGCGCTCCGGGCATAGATTCGGCATGGTCAGTGGTACAAAACAGCGTCAAGCCATTTTGCTTGGCCGCACGCGCATTCTCAATCAGCGTACTGTAAGCATGGCCACTGGCGTAAGTGTGAGTGTGAGTATCTACGGCTAATTTCATTTCAACAGTCCTTCCTAACGCATTGTCGGCCAGTGTAGCAGTCTCCCCCTCGGGTTGCTATTTACAATCATGGTTGACACCAAGGCGAATGTCACGGGGATGATGAGTGTCATCTTGAGCTCTCATCAAAGGTCGGCCTATCACTGTGCCATTTGTTATTCCCTTCTCACCGAGCGTCACTTCAAGTCATTTAGAACTAGTCATTCAACTTATTTTGAATTTTTCTTTAAAAACTAATGGTTAACATTTTCACCTGCCACAATTCAATCGATTGCGTTATCAATAGTTGATGTATGTCAAAGAGTCGTAGACAATACGTCCCCGAGTCGGGGATGAGTTTCGCTAGCACAAGTTCCTCCCCGCCGATTGATTTTTCCTATTAAACCTATAGGCAAGATCGGTTTTTGATTTGTGTATTGCGCTGCTAGGGTTGGCGCATGCTAACAATACCCAAAGGTTTTCCGGTGAATATGGATATTGATTCACTGCAAAATCAAGGGAGTACCTCGTTTCTAAAGGAAAGATGATGGTAATACCTGAAAACAGCAGCATCGTAATTTTCGGTGCTTCGGGAGATTTGACGTACCGTAAGCTTATTCCTGCGTTGTATCACCTCTATGCCAGTCAGCAACTGCCTAAATCGTTTGCGATTTTAGGTGTGAGCCGTACAGAGTACAGTGACGAGTCTTACCGCGAGAAGCTAAAGCGCTCACTGCAAGAGCTGGAAAAAACCGAACCAGCCGCTCTCGAAGCTTTCATGCAGCATGTGCATTATCAAGCGCTGAACACCTCAGAAGTAGCTGATTATCAGCACTTAGCGACTCGCCTTGATACACTGGCTAACGGTTATCAGTTTGAACAGCGTAATACGCTGTTTTATCTCGCGACGCCACCAAGCTTGTATGGCGTGATCCCAGCTTGCCTTGCGGCACATGGCCTCAACGATGAGACTCAAGGTTGGAAGCGTCTGATCATCGAGAAACCTTTTGGTTACGATTTGCAATCTGCGCAAGAGCTGGATGTGGAAATCCACCGCCACTTCAAAGAGCACCAGATTTACCGTATCGACCACTACCTTGGTAAAGAAACCGTGCAAAACCTGCTGGTATTCCGCTTTGCCAACGGCATGTTTGAGCCACTGTGGAACCGTAACTTTATTGATTACGTGGAAATCACAGGCGCAGAATTCCTAGGTGTGGAAGAGCGCGGCGGTTATTACGATGGTTCTGGCGCGGTGCGCGATATGTTCCAAAACCACCTGCTGCAAGTGCTGGCTATGGTGGGCATGGAACCGCCTGCGGCGATCAACGCGGATTCCATTCGTAACGAAGTGAACAAGGTACTGCAAAGCCTACAACCACTTTCTGAATCTGATCTGCGCAACAATCTGGTGCTCGGCCAATACACCGAATCGGAAGTGCGTGGGCAGTTTTTACCCAGCTACCGTAATGAGCCTGGCGTGGCGGCGGATTCACGCACCGAAACTTATGTTGCTCTGAAAATGTTCATCAATAACTGGCGTTGGAATGGTGTGCCATTCTATGTGCGCAGCGGTAAACGTTTACCAACGCGTGTCACCGAAGTGGTCATTCACTTCAAACGCACACCGCACCCCGTCTTTGGGCAAAATGCGCCAGAGAACAAGCTGATCATCCGTATTCAGCCTGATGAAGGCATTCTGATGAGCTTCGGCTTGAAAGAGCCGGGCGCAGGTTTCAAAGCCAAAGAAGTGTCGATGAATTTCCACTACGCCTCACTGGAGCAGATCAAAATGCTCACCGCTTATGAGCGTTTGCTGCTGGATGCACTCAATGGTGACGCGACACTGTTTGCCCGCACTGATGCGGTAGAAGCTTGTTGGAAGTTTGTGCAGCCGATCCTCGATTTCAAACAAGACCCACAATCGCTGTATGGCTACGCCTGTGGTACTTGGGGCCCTAAAGAGTCGGATGACTTGCTGCGCCGTGACGGCCGTGAGTGGCGCTTCCCTTGTAAAAACCTCACTAACACGGATTACTGCGAATTATGATCAACCATAAAATTTTCCCAACGGCGGATGCCGTGGTGAAAAGCCTTGCTGACGATATGTTGGCGTACAGCCAGCAAGGTCAGCCAGTACACATTTCCCTGTCTGGCGGCAGCACGCCCAAAATGCTGTTTAAGCTTTTGGCAAGCCAGCCTTACGCGAACGACATTCAGTGGCAAAACCTGCATTTCTGGTGGGGGGATGAGCGCTGTGTGGCTCCCGATGATGCACAAAGCAATTACGGTGAAGCCAATGCGCTGCTGTTTAGCAAAATCAACATGCCTGCGCAAAACATTCACCGCATTCTGGGAGAAAACGAGCCACAAGCGGAAGCGGAACGTTTTGCACAAGCGATGGCGCATGTGATCCCAACCGAAAACGGCACGCCTGTGTTTGATTGGATTCTACTCGGTGTCGGTGCCGATGGTCATACCGCATCCCTGTTCCCAGGGCAAACCGACTATGCAGACGCCAATCTTTCGGTGGTGGCAAGCCATCCGGAATCCGGACAGCGACGCGTTTCAAAAACCGCGAAAGTGCTGCAAGCCGCAAAACGCATGAGTTATCTCGTTCTTGGCGCAGGTAAAGCCGAGATCGTAGAACAAATTCACACCACTCCAGCCGAGCAACTGCCTTATCCGGCAGCCAAAATTCACTCCACTTCAGGAGTGACCGAGTGGTACTTAGATTCAGACGCCGCAGCAAAGATTGCGTGAAGGAGAGCAATAAATGAAAGGTGATATCGGTGTAATCGGCCTTGCAGTCATGGGCCAAAACCTGATCCTCAACATGAACGACCACGGCTTCAAAGTGGTGGCACACAACCGTACCGCGGCTAAAGTGGACGAGTTCTTAGAAGGCCCAGCCAAAGGCACTAACATTGTTGGCGCTTACACGCTGCAAGAGCTGGTTGATAAACTGGCGACACCACGCAAAGTGATGCTGATGGTGCGTGCAGGTCAAGTGGTTGATGACTTCATCGAGCAACTGCTTCCACTGCTCGACAAAGGTGACATCATCATTGATGGTGGTAACACCAACTTCCCTGATACTAACCGCCGTGTTAAAGCACTGCGTGAAAAAGGCATTCACTTCATCGGTACGGGTGTTTCTGGTGGTGAAGAAGGTGCACGTTTCGGACCTTCCATCATGCCGGGTGGCGCACCTGAAGCATGGGAAGCGGTAAAACCGATTTTCCAAGGCATTTCTGCAAAAACTGACGCTGGTGAGCCTTGCTGTGACTGGGTGGGCAACGATGGTGCCGGTCACTTCGTGAAAATGGTTCACAACGGTATCGAATACGGCGACATGCAGCTGATCACTGAAGCTTACCAGTTCATGAAAGATGGTCTGGGAATGTCGGCAGATGAAATGCAAGCCGTGTTTGCTGACTGGAACAAAACTGAGCTAGACAGCTACTTGGTTGAGATCACCGCTGACATCCTTGGCTACAAAGATGAAGATGGTGAAGCGCTGGTTGAGAAGATCCTCGATACTGCTGGCCAAAAAGGCACAGGCAAATGGACGGGCATCAACGCGCTGGACATGGGCATCCCACTGACGCTGATCACGGAATCCGTGTTCTCTCGCTGCCTATCCGCACTGAAAGATCAACGTGTTGAAGCAGAAAAACTGTTTGGTAAAACCAAAACTCAAGTGGAAGGTGACAAACAAGTTTGGGTTGATGCACTGCGTCAAGCGCTGCTGGCTTCAAAAATCATCTCTTACGCGCAAGGCTTTATGCTGATGCGTGAAGCATCAAACGAGAATGGTTGGAACCTGAACTACGGTAACGTGGCTCTGATGTGGCGTGGTGGTTGTATCATCCGCTCTGCGTTCCTAGGCAACATCCGTGATGCGTTTGAAAAGAACCCAGAACTGGCGTTCTTAGGCTCTGATGCGTACTTCAAAGGTATTCTGGACAACTGTCTGGTTGCATGGCGTAAAGTGGCAGCAAAATCGCTGGAAGTCGGCATTCCAATGCCATGTACGACTTCAGCACTGACCTTCCTTGATGGTTACACTACGGCTCGCCTGCCAGCGAACCTGCTGCAAGCACAGCGTGATTACTTTGGTGCGCACACTTATGAGCGTATCGATCGTCCGCGTGGTGAGTTCTTCCACACTAACTGGACGGGTACAGGCGGTAATACTGCGTCTACCACTTACGACGTGTAATGACACCTAGTAGGAAAGCGTCATACTGATAAGGATGAAATTAGGGCTAGCTACTTCTTTCGTATCAGCCTATAATTTCGCCGTTCAGGGAGGATGTCGGTTTTGCCGACATCCTCTATTTTTTTTCTGCACATTTCGCTTTTAAGAGAATCGATGATGACAATCAACAAGTACTATGTTTTGGTTCCACAGGCTTTGGAACAGTCAACACATAAGGACAGTGACGTTGCATCTGACATGGAAGCTCAGCGCCAACAAATGGTGAAAGAAGCACAAAATCAAGGCGGTTTGTAATTCAAACCACCAGAAAAAAGCACCTTAGGGTGCTTTTTTTTATCTCTATTTTCCGCAATATACCCAAAGAGCGAGTGGTAACTAGGCGGCACATGAATTCATTCCTATGCTCACAAATAGACAAGGTGATTGGAGTGAACAAACCTCGTCAACACCGCAGCAATTTCAATTAGGGATGAAATAGAAAGTAAACTAATCCTCAAGCCTTCCCATCAATTAGTTCAATCAATGAAACAATCCTGTTACCAAGTCGCTATATATCCAACCTCATGCTCTGTTTAAACTCACCGCAACAAAACAAACGTCCCAACAACGGAGTCTTACATGAACACATTGACTAAACTACTTGCTGCTACTGTAACCTTATCTGCTCAAGCCATGGCTGCGACCCCACTGACTTTGGATGTCTACAACGCCGATGGTAACAGCTTCCATGTGAATGCAACCGTAGTGTACGGTGAAACCGAAGCGATGGTAGTGGATACTGGCTTTACCAAAGCAGATGCGCTGCGCATCGGCGCGAAAGTACTGGATTCAGGTAAAACCTTAAAAACGATTTTCATCTCTCAAGCGGATCCAGACTACTACTTTGGCGCAGAAGTGTTAAAGCAGATGTTCCCGCAAGCAGAAGTGATTGCAACCCCAGGTGTGAAAGCGAAAATCGAACAGAAACTGCAAGGTAAGCTGGATTTCTGGGCACCGAAAATGGGCGCCAACGCGCCAGTGAAACCAGTTCTGCCAACCGCATACCAAGGTAAAACACTGGAAATTGATGGCCAAACAATCGAAATTCGTGGTACCGAAGGTGAGTTAAAACATCGTCCTTACTTGTGGATCCCTGCCAATGCAGCGATCTTGGGGAATGTGGCTGTGTACGGTAACGTTCATCTATGGATGGCCGATGCACAAACAGACAGTGAGCGCAAAGCTTGGGCTGAACAACTCGATGAGATGGCAGCGCTTAAGCCAAAAGTGGTCATCCCAGGGCATATGACACCGGGAACCGCCATGGACAGCAGTGCGATTACGTTTTCACAAAAATACCTAGCTGATTTTGCTAAAGCGAAAGCCTCTAGTAAAAATAGTGCGCAACTGATTGAAAAAATGAGCAAAATCTATCCGGATGCAGGCCTGCCTATGGCGCTTGAAATTGGTGCGAAAGTTCATACTGGTGAAATGAAATGGTAAGGGTTCACTACATTTTTGACCCTATGTGTGGGTGGTGCTTCGGCGCCACCTCACTGATGGAACAACTGGCACAACAATCCCATCTTGAACTGGTACTACACCCCGGTGGCATGGTGGACAAAGCACAGATCAGTCCTGATTTTCGTGCGCATATTTTGCAAGCTGACCAACGCATTCAGCGTGAAACCGGCGCACAGTTTGGCGAGGCGTATTTGGAGCGTGTACGCAGTGTTCAACCACTCATGCTCGATTCGTACTTTACAGCCCAAGCCATCATTGCGGCACGCCTTGCAGGCAAACGTGATTTCGACATGTTGAAAGCCATTCAGCGTGCGCACTACCAGCAAGGTCTGGATGTGACACAAACAGATGTAATGCAACAGTTAGCGCAAGCGATGGGCATTACCCCTGAAACATGGCAAAACGTGATGCCACAAGCTGCAGAAAAAGTACGCAGTGACATTGCTCAAACCCAACGCTTAATGCAACAGCTGGGTTTAGATGGTTTTCCGTCGTTAGCCATTGAGCAAAATAACGAGTGGTACACCTTAAGCCCTAGCCACTACTATCGCCGCCCACAAGAGTGGCGAGCTTGGTTAGAATCACTCAGCGTGACAGCATAAAAAATTGACACCCCACAATGGGGGTGTCAATTTTTACTCGATTAATAAATCAGAGACTCTTTCTCGCCAATTCGCCAGCTCATCTTGCCAATGTTGTTGCTGTTTATCGGAACTGTTTTGCAAGATTTGCACAACATAGCGCTGACCTAATTCGCGGTTATAACTCAGCTTGGCTTTCAAAATCATCCCGTAATGCTGCTCAGGGTTTAGTAGTAAAGATTCGAGTTGGGCCTGAAATGCTTCTGGTTGTGTTCTTTGTTGCAATAATGTACGCACCTGCTCACGCATCGTCGTTTGAAATCCTATCCAATCGTTGGCAGTGGGTTGAATATTGTTGCTCCAAACCTTAACCAACTCTTGTTGGGACGGATTCAATTGTCCAAGCCAATCTTCTAAGCGGTCTGTGATCCGCTCTTGATAAAAATTCCGCAGCTCATCCTCATCCATATCTATAAATTTTTTGGCAAATTTGTCATGTCGTTTAATGAAGGCTTGCATAAATTGCTCGGTTTGCTCCTCACTGAGCGTGGCTGCCAGCCGGCGGATGTCAGGCAGAACCTTGATAATCAGACGCTGATAGTAAAATTGCATCTTCTCTTGGTACTGGGCTACTTGCGGAGCCGTTGCCTCACGTAAAGAGAGCGCCGAAAGTTCATCCATCATTGCCAAATAATCGGGCAACTCTTGGGCACGATGCCAACTCTGTAAACTCGGCATCGTTTGTTCAATCAAGGTTTTCTGCTGCGTATTTAGGTCAACAAAATCCTCAGCATAATCAATCACAAACCAATCAAGATTGTGGTAGACCAACTTAGTCGCACAACCAACCAGAAAGGTACAGAGCAGAAGTACACGAAGCCATTTCAACATAAGAGAAGTCCTTTCCTAATCACTCTGGGTTTTACGCAGCAATTCAAGCTAACGTTCAACATACCAATGAGAAACTTAAAAAAAGAATGGCTTAAGCCTTGATAGAAAGAAAGCTGGCCAAGGCCAGCTTTCAGATTTATTTGGAGAGAACCCACAATCTGGCGACATTCTCGGCCAAATCGGCAAGGTTAAAATCGGACTCTTTAAGCGCATCTTCAAGCGACATTGCCCGCGGCACCGCAGCAAAAACAGCATCGATCCCGCACTGGTACACGGCTTGATAGTTATCTCCGGTACAACCGCACAAAGCTAGCACAGGAACATCAAAGCGCTTGGCGACTTTGGCAACCCCCATTGGGGTTTTGCCATGTACCGTTTGACTGTCGATGCGCCCTTCGCCGGTGATCACTAAATCCGCATCACTGACTTGATGAGCAAGCTGAACCGTTTCCAGCACAATTTCAATACCCGGTCGCAACCTAGCTTGAGTATAGGCCAAAAGCGCCGCACCCATGCCACCCGCTGCCCCTGCACCAGCACTCTGGAGAACCGCTTTGCCGGTGACTTTTTCCGTGAGTAAACCAAACTGCTGCAAGGCACCATCCAATAATTCAACATCTTCCGGCGTTGCCCCTTTTTGCGGGCCAAATACCGCAGAAGCACCTTTATCGCCACACAGTGGGTTGTTCACATCACAAGCCACCAACAGATCACAGTGCTGTAACCGTGGGTCGAAATCTTGTAAATCAATATTGGACAATTCGCGTAAACCGCCGCCGGTAAGCTGGATGGGATCGCCATCGGCATTGGTAAAGCGCGCGCCAAGTGCCGCGAGCATGCCCACACCGCCATCGTTGGTCGCACTGCCACCTAGACCAATAATCAGCTTAGTGACACCTTGATCTAGCGCGTGTCGAATCAGCTCTCCCGTACCAAAACTGGTGGTGAGTTTAGGGTCGCGCTGCGCAACTGGCACATGATGCAAGCCACTGGCCGCGGCCATTTCGATCACCGCAGTTTGGTTATCCCCCAACATTCCGTAGAAGGCCTCCACTCGCTTACCTTGTGGCCCCATCACTATGACTTCAACAAGTCGTCCTTGTGTTGCATCGACCAAGGATTGCACGGTACCTTCACCGCCATCAGCGACTGGGATAGTGACAAATTTTGCATCATGCCATACCCGAGCAAGCCCAGCCTGAATTGAATCACACACTTGCTTTGCCGTTAGGCTTTCTTTAAAGGAATCTGGGGCGATAACCACTTTCATATCACGAGCTCCTAATTTTTATAACAATACTAAGCTTAGAACATAAACCACAGCCATCGCAGTGACCCCTTGGACTAGAGTCGCCATGGTTTGTGCGCGGTAAGCCAAGCCCACGCTCATACGGCTAAACTGTGAAACAACCCAGAAGAAGCTGTCATTGGCATGAGAAACCGTCATTGCACCCGCACCAATCGCCATTACGGTTAAAACTCGTCCCATTTCACTATCCAAGCCCAGTTGGCCTAAAAGTGGCGCAACCAGCGCAGAAGTGGTTACCAAGGCCACGGTCGAAGAACCTTGTGCCGATTTCAGCGCTGCGGACACAATAAATGGCATAAAGATGCCGACACCCAACGCTGACAGCGTTGTACCGAGATAATCACCAAGTGGTGTGGCTTTCAAGACGGCGCCAAATGCACCACCTGCACCGGTAATCAGCAGAATTGGTGCTGCAGCGGTAATACCTTGACTGATACGCTCACCAAACTCAGCCACTTTGTCGGCTGATTTCAATAGGCGCACCGCAAGAAGCAGGCCGATTAGTAGTGCCGTCAATGGCTGACCAAGGAAGCCCAGCACCTCAAACAGCATGCCTTTACCGAAAGGAAAACTCGGGAATTTTGCGATAGAGCCAAGGCAGATCAACAAAATAGGTACGAAAATTGGGGCGAAAGCCTGACTAGCCGTTGGTAGTTGACCATAAGAAGCCTTAAGCGCTTGCCAGTCTTGTTTTGGGCTTTCTTGCGGCTCAATGATATCAGCCTCAACTGATTGGAAACGGTTCGCCCACAACATACCAGCGATCGCCGCAACTGCCGCGACAAACAGGCCAATGGCAATCACCAAGCCCAGTTGAGATTCCAAGCCTAAGTTACCCGCCGCCGCAATCGGTCCCGGAGTCGGTGGAACAAAAGTATGCGTAGCGTAAAGCCCAGTGGCGAGTGCCACACTCATAGCCACACTAGAGGTGGCTAAGCGTTTAGCCAACGACTCTTTTAATGAGTTAAGGATAACGAAGCCAGAATCACAAAATACTGGGATCGAAACAATGTAACCGATAATGCTCATGGTCAACGTTGGAAAACGCTCGCCAAGCAGTTTGATGACAGTATCAGCCATGGTAATGGCTGCGCCGCTTTTTTCTAGAATCACACCAATGATGGTACCCAGTACAATCACTAAACCGATGTAACCGAGAATACCGCCAAAGCCTGTGGTAATGGTTTTGGCGATGGTGTCTGCAGGCAAACCATAAGCAAAAGCGCCAAGGAATGCGGCAAGAAGTAACGCTAAGAAAGGGTGTACTTTAAATTTGGTGGTAGCGAGCACAATAAAGGCAATTACCGCTAGTAGGATTAAGATCAGACTCATAATAACTCCATGTCTTTATGTTCTGAGGCTAGGTGAATCAATTTCCCCAGCCTCTTCGTAGGGTAGAGCTATTATCCTCGTTGATCTGCCTGATTCCTTTAGGCAGAACAACAAATACAATTATCAGTAAAATGTTAAAAACTGTGCAAATGCACAACTTTAATCATAACTTGTGAGCTGGCACGCAATATACAGCTCGGCCAAACCCAGTAACGAGTTGGTATCAATCCCAGTGATTTCGGTAATTTTTTCTAATCGATAGCGCAGCGTATTTCGGTGGATAAACAGTTGTTGGGCGCAAAGATTCAAGTTGCCATTTGCCGCAAATAGCCCTTTTAACGTTTTCACTAGTTGTCCTGACTTATCCTGTGTCTGCAACTCCTTCATGATTCGTCGCCATTGTTCACCTTGCCATCCTTCATTCAAAGGCGAAAGCAATACCGGTAAACGCAGTTCCTCGTACAAATGTTTCTGTTTTTCTGGTTGGCGTACTTGGCCAATCCTCAGTACCTGCTTGGCACTCTGATAAGAGAGATGAATCGCGTTTGGGTTGATAAAAAGCTGGCCTAGTGCAATGTCATACCCCTTGATATCGTAGGTTTTGAGCCTTGCCATAAGCTTATCAATCCGCAGACTTTCGTATTCACTGGTCCAATGCTCTGGTGTTCGACAGGGTTTGAGTACCACTATCTCTTGCATAGAAACCACAGCGACCAGATTGTCCCGTTCAGGATGCTCCAAAAGCTCAACCACTTGACGGATCTGATCCAAGCTTTGCCCACTTTTTGGTTGGCGAAAGGCGATGACCACCGCCACACGCGGCTTAGAGAGATCGATGGAAAGCCTCGCCGCCCATGCATCGAGCTCTGCCGCCGATAAGGTATTGTGGATCCAAGCGGAAATGAACTCTTCACGATGCCGCCGATCCCACTGCAATTGTTCGACCAAGGCTGCTTGCTCAATGATCATTTCGGCACTCATTTTGACCAGATTGGCAAAATCTCGAATATCATTCGGCTCTCCGGTGATCCCCACAATCCCCACCACTTGCTGCTGATTTCTCAACACCATGTTGATTCCTGGCTTCACACCTTTCAGCGCCACGCAGCTTTCTGCCGTTAACTCTACCGAATCGCCATGTTTGAGTGCCAAAATTGCGCCATCATGTACTTGCCCAATCCGGTTTTTTTCGCCACTGCCAATGATCACTCCAGCTTGGTTCATCACGTTGATGTTGTAACCGATGATCGCCATAGTACGATCGACGATTTGTTGCGCTAATTGACTATCCAGTATCATGACCGACTCCCTATCCACTCAGCGCAGACTTATAAGTGCTCTTGTCGATTTCCAACATCACTATTACTCATTTTTGTGATTATGCACAAAAAGAAAAAGCTGCCCGCAGGCAGCTTAAAAATAGCGTTTTTCCTTTTTAGATTTGTGGGCGAGCCGTTTCTAATGTTGATGGTGGAAGATTAGGTAAGACGACCTGCGGTTGTTCACCTGTCAGCGACTTCAAAAACTCGGTGATTTTGCCAGATTCTTCGCGGGTTAATTTCTGCCCCAACTGAATATCAGCCATTACTTCAACCGCCTGTTGCAAATCCCACACAGAGCCATCATGGAAGTAGGGATACGTCAATTCAATGTTACGTAGAGTAGGAACTTTAAACACGAATTTATCGACGTCACTCCCCGTCACAGCTTTACGACCTTCATCCGGATTTTGAGTCACAAATGGCTTCACTAAGCCCATTTTTTGATACATCTGCCCACCTGCGAGTTCTCCACTATGGCAAGCAGTGCACCCTTTCTCTTTAAAAAGTTGGTAGCCTTGTAGCTGAGCCGTAGTGAGCGCATCAGCATTCCCCTTTAACCATAAATCAAAGGGAGCATTAGGGGTACGCAACGTTTTTTCAAAGGTAGCAATCGCATCTGTTACTTCGTTGATCGTGAAGTTCTCTTTGCCATAAGCTGCCTTAAACCATTGACGATATTGTGGAATAGATTGCAATGTTTCAAGAGCGAGGTCATGGCTAAACGCCATCTCCAACGGGTTCTCAATAGGACCAGCAGCTTGTTCCTGAAGATCTTTCGCGCGACCATTCCAGAACTGAACAAAATTTAGATCCGAGTTAAACACTGTTGGTGAATTGATCGGGCCTATCGCCCATTTGTGGCCTATCGAACTTGGTAAGTTATCTACACCGCCTTTAGCTATGTTGTGACAAGAATTACACGAAATAGTATTGGAGGCAGAAAGACGAGGATCAAACCAGAGCGTTTTACCTAGTTCTACTTTCTTACTATCAAGCCCTTGAATAAGTTCAATCGGCTTGATGGGTTCCTGTGCTATGCGTTCAGCCAGAGCTGGGCTCGTGGCAACCACCAACACAGACAGTATTAACATACGCTTCATATGACTTCCTTTTTAAGCAAATGGAGTGTGTCCTCACTACTCTGCGCATTTCTTAATCGATACGCTGGCGTCAAAGTAAGGGAAAGTCAAAGGAAGTGACAAAGGAAAAAAGCGATAAACTTGATGACAAAAATCGATGTTACAAAGAAGTAAACACCCAGACGTGAGATAAATAAAACCATCTGGCGCAAAAGCCAAGATCAATGAAACAATTTTTCAACAAGTGCAATCACACCTTGTGTTGACTTAAATCAATTTTATTGATGACAAAAATGCCTTCGCAAGCGAAGGCATTTTTATATTACGTCATGCAGTTAAGTGCGAATATGTGCAATCGCGCTATTGAGGTCATCAACGTTACGTTGCAAATCAACCACGACAGGCCCGAGTTGTTTAATCGCTAGGTTCATTTCACTGGACAGTGTTTTAATGGTAGTGAGATTACTTGAAATCTCATCGCTTACTGATAATTGCTCTTCAGTCGCAGCAGCAATTGAAGTGTTGAGTTTATGGATCTCTTTGGCTGAACCTTGAATCGCCACTAAAGAATCATTGGCAACACCCATATTCCCTCTTGTCGATTGCATTTTATCGGCACTAACGCGAATGGTTTTAGTCGACATTTCAGCCTTTTCTTGCAGCATAGAGATCATGGTTTCAATCTCGCCAGTCGACTCTTGCGTACGCTGTGCCAAAGAACGCACTTCATCGGCTACCACCGCAAAGCCTCGGCCTTGTTCACCAGCACGGGCAGCTTCAATCGCAGCGTTCAATGCGAGTAGGTTGGTCTGTTCTGCAATCGCTTTAATTACATCCAAAACATTACCAACATTGTTAGACTCAGTTGCCAATTGCTGAATAGTATCGGAAGTTTTCTGGAATTCCCCATCCAGTTCCGCAAATTCGCGAATGGTTTTTTCAAACACTTGTTTGCTGCTATTGGCTTCTTTTTCTGCACTACCCGCATATTCCTCTGCCATATTGGTACTTTGAGAAACACTCGATAGTGCAGAGGTCATTTCTTCCATTGCGGTAGCCGCCATCTCCAGCTCTTGGTCTTGCTGGCTCGACATCTTCATATTTTGATCCGTGATGCTACGAATGGTGTCGGAAATGGAGGAGATGGTGTGGTTAACCTGATTGATTTTTGTGATGGTCGACCCATAACTGATCAGCACTTTGTTAATGGAGCGCCCGATCACAGCGAGCTCATCATCACTTTTTTCGTCAACCCTTAATGTAAGGTCAGAATTATCATCAGCTTTCTGCAAAATGTTTGCCATTCGATCAATCGGCGTAACAATTTTACGGTTGACCACAACGTACCCTGTGATGGCAATGATGGCGACAATGAGTAATGAGATATTACCAATCAAAACAGTACTTTGAACTTGTTCCGCTGCATGGTTAAATTGCTGTGCGGTTCGTGTTTCTAGCTCTTGGAAGAAGCGATCGATAGGAGCCATGATCTTGGCTTTTTCACGATGGTACTCTTCACTGTGCAGCAGCTGTACCGCCATGTTCACATCCGGCTCACCTTTTACCGTATAGTTACCACTCGCATCGGGAAATAAGCCTTTTACTGCGTTCATGGCTTTCACTTCCATGTTAACTAACGCATCTGAGTTATTTTGTGCTTCTTTAAGCAAAGCAAATTCTTTGTCACTAAAACCGAGATCTTTCATCGTTTGTTGAAGCGCGATGGTTTGACCATCAGGCTTAGGCTTTTGGCCGTATTGCAATACGAGATCCCAGTAAATCGTATGGTAACTCTCGGGGCGGGGCTTTTTGCCGTTGCGAATATCGAGAATATCCATATACATCTTTTCGTATTTTTCATCCCCAGTGACCACATAGGTACGACCTAAGCGCGTTAAGTCATCAGAGCTCTGACGTAGCTCATCCGCCGCTTGATAAGATTGATAACGGATTAACGAGAGCTTATCAACTTGTTCTTCAAGAGCATCAAGTTGAAATACGGTTACCATGGTTATCGCAATTCCCACACCTATAGTTGCAAAAACAAGCTTCATCGTTGTATTAATTTTCATGGAAGATCCTTCTAAGAAAAACAGTGCATATTCGGTCATTTATAATAACCTTCTTATTGTTACTTTCAGCTTAGAAGATGTTTAATGATCTGGTAGGAAAATGTTGATTTTTTTTCTGAGGATAATCATTGAAACGTGTTTGCATGATGCTTGTTTAACATGTTTTCCTGAAAATCCATCAATCATCTCAGGAGTAAACATGAGCTTGCTCACGCATCATTTTTGCTCGCTTTAGGGAGAGCAAAAATAAAGCGGCTTTATAAAAGCCGCTTAAGTGTATTAGATTTATCGTTCTCAAGACTGACGACTAACCATTGGAAATCTTACGGTGGCCTTCTTCCAAGTGAACAAAATCAACCAAATCATCACCAGAGACTTGATAGGCTTGGCCAAAACCCTTCACGAACAAGCCTTGCTCTGGTTGTAAGCGGAATAACATAAAGTCTTGTAGCTGGCTTAAACCATCAATGATTTCGCCAAAACGCTCACCCATCTGTGCAATTACTTGGCACCATAACTCGCTTTCACGTTCAACGATGCTGGCAACGGCATCAAACGTCAGACGTTTGCGGGCAAAAAGCTGTTTCGCTTCTGATTCGTCTTCAATCATCATGATCGAAACTTGCGGATTCACTTCAAGGTTACGTGCATGACGGGCGATGTGCGAAATCAACACAAAGTAGCCTTCTTGATTTTGCACGAAAGGCGCATAGCTAACGTTCGGGCGGCCTTGCGCATCGACAGTGGCCAGTTGCAGTGTTTTACGCTCTTGACGGAACTCTTTGATTTCTGGCCCTAAACGTCCCTGCAAACGCTCTTGCTTAACTTGCTGATCCATCTCTTTCTCCTCACGATGGTTTATTATTGTTTGTGTTGTTGTTGCATTGCTTTAAAGCGTGCAACTTGTTCTGGAATTAATTCGCGCTTGTCATCTCGTCCCAGATAAATTTTAAAGGCGTTTTCACCTTGAGCGGTAAAGAAACCAAAGTAATGGCTCTCACGTCCCATGAATGGCTTACTCACTAAGGCAACATGGCTGATGTTTTCGAGTTTCAAATGGCCATGCAGTTCGCCATCACGTCCCATTAAATTGTAGTAACCGCGCGCGACTTTACCTTTTGGAAAAGGCGCTTTCACTTCAAAGATGGAGCCCGCGATAGTCATAATCGTGGTCACAGGTCCCCACTCCGGTAGGCTTTCTAAAATCGCTTGCGCATGAGAGCCATCCACCACAGCGACCATCTCTTCAGGAAGTGCATTAACGACGTCAAACTCGGTAACATTGAGTTGCTCGGCCATCGCGGCAGGTAATAACGTGGGTTGCTGCTCAAGCAGTTGAGCGACTTGCTGTTGTAATGATTCCATTGTTTTTTCCAGTCTAGTTATGCTTATGCGATACGCTGCTGTTGATATTTATACGAGTGAATGAGTACTTGAATACAGGCCTGCGCTAGGCTCACAGACCAAAACCGCCCAGCGGTTGTCAGGGTTAAATATTCTTGCTCAATCTCCACCAGACCGAGCTCCTGCCAACGCAAAAAGAGTGGCATTAACCAGTCAAATGCTTGGTGATGATAAAATGTTGGTAAGCGCTGTTTGGCGATGACGCCTGAATCAAAGCCTGCTTTCAATGCGGCAAACAGTGGTTCATATTCGTGTTGGCGAGCCATCATAGCGACAAGCGGTTGACCATTTTTCATCGCTTC
The DNA here is from genome assembly GCF_002216685.1 of Vibrio tarriae. Lineage (NCBI taxonomy): Bacteria > Pseudomonadati > Pseudomonadota > Gammaproteobacteria > Vibrionales > Vibrionaceae > Vibrio > Vibrio tarriae. The sequence goes on along the minus strand of NZ_CP022352.1, from coordinate 689,489 downwards.
CAGGTAAGCATCGAGTTGGCGATGTTGCATCAGTGAATAACCGCCTATATTCCCACCCGCACCACAACCAATCGGTAGCACTTCGGCATAGGTTTTGGCCAAACTGTTGTATAGGCTGCGCTCGCGGTTGTCGCGAGTCCAGTGGTTTACGCTCAATGGACGCAGATGATGCTTCGCCATAAATTCCACCCCGATTTGGTACAAGGTAGCCTTGTCGGGTGTACTCGCTGGCGGTGGCAATTTACCCTTTTCAACTAAGTTGAGCATGGGCGCGGTCCCCCCGACCATAAGCTGATACAGATCGATTCCTTGCGCGCCCGTCTGCATAAAGTCTTGCAGATCTTGTTCAAACACTTGCGGCGTTTGGTAAGGCAAGCCGTAGAGTAAATCAATCACAATCGGCGCTTGTTGGGTCGCAGCCAACGAAGCGATACGCTCCATCACCACTTCACGATCATCCAGTCGTTTGGCGCGGCGTCGAACTTGAGTATTAAAACTCTGCACACCAAAAGAGAATCGGTTAAAGCCGCCTTCCAGAGCATGTTCAAACATCTCGTCACTGAAGCGATGAATACGCCCTTCTAAGGTGATTTCACAATCTGGGGTTAACGGAAACGAATCACGGATTGCGGTGCCTAATTGCCGGATCTGTTCGGGAGAAAGTTCGGTCGGTGTTCCCCCGCCGATATACACCGCATGAAAGACACCGGTTTGTGTCCAAGGTAGTGCGGCTTTTTGTTTAATCTCTTCAAGTAACGCTGCGAAGTAAGCATCCACCAACTGGCGGCTCGCCGCGTTTTGGAAAAAATTACAGAAGGTACATCGCACGCGACAAAAAGGAATATGGATGTAGAGGCACCGAACTTGTTGACGCTGACTGGTTTGTTGGGTGAGCTGTTGCCAAACTTTTGCCTGTTCATGGCTAGGTACAGGCATCGCAATACCGCTTGCATGGGCTGAATGTTTATTTTGGAAAGCAAAACGCAACGGATCTGATGTGTTCGCCCCCAAAACAGATTCATCAAAATTATCTAAAATCAACATACTTCTTTCTCAGTCAATCCCTATACGACAAGGGTTGCGCTTTTATTCATCTCATTCAGGCAAAATCATAAATTGACGCTAATGATAATGCAATTGATAATTGATATTATTAGTATGCTGAGCAATAATATTTGCCCACTGAGGCTAATTGAGCATGGGACCATCCATACTCAATTAGCTGCATTAATTGAAATGACCAGTTTGATCAGCTTACCTCTTGCTAAGTTTTCAGAGAGAAGGGGGGAAATATCGCTGATCATCGCGAGGGAGAAGGACGTGAATCTGAACAGATATGTCATTGCTGGAGGGCTTTCCCTAGCTTTTCACGCACTCTTGCTTATCACGACAGATGAAGCTCAGGTATTTGCGATGCCTGCTGGAAACCCAACCCAATCGGTTTCGATTAATATGGTTTCGATGCCCAAAGCAGCACCGGCTCAACCAGAGCAAGCCAAACCGGAACCAGTAAAGCCGACACCGGTACAAGAAGCCGTAAAAACTCCGCCAGCTAAGCCGAAGGTGGAGCCGCACAAACCTAAACCTCAAACCGTGAAAAAACCCGTACCGGCAGAGCAAGTCCCATCCAAATCGGTAGAGAAGCCGCAACCGGAGAAGGTAGAGCGTACCGCTGAAACGGCACAAAAGCCTGCGCCAACGCCTAACCAGCAACCGAGCCAGCCCACGGCGGCTAGCCAAGGCATCACAAGTCAACCTATTTTGGTGGATAAACCCGCTTTAGTGAGCGCGCAAGTTCAACCACGTTATCCACGTATTGCTCGTAAGCGCGGGATCGAAGGCACAGTGATGTATGAAATTTGGCTGGATGCGCAAGGTAATCAAATCAAGCAGCAGTTGCTCTCTTCATCCGGCACAGAAGCCCTAGATCAATCGGCGCTCGAAGCCATTAAACAGTGGAAATTTTCTCCACATATTCTTGACGGTGTGCCCGTAGCTCACCGAATTCATATCCCTATTCGTTTTAAATTGGAAGGCTAATGGAATCGTTACAACAACTCCAACAACAGCTAGGCCTGATGGCTTGGCCACTTTTCATTTGCTCAGCATTAACGGTAATGCTGCTCGCGGAGCGCCTATTTCAAGTGCTGCTCAGTTTAACCGTAGGCAAAGGAGCGATTCGTCACGCTTTGCAAGCTACCTCCCCAAAAAACTCAAAGCAACTGGCTGAACTTACAGAGCATTTCGCGAGTAAGCGTCCGGTGCTGTATCGCGGAGTGGCGATGCTTTTGGCCCATCACCAGTTTGATAAATCTCTGCGTGAAGATGCGGCGGGCATTTGGCTACAGGAGCAGCGTCACCAGTTTAACTCAGGGTTGCGTCTCCTGACTTTGATTGGCGTGATCAGCCCTTTACTCGGTCTATTAGGTACCGTACTTGGCCTAATTGAAATGTTTAAAGGGGTTGCCGCCACGACCGGAAGCATTACTCCGAATGTGTTAGCCGATGGCTTAGGAGTTGCAATGTACACCACGGCAGCAGGTCTGCTGATTGCGGTTCCGGCTGTTGCGGGTGCCCAACTGCTCAATCTGTGGGCGGATCGCACCATGGCCAAACTGGAACATACACTGAACTACGTTAACCTGTGGCTAGAAGGCATGATGCTGCACGCCGACGCTTCACTGACAGTCGTGACACCGCAAGAGGCCACAACGGAAAACCTATGATCAAGTCCTCAGCCAAACACAACGACTTCGGCCTGACTCCAGATCTCACTCCGCTACTTGATATCATCTTTATCGTGATGGTGTTTTTGCTGCTCACCGCATCGGTGCGTTTGGAATCGTTGGAAGTGGCTCTGCCCACGACCGATTCCCCCGTAGTGAATGAAGTGAATAAAGAATCTATCACCGTCAATATCTTAGCCACCGAACCTTATTGGGCGATTGATGGTAAGCCCTACCTCGATTGGCATAACTTCTCGTTGGCGCTTTTAGAGTCTGTACAAGTGGACAAGCGCCCGGTGGTGATCGCCGCCGATCAAGGGGCTGAGGTTCAACAATTGGTCAAACTGTTGAGCTTTTTACAAGAAAACGGCATTCAAGCCACCCAGTTATTAACTGAACCTTCTCACTCTTAATGGATACAAGATGAAAATCACTCAATCATTGGCTTTATTGCTGGCCTGCTGCACCTCAGGCATCAGCTTCGCTCAAGAACGGATCGTCAGTGCTGGTAGTGCGGTGACCGAACTGATTCTGGCACTGGGTGCTGAGCAGCAATTGGTGGCAGTCGATGTCACAAGCGAAGTGCCGAATTCACTCAATTTGCCGACCGTAGGCTATCACCGCCGTTTGGCGGCTGAAGGGTTGTTAGCCCTAGAGCCAACCCAACTGATTGGCTCAGATGAAATGGGACCCGATACCGCGTTACAACAACTGCGCAGCTCAGGTATTCAAGTCCATGTGATCAACAGCGAGTCCACACCTCAAGGTCTGTTAACGCGCATTGACCAGATTGCTCAGCTCACCAATACCAAGCAGCATGCTCAAAAGCTGAAACAGAGCGTTCAAGAGCAGATCAACGCATTGCAGGCCAAACAGCCTGAAAAACCCAAGAAAGTGCTGTTTTTATTACTGCATGAGGGCCGTGCGACCAACGTGGCGGGTAGCGATACCGTCCCCGATACCATTATTGGTTTAATCGGTGCTCAAAACCCAGCCTCTCCCTCGATTGCTTCGTATAAACCGCTGTCCATGGAATCCATGATAGAGATGCAACCTGACATGGTGCTGGTCAGTGGTCGCAGCCTAGAAAAACTGGGCGGTGCCGATGCCGTGTTGAATGCCGTGCCCATGCTCGCGGCAACACCAGCAGGACAAAACAAGAATATTGTCGCGATTGATGGCCACGCCTTAGTCGGCGGCTTAGGTCTGAAAAGTCTGCAAGAAGCGCAGCGTATTCAAGCTCTGCTGTACCCCTGAGGCCACTCCCTGTGTTAAGACGATTTCCTTTTGCCGTGACAGTCAGCTTCCTGACTCTGGCGGTCTTCTTTGCAGGGCTGTATTCGATCACTGTCGGACCGATGAACATCACCATCTCCGACAGTATTCAAAGCCTGCTTTTTCGTTCCGAGCAACTCACGAACGCCATCCATCTGGTGATCCACGACATTCGCTTACCGCGCACCATCCTCTGTTTGTTGATTGGGGCAATTCTCGCGCTGTGCGGCACCGCCATGCAGGGGCTATTTCGTAACCCGTTAGCCGAGCCGGGGATCATAGGTGTTTCCTCTGGCGCCTCTCTTGGTGCGGCCCTCGCCATCGTGTTATTCAGCGATGTGGTTTCAAGACTACCTTGGGTGAATAGCTTGCTGCTGCCTATCGCGGCTTTTATCGGTGGCGCGCTGACCACCGTATTGGTTTATCGTCTCGGCACTTCTAAATTTGGTACATCGGTGACTATCATGCTGCTGGCTGGGGTGGCCATTTCGGCCCTTGCAGGGGCAGGTATTGGTTATCTTAATTATCTAGCGAGCGATCAAATGCTGCGCGACTTAACCCTATGGTCCATGGGTTCAGTGGCAGGCGCGACGACCTCGAGCATTGTGCTGTGCAGTGTCACTTTAATCGTGCTATTTGCCTATTTCCATTGGCGTTCGATGGCGCTCAATGCCTTATTGCTTGGGGAGGCAGAAGCGCGTCATCTCGGTGTTCCAGTACAAAAGCTCAAAAGAGAGATGATTCTGCTTTCGGCGGTAGGCGTTGGGGTTGCCGTAAGTGCCGCCGGTATGATCGGTTTTGTGGGGCTTGTGGTGCCCCATATTGGCCGCATGTTAGTGGGGCCCGATCATCGTAACCTAGTGCCAGTTTCCACCTTACTTGGCGCATTGATGCTCACCCTTGCCGATATGGTCGCTCGGGTAGCGGTTGCGCCTGCAGAATTACCTATTGGCATTGTCACCGCACTGGTCGGGGCACCCTTCTTCTTGTATCTCCTCTTCCAACAAAAAGGTCGAATATTCTGATGCAGACTATTGCAATTCAAGGCCGGGATCTTTGTGTCACCTATGGTTCTCGCCAAGTGCTCGATCATGTGGATCTCACCTTGCGCTGTGGCGAAGTCGCGGCTTTACTTGGCCCTAACGGAGCTGGGAAAAGTACCTTACTGAAGCTGCTCTGCGGTGAAATGGATGGAGTTGGCAAACTCGATTATTTTGGTGTTCCTGCGTCGCAGTGGCCAGCAGAAAAGTTGGCTAACCATTTGGGCATTTTACCCCAACAGAGCTCGCTAACTTTTCCTTTTACCGCGCAAGAAGTGGTTGAACTTGGGGCTATCCCACTCAATCTACCGCGCAAAGAAGTAGAGCGCGTCGCCCGTCATTACATGCAGCAAACCGATGTGTTACACCTCGCAGCCAGTCTTTACCCTTCTCTTTCTGGTGGTGAAAAGCAGCGATTGCATCTCGCGCGAGTACTCACTCAACTGCACCAAGCCGGTCAACAGCGTATTTTGATGCTGGATGAGCCGACATCAGCGCTCGATCTTGCTCATCAACACAACACGCTACAACTCGCACGTCAGTTAGCCGATGAAGAACAATGCGCCGTCGTCGTTGTGTTGCATGATTTAAACCTTGCCGCACAATATTCAGATCGCCTGATCCTGCTTCATCAAGGCAAAATTGTGTGTGATGCGGCGCCTTGGCAGGCGCTGACCGCAGAAAGAATTGAGCAGGTTTATGGCTATCAAGCGCTGGTTGCCGCCCATCCAACCCGCGATTTCCCTATGGTTTACCCAGTTTGAGGCGTATCTCAAGTCAGTTTTATCTATTCTGAGGATGGCGTTGCTTGATATTTTGAGTCGATGGCGGCTTGCCATGCCTCAATCACATTTGCAGGCGCGGTGCCATAAACGCTTTTTTTTGCCTGAGTCTGATACAAAAAAGCTCTGTACCTAACCGCTGAGTTTAGGTACAGAGCTTTTTTACTGGTTAACAGACGGATGGTGAAAGCTTAGTTCACCATGCTGACTAATGAGCGACCGAGTAACCATTCCACTTCTTTTTGGCTCTCTTGTCCGAATTTATCTTCGGCCAATTTATACAGGCGATTCACGCCTTTGTGCGCAAAATCATGGGCACGCTCCGCCGTTACAATGTGGTGAAACAGCAGGCGTAAAATGGCCACAAATTCGGATTTTTCCATGGCTTTGAGCCAACTGTCACGGAATGTCTCAATATCGTGTTCAAAATCGAGGTATTCCATAAACATCTTAAATATCCGTCCGTCTAACGCAGAAGCGAAATCGGTTTTCTTCGGAAAATGGTGGCTGATCCCCGTTCGGGATACCCCAGTTTGCTGGCTGAGAGTGGTGTAAGACATTTTGTCATAACCCAGTCGAAGCAACTGGTCGACAACCGCATCCATAATGGTCTGAATCGTCACTTCAGTATCTTCTTTACTACGCTTAGGCATGGTCAGGCTCTTTTCTAACGTCAATTCTTTGTCTGCTTAAAAGGTCAGCAGCACGATAATTATCATTAAAATGATCAGGGCAAACACAAAGATGGAGTGAACTCACTTTTCCTGTTTGACTCACCAATTCAATATTAGACAGCCAGACGGTGAGTTCTTACATTTGTATAAACCTTTGTTGATTTTTTGAACAAGGTCACTGGTACAAACCGCTGTTGGCTGGATAACCGCAATAAATCATATTTTGGTGAGCAAATAATCCAACAATCTATTGAGTGTGACAATGAACTGGTCGAAATTCTGACAATTTTCCGACACTTGGAACGCCAAATTACCGGAGAAGATCACAGAAGTCCCTACTCTACTCAGTAACACAATCTTGCTTTCAATATGTATTTCATTGCATTTCCTTCTCCTTTCTGTTGTTCAAACCGCAGACCATTTTTGTGGCATAAGTACGGAGAGGGGACTAGAATGGCCCCATTATTCGTAAGCAGATTAAGTCGTAAGAGGATTAGGGTATGAGTAACCAAACTTGTGTTGAAAATGAAGTATGTGAAGCTTGTGGTTGTGCTGGTGAAATCGGTTTTATTATTCGCGAAGGTGATGATGTCGCAGAAGTTTCTCTGTTTGGTTCGGATAAAGCGCATTTAGAAGGCAAGCTGGCGGAATACATTAGCTTAGCCAAGCAAGTCTGTGCGAATGTTGAGTATGAAGTGGCTCCCATTGCAGATAACGCGACAGAACTGCACGCTCGTTTTAAATTTGAAGTGAGTGCTGAAAAACTGATTTTCGAACTGAAAACACGGGCGCTTGCACGCTAATCGTCACCTCATCACATCGAGCGGGCTCAAGCCCGCTTTTCTTTTCTCACTTCCTCGTCGACGCCAACCCAATATCCCCAACGACTTGACGCTGCAGCTTCAATTAGGAAGAGGATATACCCAAACTACTTGGAGTTGCAGGTAGGCGGCAAGTGAGCTCATCCCCATGAGCATAGATAAACTATGTGATTGGGGTGAACGAACGTAGCCAACACCGCTGCAGCTTCAAGTAGGAAGGGAATAAATAGGAAAAGCCATAAAGCCTACTCCACTGCCGCCGATACTCTTTATACTGACAAAACTCGCCACACAGGATAAACGCTTCGCCATGATGCTTCGTGTTATTGCCCTTTCAGTGTCGCTTATCGCGGGTTGCACACATGCGATGGCTTTGGATCTCTACATGGTCCTCAACCATCTCGACAATTACGGTAACCTTGATCTGCGCGGCAAGCCCTACACTTCCTTGCCGGAAAACTTCACGATCAAAGGGAATTTGAATATCGCTAAAACTGCGCTCAAATCGCTACCGAAAGGCACCATCATAGAGGGCAGCTTGGATGCCTCAAACAGTTTGCTGGAAAAAGTACCGCGAGGGACAAGCATCAAAGGCTACGCCAACTTACTCGGGACCAAAATTCAATCTTGGCCATCCGGTGTAAAAGTGGGCGGTTATCTCAACTTTACTGACACCCCATTAACCACCCTACCTGCGCGAATGACAGTAAAAGGTGATCTCCGTGTGATCCGCACACCGCTAACCGACTTGCCTGAGGGTATAGTGATCGAAGGGCACCTCTTCATTGGCGGCTCACAAATCACTCGCTTCCCAGACACAATGACAGTTAAGGGCAATATTTACTTAGGGGGTAACCAAATCAGTAAATGGCCAAGCAAACTCACACTCGGGGGCGCTGTCGCTCGCTAAAGTAGAAAAAGCAAAAGAGGAGCCGACTGAGCTCCTCTTTTGCTTAAGCGAGGGGATCAGATGTGATTACGTACGGGATTGGCGTAAGCATCCAACAAATAACGATGAGCAGGCTCAGGCAGCTGTGCCAATTTTGCCTGTAACACTGCGCGCACTTCTGGCGTAATGTCTTTATCCTCTTGTCCAGCCGCTAAACGGTTGATCGGGAACAGCACATAGTTCTGATGGATCTGTCGGTCAATCTCTTGCGCCAAGGCATCTGGTGTATCAAATGGCTGGGTAATGACCTCACCAAACGCGACATGCACACGGCCTTTATCACCCACAATACCTTGGATGATGCTTTCGATATCTTCAAATTCACCTTTTTCATAACTACCTTGCGTCGCTTTCTCATACAGCTCACGCGCTTTTGCGATGTCACAAGGATCGTTTTCATAGGAAATCGAAACCGGAACCAGATTGAGTGAACGAACATAATCGGCAAATTCCATTTTTTGACGACGTCCTTCAACGTGGAACATTTTTAAGATAGCCGGATCGGTTTGGTCATTACCATCTTTGGCACGCCCCTCTTTTTGAGCGATCCAAATGGAATGGCCAGTCTCCAGTGAATGCTTGATGTAAGCCGACAGCGTACCAAGAGCTTTCATCATTTCTCTTGGACCTTTTGCCGAGCGTTTCACAATAAAGCTTTTGTTCAAACGCATCAGCTCGGTCGCACAAGGCTTTTTCAAGAGGTTATCGCCGATCGCAATCCGTACGGTACGATGACCTGCCATATGCAGTCCGTAGTTGACTAGGGCTGGATCCATCGCGATATCACGGTGGTTACAAATAAATAAGTAGGCTTGTTCTTTATCCAACTTATCCAAGCCACTGTAGCTCACCCCTTTCGTGGTCTGCTCTAAGGTTTGGTCTAGGTATTTTTTTACCTCAAGTTGGATCGCTTCTACGCTGTCCAACTTCGCCCATTTACGCTTTAGGTAAAACTTAACCAGCGGTGCCATCAAGTCGCGCAACCAAGCAGAATGGTGTTTGAAGCGATGTTTCAAAATCGCTGAAATAAACTCTTGGTCATTGATGAGACGAGAGAGCGCCGCGGGGATCTCGTCATCATTGTAAGGACGAATATCAATATAAGGATCAGTTGTTGAAGTCATAGGTTTGTACATCAGATAAAAAACTGGCCTATTCTACGCATAGTTAGCCCTGCTATCAGCAAGGATGTCTAAGGTCAGACCAGAATTGTGTATCCCTTTATTTACCCCAATCACGGGAATTGGCTTTTTTTGCGATAAGCGTTAATCTTAGCGCCCTTAAAATTCCCGAGGCATCTTATGAACTACGCTATTCAGTCTGAAACGCGCCACTATCCTTACCTTGAGGTATCGGCTCGGAAACGTGCGCTAAAAAACAGCCTGATCCGCGTTGAGCAAGGTTTATTGCTCTGTCGACTCGGGAAACACGAGTATGCCGTGGAACGCGGACAAACGCTTTGGATTCCTTTCGACTGCTTGTGTAGCCTCACATTTTTTCCAGACACGCAAATCACACGGGTCGATTTTTCACTGCGTTTAAACGTGCGCTTACCGCACAATGCGGGGTTAATCAAAGGTTCTGAGCTTGCGCTGGCAATATTACACCGCTTACAAAACTGTGAACGCCACCACCCAGCGTTTACTCATCTCACCCAATTACTCATGCTTGAGCTGACCACTTGTGACCCCAAACTGAAGATGTCACCACTCACCCAAGCCATCACGGAATGGCAACCGCAAGCGCATGCGAGTGTCAGCAAAGAACAGCATGTGGTGCTGCTGGTGCGTGAAGCGCTCAAACGTTCCCAATCCGGCGCTCAGACACACAGCATTATCGAAGAACTGTTTTCCGGCAATGCCGAGCATTACCACCAGCTTTGTACGCTGATTTTAGGTTATCCACTATAAGAGCGTAAATGCACTGAATATATCCCAATACAAATCAAACCTTTATCACAAACCTCATACAAAAATGTGATCCCTAACTGGCTTAACCCCGGAAAACTAACTATAAACTTATTAATAACAATAAACCTATAGTTAGTTACAAAAAGGAATCACGATGAAATTCAGTCATAAGATTGTTGCTGCGTCATCTGTACTTTTGCTTGCTACTGTCGCACTACTTTCGGGGAGCCAATACTTCAAAGTCCGAGATGAAATCCGCAGCATGGTTTCTGACAGTGTTGACGAGATTGCCGATGGTGTCAGTCAAACCGCTTCATCTGTTCTCAATGGAAGAAAGAGAATCGCACAGTACACAACCGACCTAATTGAAAGTAACCCAGAACCAGAAAATATTCGAACCATAATTACTCAACCTATTGTCAAAAACACCTTCTTATTGGTTGGCTTCGGTTTAGAAAAGGATGGCTCAAATATCAACAACGATCCCAGTTGGAACCCAGGACCCACGTGGGATCCGCGTGTTCGGCCTTGGTACAAAGATGCCAAAAATGCAGGCAAACTGGTTATTACCGCCCCCTATGCCGACTCAGCAACTGGTGAGATTCTCATCTCTGTCGCCACACCAGTCAAAGATAAAAGTGGTCAATTCATCGGATCGATATTTTATGATGTTAGCTTAGCGCGACTTGCTGAAATCGTTAATAAAGTCAGATTGTTTGATGCTGGCTACGTTTTTATTGTCGACAAAGAAGGCACCACCATCGCCCACCCGAAAAAAGAGTTCAATGGAAAACCCATGTCTGAATTTTTAGGTGAAAGCAAAATCAGCGTAGATACACATCAAGTAATGATCAACGGCAAGCCCTATGCAGTCAGTTTCTCGAATATAGAGGGTGAAGAATGGTATGTCGGGGTAGTGATTGATGAGGAGATTGCCTACGCCGCGCTAGATGAATTACGAAGAAGCACGCTTATTTTCACTGTTGTCGCCCTCGTGATCAGCGTGTTTATTCTGCTGTTTATCGTTCGTATATTAATGAGACCTCTCGACACTCTTAACGACGCGATTCAAAACGTGGCATCCGGTGAAGGTGACTTAACACAACGCTTGAGCACCAATACAGATGAAGAATTCGCCAAACTTGCGATTGGTTTTAATACCTTTACTGAGAACTTACAGAAACAGTTGATTCAATCAAAAGCGATTGGTGCCGAGATCTTACGCGGTTCAGAATCCACATCGATGACGCTGCATCAATCGGCGGAAGCCATGCGTTCTCAGCTTCATGAGTTGGAACAGCTTGCCACCGCAATGCATCAAATGGCCACGACTTCATCCGATGTTGCCAATAATGCGCAAGGTGCCGCCTCAGCGGCAAAAGAAGCCGATGAAGCCGCGGCATCGGGGACCGACGTGGTCACAAAAACCACTAAAGCCATTGATACCCTTTCTGCCACTATTGATGCCGCGGTAGACGATGTAAAAGTGCTGGAAAGTGCGACCGCAAACATTGAAACCGTGCTGAAAGTCATTAATGACATTGCAGATCAAACCAATCTGCTCGCACTCAACGCAGCCATTGAAGCGGCTCGAGCCGGTGAATCTGGCCGTGGCTTTGCGGTGGTCGCCGATGAGGTACGCACTCTGGCACAGCGTACGCAACAATCGACCACTGAGATTCGCAACATGATTGAGAAGCTGCAATCTGGAGCCAATGCGGTTGCGGTTGCGATGAGTCACAGTAAAGATACAGCGACCACTGCAGTCAACCAAGCACAAGGTGCGAATGAAGCGTTAGAAAAAATCCGTTTTGCGATTCAGCAGATCAGCGATATGAATATTCAAATCGCCTCCGCTGCAGAAGAACAAAGCCTAGTTGCAGAAGAGATCAACAACAACACCGTTAAGATTAAAGACCTGTCGGATCAAGTTGCTGAGTCCGCTGATGAAGCGAACATGTCGATGCAGATCCAAACGGAAAATATCCGTGAACAGGATGCAATCTTGAATAAATTCAAGGTGTAACCTTAGCCAATAAACAAAGACCTCCCATCGGGAGGTTTTTTTATGTGCTCAAACGAGAACGGCTAAAACTCAACATCCAGATCCGTGTCGGCCACCGAGCAGCAAGCCAAAGCCATTCCCATCGAGCGTTCATGATCCATCAAAGCTGGGACTTTAGGTTGCTCCACTAAACCTGACTTTACTTTCACTTTACACGCCCCACAAATACCCGCACGGCAGCTATTGGGTATTCTCACACCAGCGTCTTCAGCATGCTCCAGCAAGGTTTTTTGATTATCCGCAGAGACTTGAATGCCATTGAAACTGAGAGTTACCTCTTTCTTTTCTCGCGGTGCAACTTGTACCGCACCAAAGGCTTCTTGATGATAGGCCGATTCCGCTACCCCTTGTTTGAGCAGCAAATTCTTAGCTTTTTGCATAAAACCGTCTGGGCCACACACAAACACTTGGCGAGAAGAAAGGTTGGGAATGCGTTTAATGTGCGACAGAGATAAGCGACCTTGCTCCCCTTGCCACTGCGGCGAAGGTTGGGTTAACGCATAGAGGAGCGTTAACCCAGCATGTTGTTTTGCCAACGCATCCAGTTCCGCTCGGCAAGGAATGTCTTGCTCACTGCGGCATTGATGATAAAACACCACATCATCCACTTGGTTATGGTCAGCCAGATAACGCAGCATAGACAACATTGGCGTAACACCACTGCCCGCCGAAAGCAGCAGTAGTGGTTGTGGTGCGGTGGTATCCAGATGGAAATGACCCGCCGGATGCTGCGCGGTCAAGGTCGTGCCAATCTGCAAATTCTCTTGCAACCAATTAGAAACTCGCCCGCCATCAATACGCTTGACCGAAATCGCTAAACGTCCCGGACGCGATGGGCTAGAGGAAAGCGTGTAGTAACGCTGCACAGGCTCACCCTCAATCACCATTTCAATTGGCAGATATTGCCCCGGCAAATACTGGGTAGCGATTTCTTGGGTTGGCTCTAGCCAGAAAGTCACAAAATCACGGGCGATCTCTTCGCGCTCAACACAAGTCAATGTGAAGTGGCTGATCCCTTGGTCTGGGTAAACTTCTTTCTCTTTATATTCCAACACTTCAATCGGATCGCCCGCTCGAATCATTCCTTCATTTTTGGCAACCAAGTTTTGCCCGAAAAACACGCCACCGCGCTCATTAGCACGAAATTGTGAGAGAGTACGCAGCGGCTCTTTGGTTGGCCTAAACGCCCCTTTCTTCACTTCAACCGTGGTTAAAATGCAGCGTTCGCAAGGTTTGACGGCTTCAAACTCCACTTCGCCGATACGGATACGCTTCCAACTGTCTTCGGCAAAGGGCTCTGTCCCAGAAACAACTAAATTGGTACGAAATTGATCCATTGAATGAAACTCAGGGCTGCGGCGGTTGAGTTCATCCAACGATGCTTGGCTGATCACCAACATCGGATAGCCATCCGCAAAGCTGACATTGTGTCCCACTTTTTCACGCACACGATTGGATTGCTCGCCGCTGTATAAGAGCTCAACACGAATCCCCAATACCGTACTAAACCAATCGTCTGCTTCATCGGTGGTGGTGTACGCGGTGAAATTATCCGCCCAAACTTGCGCGGGTACAGGTTGCAACTTGAAATCTGCATAACGGATGATAAGCGAGGGATGACCTTGTGCGGAAAACAGTACACCGTCATGGCGCAGCGAGGTTTTGATCAGCACCATTTGCGGAAATTTACGCGCCGTCACCATACTTCCGTCAGACAGTGCCAACATAAAACGACGATCAAAGGTTAAGCCTTGCTTTTCTACCCAAGCGGACGACAGCACCAGCCCGCCTAACGATTTCACTGGAAAGACATTGATTTGAGATAAGTGTCCCGTCGACATGCTGCTTCCTTTTGCTGTTGTAATACCCAAACGACTTGGAGTTACAGGTAGGCGCAAGTGAGTGAATCCCCATGAGCATAGACAAACTATGTAGTTGGGGTGAACGAACGTAGCCAACACCGCTGCAGCTTCAAGTAGAACGGGGGAATTTGCGCAACATCATAGAACAAATTGTCACTTCAGACTAACAAGTTGTTGCAACAAGGGGGTATTTCCAGCCCGATGAATTCGTGGCTATACCCAGACGACTTGGAGTTGCAGTCAACACCGCTACAGCTTCAAGTAGGCAAGGGATAACCTGCTGAAATTAAATAAAGGATGAAATGGATTACACTTTCCACTATCATCCTGTCGCCTAAGCGGAAGCGTTTGCGCGACGCTTTAGGCTCCAATCATTTCATGCATTCATGGTGGGAGCACTCAATGACAACACTGACGATTACACGACCAGACGACTGGCACGTTCACCTTCGCGATGGCGATGTACTGGCCGATACTGTACGCGACATCAGCCGTTATAACGGCCGCGCGCTGATCATGCCTAACACGGTTCCCCCTGTAACCACCACTGAGATGGCCTTAGCCTATCGTGAGCGCATTATGGCCGCTCAACCACAGCCGCACTTTGAACCTTTGATGGCGCTTTACCTCACCGATAACACTTCACCTGAGGAAATACGCAAAGCCAAAGCGTCAGGTAAAATTGTCGCAGCCAAGCTTTACCCAGCGGGTGCGACCACCAACTCGGATTCTGGCGTCACTTCAGCCAAAAACATTTACCCAGTTCTGCAAGCAATGCAGGAAGTCGGCATGTTGCTACTGGTACATGGTGAAGTGACCACGCACGAAGTCGACATTTTTGACCGTGAAAAGACCTTTCTAGACACCGTGCTTGCGCCGATCGTGGCCGATTTCCCGCAGCTCAAGATCGTGCTGGAACACATCACTACCGCAGAAGCAGTGAACTTTGTTCGCCAAGCCAATGAAAACGTTGCCGCCACCATTACTGCGCACCATTTGCTGTTTAACCGTAACCACATGCTGGTTGGCGGCATTCGCCCACATTTCTACTGTTTGCCGATTCTAAAGCGTGCGACTCACCAACACGCGTTAGTGGCAGCGGCAACCTCAGGCAGCAAAAAATTCTTCCTAGGTACGGACTCTGCCCCGCACGCCAAAGGCCGAAAAGAAGCCGCTTGTGGCTGCGCAGGCTCTTACACCGCCCATGCGGCTCTTGAGCTGTATGCCGAAATGTTTGAAAAAGAAGGTAAGCTCGAAAATCTGGAAGCATTCGCTAGCTTTAATGGCCCTGATTTCTACGGCCTGCCACGCAATCAAGAGACCGTCACGCTCACCAAGCAAGCCTGGCCCGTCGCGGAAAGCATGCCGTTTGGCAGCGATATCGTGGTGCCGATCCGTGCTGGTGAAAATATCGAGTGGGCAGTGAAGTAAACTCAGTTCAGATGTACGAAAGGAGAGGTTCGCCTCTCCTTTTTCATTTTTAGTGGTCTTTTCTGACCAACAGGGTCAGCACTTCAGCGTGATCCGTATGGGGGAACATATCAAACCACTGCACGCGACTCATTTGGTAACTGGCAAGTTCAGCGATGTCTTTGACCATGGTCTGCGGGTTACAACTGGAATAAAGAATGTGTTGTGGCGCGAGCGCTTCCAACTGTGCGGTCAGCTCACTGCCCAACCCACGACGCGGAGGGTTGACCAACACTAACTCTGGTGCACTCATCTGGCTTTGTGAAAACTTGGCAGAATCGAGCGCCGCAAAACTAAGATTATCAATCCCCATCATTTGCGCCGAACGTTGCGCACTGGCAATCGCTTCTGGTTCAATTTCAATGCCCGTCACAGAGGTGTCTGGCGCGGCGCAATGCAGCGCAAAGCCACCAACGCCACAAAACAGATCCCACATTTGCATTGGCGCCATCTCGCGCACCCAAGCACGTGCGGTCGCGTATAGCTGCTCAGCCACTTTGGGGTTGGTTTGGAAAAAGCTTTTCGGGCGGATCACCATAGGCACATTGTTAAACTGCTCGAGCAGGCTTTGCGTTTCGGTGAGGAAAATTTCCTCTTCACCTTCTAGACGCGCCATATGCACTGGCTGAATATTGACGGAAACGACTTCGATCGTCGGGAAAGCCGCGATCAATGTCGGCAAATTGCGTTCAATTCGCTCAAGCATCGTATGACTGCGCGCCACAAAACGCAGCATAAATTGGCCACTGTTTTCACTGCGGGTGAGCAAAATAAACTTCAGTTCACCTTTTTTCTTCAGCTTGTTATAGGGCGGAATACCCGCGATGCGGATCCAGTTTTCCAGATAAGCGAGCAGCTCTTGCATCGGCTGCGGATAAAGCGGGCAAGTCACTAGCGACAAAGGCTGACCTTGCGCATCTTCAATGCCTAAAATCGGCGCGTGAGCCGCACCGAGCACCACCATTTTGGCTTTATTGCGAAACGCGGTGTCAGCACTGGTGACAGGAGGTAACCACTGCACATCCATGGCTGGCGCAATCAACTCACGCAACTGCTGATCTTTATTCTCAACTTGTTGGGAATACGGCTGCGCACATAGGTGGCAAGAGGTACACCGTTTTTGAATAAAGAACTCACACTGCATAATATCGACCGCCGAAAAACAAAAGCCGCTAGTTTATTTGCCTTCCCAAAAATAACAATGAGAATTTTACGGATACCCTACTTCATGTTGTAGACAACAAGTCAGAAGGAGAATTAACCGCGAACTTTGTGCCACACTTCCATTACCGCTACTAAGAGGCTGCCAGCCACCACGCCAATCACACCATTCATCAGGGTTGGCATCAGTGTCCCGACAACTGGCCATGCATGGACGACATTAAGCATAGGTTCAAGAATATGATGCACCGCAGGCACGTTATGTACCACAATCCCACCGCCGACTAAAAACATCGCCGCAGTTCCAACGACCGTCAGGCCTTTCATCAATTTGGGCGCAAAACGTACTAGCACGCCGCCAAAACTGGCTTTGAGTCCTTGGCCTTTGGATTGGCGTTGCAGGTAAAAACCTAAGTCATCCAACTTCACTATGCCTGCCACTAGGCCGTACACGCCAATCGTCATGATGACCGCAATCAAGCTAACCACCAAAATTTGTGTGAGCATCGAGTGCCCCTGCACGGTCCCGAGAGCGATCACAATGATTTCTGCCGACAGAATAAAATCGGTGCGGATCGCGCCACCAATTTTACGCTTTTCATACTCGGCTAAGCTTTCTGTCGCCAAACTTTCCGTTTCTAAACCTTCATTGACCATCGCGGCAGCACGCTGTTCAGCATTCTGTTTGGGTTCTGGATGCAACCATTTTTCGAGGATCTTCTCTGCGCCTTCAAAACAGAGAAACAGACCACCGAGCAGCAGTAGAGGCATGATCAACCAAGGAGCAATCGAGCTAATAATAAGTGCTGCCGGAACCAAAATCAGCTTATTGCGAAACGAGCCTTTGGCGACCGCCCATACCACCGGAATTTCACGCTCTGCCGCGACACCAGAGACTTGCTGCGCATTGAGCGCTAAGTCATCCCCCAATACACCCGCCGTCTTTTTAGCGGCCATTTTGGACATCAATGCCACGTCATCCAGCACCGTCGCAATATCATCAAGCAAGGTCAGTAAGCTTGCGCCTGCCATGGAAATTCTCTCTATTTGATTGGTAGAAGCGTGACAAAATGTAACATTAACGAACGGCAGAAGGAAACTCAGCAATGAGAATGTGACCACGCCAAACAAGATCTACGCCCTGTTAAGTCTTATCCGAAGGGTGTAGGAGTTGGGTATATTCATCTGGTACGTGACAAAAGCGGAAGCGCTTCACCTTTTTCGCTGCATAAGCTTACGAAGAAAATAAAATAATTGTCTTAGATTGAAAATAATCCTAGTCAGAACTCTTTTTCCGTGTATACTCAACCACAGCTCAAGCAAATGAGCTATTAATGAAAATTAAGTAAAGTTTTACCTCAGTCTTTTTTCGATGCCCTTCGTTCAACCTCTGTGATAGCTTCTCCTTTATAATCCATATAATAGCTTTTGTTTTAAGCCCTAATAAATTATTGTAAAAATTATCTCTAGAGGTCTCTATGTCTAAAATGACTGGTTCTGTAAAATGGTTCAACGAAACTAAAGGTTTCGGTTTTCTTACTCAAGATAACGGTGGCAACGATGTGTTTGTTCACTTTAATTCTATTCAGTCAGAAGGTTTCAAAACCTTAGCTGAAGGTCAACGTGTTAGCTTTATCGTTGAACAAGGTAAGAAAGGCCCTCAAGCGTCTAACGTAGTCGCGCTGTAAGCCAAATTCTGCGTGGTGCTCTCAGCGCCACGCTTTGCTCCCCCCCTTATCTCTCTACTCCTCCATTTTCATTTATCTGTATTACATCGAGGAATTCATGTCTCGCAGAACATCTCGCCAGCGACACTGGTATCAATTATTACGAGAGAAATCTCACCAAAAAGAAATTTTAATTCATGATAAACATCCACTTCCATCTTCTGAAAAATAATCTCCGCTGGTCATCTAAAATTCATCAATTAAATAGTGACATTCTACAGCGCCATATCCTACCCAGAATAAGCTCTAATCATTACCCAATTTATTTTGATTTCTGCGAAGTGAGTAAAACAGGTAAAATACTTTCCGATTCAGGAATTGAACTTGGTGAATTTAATATTCATTAATTTCATAAAAACAAAGCAATAATATTTAATTTATCCTTCTATTATTTTGAAGTATAGAATTTACTTCTTAGCCCAATTATTCTGCTATTTTAAAATCTTGTTGCTCAGACGCTACCTAGGTCTTACTCTTTGTTAACTAATCCCCAAACAGAGAATTAGGATGTCAACCTTTTATCCGATTGGTACGCTCGGTCAACCTTGGCAAGCCGCAGAGCGCCAAGCTTGGCTGGAACAACGCCATATTCAGCGCGAATATCAGCAAGATGTGGTGCCCAAAATTCTGGCCTTGAACGGCCTATTCGACGTAAGCACTTATGGTGCCCTCTCTTATGAGCCAACACGTTACCCGCTGTATGTGGTGAAAAGCCGCAACTGGGATGCCAACAAGCCGACAGTATTGATCACAGGCGGAGTGCATGGTTACGAAACCAGTGGTGTACACGGTGTGCTGCAATTTTTAGCAACCGCCGCAGAGCCTTATTTGGCTCACTTTAATCTGCTTGCCGTGCCCTGTGTCAGCCCTTGGGGCTATGAAACCATCAATCGTTGGAACCCAAATGCGATCGATCCTAACCGCTCTTTCGTTCAGGATAGTCCTGCAGAAGAGGCGGCTCGATTGATGGCGATGGTGACAGAGCACGGGCCGATTTTGCTGCACATTGATCTGCATGAAACCACCGATACAGATGAATCAGAGTTTCGCCCTGCCTTGGCGGCGCGCGATGGTAAAACCTACCTCGAAGGTTCGATCCCTGATGGCTTTTACACAGTGGGTGATACGGAAAATCCACAATTGGCTTTCCAACAAGCGGTGATTGATTCCGTCCGCCGTGTCACGCATATCGCGCCAGCGGATGAAAACCATGAAATCATTGGTTCACCTGTTGTCGCTGAGGGTGTCATCCTCTATCCGATGAGAAAACTCGGCTTGTGCGGCGGCATGACTGATTGTACTTACAGCACAACCACTGAAGTCTATCCAGATAGCCCTAAAGTCACCGCACAACTCTGTAATGATGCGCAAGTCGCTGCCATCATCGGTGCACTTGATTATGTGCTTGCCAATGAGCAGGGTCTGCTAGGCAAGTAATCGGCTTTTATACTGCTCCGGGGTTAACCCGGAGTACTTTTTGAACATGGTGATATACGGGCTGGCTTGGTTATAGCCCAAGGTTAACGCCACCTCTTTCACCGCATGCCCTTGACGTAACAATTCCATCGAATAGAGATAGCGTACCCGTAGCCGCCATTCGGTAAAGCTCATCCCCAATTCAGCCTGACAATGGCGCGCCAATGTTCGCTCTGTGGTATGCACTTTTTCCGCCCACTGCTGCAAGGTCGTATTATCGGTTGGGTTCTCTTCCACAAAAGCCAAAATCGGCGCTAAATATTTATGATTGGTTGAAGGAAGAAAATGGTGCTGAGTTTCACGAGTCGCCAATTGATCGAGCAACACTTGCACTAAGCGCTTATCTTCACTGCTCTGCGCCACATTGATGTTTCGCTCTCGAAAGTCATCAATGATCGCCGAAACAATCGATGTCACCTTAATTAAACTGGTTTTGGCGGGAAATGCCCTGGTCAGTTGCGAAGCAATATTCAGTGAGCAGTATTCGATGGGCTTGCGGTTGTAGCTTCGATGACGAATCCCTGCAGGGACCCAAATCGCCAAATGAGGCGGAGCCAAAAAACGCGTATCTTCCGCTTCCATCTCCAAAATTCCACCAGAAATGAGCTGCACCTGGCCCCAAGGGTGGCTGTGCTCACGAGTTTCTGTATTGGACAGAAACGCTTCAAAATTCATAAAAACATCCGAAGGTGGATGCTCGATAGATAATGAGGGATGCAAGTGTCGAGTGCGTTTTTTCAATCTTGTCTTCCTATCGCTCGCAATGTCTTTCTGGAGATAGTTGTAATTATAAAGACCTGCCACACTATAACCCAAAGAACAAATTGCGGCGAGGCGCACATGATCTATCTTCTGCCATTTTTTACTGTGCTGATTTGGGGTGGTAACTCGATTGTCAATAAACTCGCGGCCTCGACCATCGAACCTAGTGCGATGAGCTTTTATCGCTGGCTATTAGCTATGGCGATCCTCACGCCTTTCTGTTTACCTAGCGCTATCCGCCAATGGTCAACAGTGAAACGCTACTTGAGTAGACTCGCATTTTTGGCTTTGCTCGGCATGGTGCTTAACCAATCCCTCGGCTACTACGCGGGGCTCACCACCACGGCGACCAATATGTCACTCATCACTTCTTTTGTTCCTTTAATGAGTGTTTTCATTAGCTTGCCGTTACTTAATAAACCAATCTCAGTCCTTAGCATAGTAGGTGGCGTATTATCACTCAGCGGGCTTGCCTACATGCTCGGAGAAGGAAATCCGCTGTTTTTCATCCATCAAAGCGTAACCGAAGGTGATGCCTTAATGGTGATGGCAGCGCTAGTGTACGCCTTGTATTGCGTGCTTTTGAAACGCTGGAAAATGCCGTTTAGCAACTGGACGTTAATTTATCTGCAAGGGGTATGCGCCGTGTTCATGCTGATTCCTTTATGGCTAACCAGCGATACGTTATTACCGACCGAAGGTTCACTCTCCCTGATCGCTTATGCTGGCATTGCTGCTTCACTGTTAGCGCCATGGATGTGGGTAAAGGCCATTGATGCTATCGGTGCTGACTCCACCGCCATGTTTATGAACCTGCTGCCTGTATTTTCAGTTTCTTTGGCCGCCACTTTATTGGGCGAAAAAGTTCACCCCTACCATTTGATTGGTGGTTTATTAGTCATCAGTGGTGTCGCGCTTTCACAGTTGAAAATCCAACGTCGAAATGATGACGGCGTCGAAAAAGTGACACAGGTATAAAAGCGAGTATTTTCACGCGCAAAATGGTTCTCTTCACGCTATCTTTAGAGAAGAAAGAACACGTCGTACGACGTTAAAAAAATAAAGGTTGGCTAGGTTCCCTAAGCCCAAAACAGCCGATGAAGAATCGGTGATGCGGGCAGTGAGAGGTGGGCCTATGATTGAACTTGATAGAATTGAAGAGCTTTTTGATAACCAACAGTTCTCCTTGCACGAACTCGTGTTGAACGAACTGGGTGTCTATGTTTTCGTCAAAAATCGCCGCGGTGAGTATCTCTACGCTAACCCTCTGACTCTAAAGTTGTTTGAAACGGATGAACAATCTTTGATCGGCAAAACCGATCACGACTTTTTCCATGATGGTCAACTCAACGATATTTTGGCTTCCGATCAGCACGTTTTTGAAACCCGATCATCCGTAACCCATGAAGAACGTGCGATCGCTAAATCTAATGGTTTGGTTCGTATTTATCGCGCAGTCAAACACCCTATTTTACACCGCGTGACTGGCGAAGTGATTGGGCTCATTGGCGTGTCAACGGATATCACTGATATCGTAGAACTTCGCGAACAGCTTTATCAGCTCGCCAATACCGATTCTTTAACTCAGTTGTGTAATCGGCGTAAACTGTGGGCGGATTTTCGTGCAGCCTTCGCTCGCGCAAAACATTCAAAACAGCCGCTCAGTTGCATCTCTATCGATATTGATAATTTCAAACTGATCAATGACCAATTTGGTCACGATAAAGGTGATGAGGTACTGTGCTTTCTCGCAAAGCTGCTCCGAAACGTCATCTCTGATCACCATTTTTGTGGTCGTGTGGGAGGAGAAGAGTTCATCATCGTCTTGGAAAATACACACGTAGAGACGGCTTTTAATTTAGCCGAACAGATCCGCCAATGTTTCGCAGAACATCCATTCTTTGAGCAACACGAACACATCTACCTCTGTGCAGGTGTTTCCTGCTTACATTATGGAGATCATGACATTTCCGATATTTATCGACGCTCCGATCAAGCGCTGTATAAAGCCAAACGTAATGGTCGTAATCGCTGTTGTCTCTATCGTCAATCCACAGAATAAGCCTCACCAAGCCCTTTCAGCCTATTTCTTTTCGTTTTTGTGAAAAATGATTAAAAACGAAAAGAAAACGTAAGAAAACGCAAACCAAGATTTGAAATCAAGCACTGGCTCCGTACACTGAAAGCAATTTAAACCATAAGGATATTCCCGGTGAAAGCAGTAAAACGCCATCAAGAAATCATTGAATTGGTTCAAACCCAAGGTTTTGTGAGTACGGAAGAGCTGGTTGAACGATTTGATGTCAGCCCACAAACCATACGGCGAGATCTCAACGAGTTGGCCGAAGCCAACAAATTGCGCCGCAACCATGGCGGTGCAACAATTGCCACCAGCTCGGAGAACTCCTCCTATCACACGCGGCAAGTCTCTTACCAAAATGAAAAAGAGAAAGTCGCCATGGCCTTGGTACAGCACATTCCTGACGGTGCCACACTGTTTATTGATATCGGCACAACCCCAGAAGCCATCGCTCGCGCTTTAATGGTTAATCATCATCAATTGCGAGTGGTGACTAACAACTTAAACGTCGCCACTATGCTAATGAGTAAGCCGGATTTCAGCATCATTCTGGCGGGTGGTGAAGTACGTAACAAAGATGGCGGTGTAACGGGCGAAGCTACATTGGATTTTATCTCTCAGTTTCGTTTGGATTTCGGCATCTTGGGGATCAGTGGCATCGATTATGACGGCTCTCTGCTTGATTTCGACTACCATGAAGTACGTGTAAAACGCGCGATTATCGAAAACAGCCGCAGTGTATTCCTTGCGGTCGACCACAGTAAATTTGGCCGCAATGCGATGGTCAAACTTGGCACATTGGCCGATGTCGACTTAATCATTACCGACCAAACGCCACCAAAAGAGATTGAAGCGTTCGCGAAAGAGAATGAAGTCACGATTCAAGTGGTGTAACTCGATAGACAATCACTCATCGATACCACGAAAAGGCGCTAACGCGCCTTTTTTGTTGCATGCACAAAATGCACAAATTATTGCCTGTGTGTAAAAAATTTGTTGTTATTGGCTCTACACTTATTTGAGCAAAAGGCTCAAAGTGAAAATGAAGGATAAGCCGATGAGCAGTGGCAAACGAGAGATCACATTACGTTTTCTGGCAGAGCCGGGAGATGTCAATTTTGGTGGCAAAGTCCATGGTGGCGCAGTAATGAAATGGATTGACCTTGCAGCCTACGCTTGTGCTGCGGCTTGGAGCGGTAAATATTGCATCACGGCTTATGCAGGTGGCATTCGTTTTGTCGCTCCAATCCATGTCGGTAACTTGGTTGAAGTGAATGCTAAGGTGATTTATACCGGAAAAACCTCTATGCACATAGCGATTGATGTGCAGGCGAGCGATCCTAAGTTCCTGAAAAATCACCTCACGACTCACTGTATTGTGATTATGGTCGCGGTGGATGAGGCGGGCAAACCATCTCCTGTTCCTGAATGGATTCCGCAAACTCAGGAAGATCAGGAGTTACGCACTTCAGCGATCCGCTTAATGAACATGCGCACAGAAATTGGTGAAGAGATGGAAGCGCACGTGAAATATTTGAAAAATTAAAGGCCTATCCTGCGCTCCAGTCACTTGGGTGGAGCGCTTGTCATCGAACTGTCATCAAGCTTTGTTTTAATCCATGCCCATCTTTGGCACATGGATTTCACGCTTCTGTTATGGCGATTACCCTAGATAAAATCACCCTCACCGAGACGACTCTGACTAACCCCAAAGCGGTCGAATATCAATGGGTAAGAACACTGTACGTGCAAGGTTATCAGCCTGAAGCGATCAACCATTACATTCAAGCTTGTTTTGGGGGAGACGAGACGTTTGCGGATCTTTTCCGCCGGGTTGCCATGCACGAAGAGAGTTTGTATTTACTGCTGCAATACTTAAGTTGTGCACCTTCCAGTCGTGAGTTCTAATTTTTCTGCACCCTTTACGCAAGTTACAAATCAATATTCGATCTGACTCGCATCCCGTCCTTGTTTCACTGTTGAGAAAATGCGTTGTGCTTATACTGGCAACCGTTTCGCAACGAAGGCTGTCACGGCTTCAGGCATAAAAAAACCCAAGCTAAGCTCAGGTTTCGGTTACAAAAACTGTTAGTCGTGAACTAGTAAGGAATAGAGCTAACAGCCAGCTATGCGTAACGCCAGAATTGAAGCTTCTTAACTTGTCGGCGGCCAAACCAATTAATGTTAAGAAGAGACAAAATGGGCGACTTTACGTCGCCCTTATCGTTATTATCCTTTCACTCCGCCGGCGGTAAGTCCTCCGACAAGCCAACGCTGTGCAAGTAAAAATACGATAGTGATTGGGAGTGCTGAGAGCACCGCAGCGGCCGCAAAATCACCCCACAGATAGTTTTGAGGGTAAAGATACTGCTGCATACCAACCGCAAGCGTGTACGAGTTTACATCAGAAAGCAGCAGTGACGCTACCGGAACTTCGCCCACCACACCAATAAATGACAAAATGAATACTACCGCAAGTATAGGCACAGACAATGGAAGTAGCACCAATCTGAACGCTTGCCATGGTGTCGCACCATCCAAAGCCGCGGCTTCTTCGAGTGAACGATCGATGGTTTCAAAGTACCCCTTAATAGTCCAAACGTGCAGCGCAATCCCGCCGAGGTAAGAGAAAATCAAACCACCGTGCGTGTTTAAGCCCAAGAAGGGAATGTACTGCCCAAGCTTATCAAACAGAGCATACAATGCGACCAAGGCCAATACCGCAGGGAACATTTGGAAAATCATCATCGCTTTTAAGATGGTTTCTTTGCCTTTAAAACGCATACGTGCAAAGGCGTAAGCCGAAGTAGTAGAAAGCGCCACAATCAATACCGATGTAATGCCCGCCACTTTTATCGAATTCCACAACCATGTCATCACAGGGAATGGCGGTGGAGTGACTGAACCATCAGCATTCTGTACCGCAATACCGAGTGCCAGCTTCCAGTGTTCCAATGAGGGGCGATCCGGAATCAAGCTGCCGGTTGCGAAGTTACCTTCACGAAATGAGATCGCGACAATCATCAGCAGCGGGAAAATAATCAACGCTAAGAACACCCACAGTGCCGCGTGGGTTGCCCACACGCGATACTTGAGAGATTTGCCTTGTACCATAGCCATATGAATGCTCCTTATTGTTGGCTCAGCTTAGTAAAGCGCAGGTTGAGCAGAGCTAACGCGCCCACCAGCAAGAAGATCAGCGTCGCAATCGCACTCGCCAAACCAAAGTCTTGACCACCTGTACCTTCAAACGCAATGCGGTAGGTGTAGCTCACCAGAAGGTCGGTATACCCTGCTGGCTCTGAGGTGCCAATGCGGTTTGGTCCACCTTGCGTCAACAGTTGAATCATTACGAAGTTGTTGAAGTTAAAAGCAAAGCTAGCAATCAGCAACGGCGTCAGCGGTTTGATCATCATCGGCAGAGTGATTTTGGTGAAGTTATGAATGAAATTTGCCCCATCGATCGCCGATGCTTCATACAGATCATCGGGAATCGCTTTCAGTAGGCCCATACACAAAATCATCATGTAAGGGAAACCCAGCCAAGTATTTACGATAAGCACCATGGTTTTCGCTAATAGCGGATCCGAGAACCAAGCGGGACTGAGGCCAAACAAACCGTTGAGCACCATGTTGATCTCACCAAAACTCTGGTTGAAAAGACCACGGAAAATCAAAATCGAGATAAAGGCAGGAACGGCATAAGGCAAGATCAGCAGTACACGATAAACCGCACGGCCTTTCAACGCTTCCCATTGCACTACGCTGGCTAATACAAGGCCAATCATCAGGGTGAAAATCACCGTCAATACGGAAAAGATGACAGTCCAGATAAAGATATTGATAAACGGCTCTTTGATGCCTTCGTCTTTCCATACTCGCTCAAAGTTATGGGTACCAATCGACACCACAAACCCTGGTGAAACTCGCTCACCGATAAATTCGCCGCTCTCATTGATGGGTTGATAAAAACCAATCTCCATATTGGGGCGCAGCACCTGACCTGATTGGTTGTTGGTGAGTGTTTCACCATCGCTCTGCAAGGTATAGAGTGGTTTCACTGCAGCAAATTTGCGCAGGCCACTCATACGAATGTCTTCACCATCAGGGAAATGCAGATCGATGCCACTCAATTCGGTGCGATACCCGATGATGGTTTTAATCGGCTCTACTTCACCGTCAATGCCGCCAATCACTTCAAGATTAAGATCGGTCGGTACGTTACCACTGAGCGAAAAAGGCGCGGTCGCCAAACGCTCATCTCCGTCCTCAATCAATAGGCGGTAGCCTTGCTCGGTTTTATAAAGTTGGAAAGCATAACTTTCACCACTTTGGAAAGTTTGATCCATCAACACTGACTGTGCGCGTTCAAGAGTGAGTTGGTTTTTCGCGCTGTAGTTTGTAAAAGCAAGACCAACGGTGTAAGCCAGTGGAAACAGAATAAAGAGGATCATCCCTGCAATGCCGGGATAAATATAACGGTGCGCGTATGTTTTACGACTTCCGAAGATATACAGCGCTAATGTGGTAAGGATCAGGGTCAGCAATGCAAACGCCACCTCCCCACGAGAATACATAAGAATGGTTGCGTAGCCATTCACGATACCTACCGCGCCAAGTACTGCCCATTTTAAAAAACGCACGTTTGTCGGCTGGACGTACCGCAGTTGGATCGGACATAGCCTGTGTACCTTGAACTGACTGCATAAAGAACCTGCTAGCGTGTTGTTACCAAGAAATGTGGAGGGGGAAAGTTACCCCCTCCAAGGTATGACGATGGATTATTTCGTCATCTGCTTTTCAGCATCAGCCAGAGCGGCATCCACGGTTTGACGGCCATCAACGATGTTGATGATGGCGTTTTTCGCAGAGCTCCAAAACGCGTTCATTTGTGGAATGTTAGGCATAATTTCGCCGTTCATGGCGTTATCCATGGTCGCCGCAATGCGCGCATCCGCATCCAGTTCACGTTGGAAAGAGTTCAGCGCAACCGCACCTAGTGGTTTATCGTTGTTTACCATGCGCAGACCATCGTTAGTCAGCAGATAGTTTTCGATGAATTCCACCGCCAGATCTTTATTTGGAGAAGCGGTGCTGATACCTGCGGTGAGAACGCCAACGAAAGGTTTCGACGCTTGGCCGTTAAATTTAGGCAAAGTAGTCACACCGTAGTTGATGCCTGATTTCTCGATGTTGCCCCAAGACCATGGACCGTTGATGGTCATCGCGGTATTACCTTGGTTAAAGGCAGACTCAGACACTGAGTAATCCATATCTGGAGAGATCACGCCTTTATCCACAAGGCCTTTCACGAAATTCATCGCGTCTTTTACGCCTTTATTGTTGATACCTGCGTCTTTCACATCATAGCCATCAACGCCGTATTTGAATGCGTAACCGCCATCAGACGCCATCAAAGGCCAAGTGAAGTAAGGCTCTTTCAGGTTCCACATGATGGCCGATTTGCCTTCTTTCTTCAGTTTGGCATCCAGCTCAGCGACTTCTTCCCAGCTTTTCGGTGGGTTAGGGACAAGGTCTTTGTTATAAATCAGTGATAACGATTCCACCGCAATTGGATAACCAATGATTTTGCCGTTGTATTTCACTGCATCCCATGCGAAATCTACGATGCCTTCTTGAATTTTTGTAGAAGGTTTGATTTCGACTAACAGGCCAGCTTCCGCATAACCGCCAAAACGGTCGTGAGCCCAAAACACAATGTCAGGACCATCGCCAGTTGCTGCGGTTTGTGGGAATTTATCTTGTAGCGCATCAGGATGAGCGACGGTGACTTTGATTCCGGTGTCTGCTTCAAACTTCTTACCGACTTCCGCCAAACCGTTATAGCCTTTATCACCATTGATCCAAATAGTGAGTTGTCCTTCTTCAATAGCAGCATGGGCACCAAACGAACCAAGAGCCACCAGAGTGCTCAGCGCGACTGTGCTTAGGGCATTTTTCATGTTCATATCCTTTTCTTTTTGTGTTGTAGGGCTCACCAAGAGGTTTTGCCGTATTTCGCCATTTATGATCAGAAAAAAACGCGTTTAACTCATCCTCCTAACCCCTACGCCCTCGATATTATGGCGTATTTTCGTGATCTCTATCGTTTGATGTGAGCGAGCCAAATCACAAAAAACAGGATTGATGTGATCCTACTCAACTTATCCACCCTCAATAATTTGAACTGGATCTAACTACGCCTTAGTGCCACTCCTCCACCTCCTCCTCACCTACTCCCCCTACAAAAAAGCGGAAGAGGAGGATGTACGATTTACCTCTTTCACAGAAACTAGCCTCATCCCAGAGAGGATGGTAAGAGCCTTTCCAGTTTACGTGTTGTAACTGGTTCCACCGCCAAGTAGGTTGTCGATATAAAGTCATGTTTGTGGTGAAAGCGTTACGGGAGAGACATGGCTTTGTGTAGGGGGAAACAACCTACTTTTCGCGGCAGTCGGGTGAACGGCTTCATAGCCGGAGCGTTCACCCTTTCTTTTCTTACCCAATAAGGCGGCGCTGCCAACGAAACCACTTGATGTGGTTCACCTTATCCAATTCCTACTGTTATTGCGTGCACAATAATTCATATAATGAGCCGCGATAACGATTAAAAATCTTGATCGAGGACGAGCTAGATGGCGAGTGTCACGTTAAAAAATGTATGTAAAGCGTACGGCGATGTGCTGATTTCAAAGAATGTCGACTTAGAGATTCAAGAAGGCGAATTTGTGGTGTTCGTCGGTCCTTCAGGTTGCGGTAAATCCACACTGCTACGCTGTATTGCGGGTTTGGAAGACATTACGTCTGGCGACTTGTATATCGGCGAACAGCGCATGAATGATGTCGAACCTTCCAAACGCGGTGTAGGCATGGTTTTCCAATCCTACGCACTGTATCCGCACCTCAATCTGTATGACAACATGTCATTTGGTTTAAAACTATCGAAAGCCAACAAGAGCGAGATCAAAAAGCGCGTTGATCATGCGGCAGAAATTCTACAACTCAGCCATCTTCTGGATCGCCAACCCAAGGCGCTCTCTGGTGGTCAACGGCAACGTGTCGCCATCGGTCGTACTCTGGTTTCGCAGCCGAATGTGTTTTTGCTGGACGAACCCTTATCGAACCTAGATGCAGCTTTGCGCGTACAGATGCGCTCTGAAATCACTAAACTGCAACGTAAGCTAGGCTGCACCATGATTTACGTTACCCATGATCAAGTGGAAGCCATGACTATGGCGGACAAAATTGTGGTGTTGGATGCAGGATTCGTGTCTCAAGTCGGCAAACCACTCGAACTGTATCATTATCCACAAAACCGCTTTGTGGCCGGGTTTATTGGCTCGCCGAAAATGAACTTCATGAGCGTCTTCATTGAAGGAGTAGAAAAAGATCGGGTACAGGTCCAGCTTTCTAACGGTACGACCTTCTGGATCCCTGTCGATGGCACCACCGTCACTCGTGGAGAGCGTATGTCGCTCGGCATTCGCCCTGAGCATCTGGTTGAAGCCGAGCATAGTGATGCCAAAATCGAAGGCAAAGTGATGATTGTTGAGAAGTTGGGTAACGAAACTCAGGTGTATATGAACCTAAAAGGCTCAGATTCTGACGTAATCTACCGCCAGCCCGATACGCTCGATGTCGAAATCGGCGACACACTCACGATTGGCATTCCAGCACATCGCTGCCATCTATTTCACAGTGACGGTCGCGCCTGTCGCCGTCTGCACCAAGAAAAAGGTGTTGACCTTCCGGCTTAATACTTATCCTTCGCTTGCTTAGCCCTTTCATCTTGAGAGGGCTTTTCTTTCTGCCAACCTCAAATTGACCAAGTTCGTTCAACCCACTCATTTTGCAATAAATTGATGTTATACCCCTTGTGAATAAGCCCTCTCTTCCTCTATGGTCTAAGAAGACCAACCGAGTCGAGAGACTCACAGCATCCTTTAGGTAAGAATATGAACAGTCAGTTAACGCTTAGAGCATTAGAACGCGGCGACTTACGCTTTATTCACAATCTCAATAACAACCGCAACATCATGTCCTACTGGTTTGAAGAGCCTTATGAATCCTTTGATGAACTCGAAGAGCTCTACAACAAACACATTCACGATAATGCTGAACGACGTTTTGTGGTTGAAGATGCGCAAAAAAACTTGATTGGCCTCGTCGAGCTGATTGAGATTAACTACATCCATCGCAGCGCGGAATTTCAAATCATCATCGCTCCAGAGCACCAAGGCAAAGGCTTTGCGCGTACCTTAATCAACCGAGCGTTAGATTACTCCTTCACTATTCTCAATCTGCATAAGATTTATTTACACGTTGCCGTCGAGAACCCTAAAGCAGTGCATCTCTACGAAGAGTGCGGATTTGTAGAGGAAGGCCACTTAGTCGAGGAATTTTTCATCAACGGCCGTTACCAAGATGTTAAGAGGATGTATATACTGCAAAGTAAGTACTTAAATAGAAGCGAGTAAAGACATGGTTAGCTGCAGTCAATACGATTACATTGAACTGGCCTGTTTGTTTCATCTGCCAGTCAAATTAACAATGAAAAGTGGTGAGGTGTATTACGGAGTCGCCGCCGACACTCAACGTAATAGTCAAAAGCAGGAGTGTATTGCGCTAAGAGGTGAAGAAGAAACTTGGCTCCTCGAAACTGATCAACTGAGTTCGATGGAAGCCTTAAGTGAACAGCCCCATTTCTCTGTTATTCATTTCAAATAAACCACGTTGAACGACACAAGGTAGCGCGATTATAACGAGCTGCCTTGTGTGTTTTCACCTCGCAGCTTAAAGCTGTTATGGAATGCGTTAATTCGCGATATCCAGCTTATTACCGCTCACTCCATTAGTACGAAACCAGCCCGCAATACTGACGCGATCCGCATGCGCTTCGAGCACTTCATGAGGGAATCGTTCCGAAAGAAATACCACCAGACGTCCCGCAACGGGCGCTAACGTTTCAATCCAGTTATCCTGCAAATCGTAGATTTTTAATTCACCACCATCGGTGGGAGTCCAATTTTCATTGAGGTAAAACACTGTGGTCAATTTGCGATTTTCATTGCCGCGAAACGAGTCGAGATGTTTAAGGTAGAAATCACCTGCCTCATATTTTGCAAAGTGCGCTTCATATTCAAACAGCCCAAGAAAAAAGTGACGATTCACTTCACGCCGGATCTGTTCCATCCGCTCTAAATAGTCTTGAACAGGTTGATCCATTGATACATCAAGCCATTGGATTTTATCGCTCCGGATATCAGCCGCACGCTGAGTCTCTTCATTTCTGCCAATTTTTGCTCGTTTCCAACGTTCAGGAATGCACTCTCGTAAAGCTTGCACTTCTTGCGGCTTCAGAAAATCATCCCACACATACCAACCTCGGTCTGCAATTGCATCCATCAATCCATCTAACGCCATGATTCTCACTACACGAACAATAAGAAACGCGGTTATATCTGGCCTACCTCCACTCAGCAATTCGAGTTATTAATCTCCAAGATCAATAATTCTGATGGAGGGATTGTGGCAAAAAAGATTCAAGCCTGTCACTTAAAGAGATTGAGGCGATGGCGGAACTTCACTGCCATTTTGTAATCCAATCTGAACATCAAAAACATCCCTTGAGGAAACACCATGATTGTTACAACGACACCCAATATCGAAGGCAAACGCATCGTTCGTTACTGCGGAGTGATTGCAGGCGAAGCCATTCTTGGTGCCAACATTTTTAAAGATCTGTTTGCTGGGCTCCGCGATATTGTAGGTGGACGCTCAGGTACTTATGAACGAGAGCTCGAAAAAGCTCGTGCAATTGCATTGGAAGAATTACAGCAACACGCCGCAGCACTGGGCGCAAATGCCGTGGTCGGCATCGATTTAGATTATGAAACCTTTGGTAAAGCCAATGGCATGCTGATGGTTTCCATCAGTGGCACTGCAGTTGTCGTCGAATAGTCAACAACTGTATCTAAACGACTGAGATTTTCAGGTAGGGAGCTGGTGAGTACATCTCGATGAGCGTAGGTACGCTTGAAGGGCTTAAAATAAGGCAACGTTATGCTGCCTTATTTTTGGCGAAACCTAGACTATCGAATGAAGAAAATAGAAGAGGAATTACAACACGAATTAAGAATTGACTTCTTCGATTCCAATATTGTTTTTCGCCCAAATCAGTGCCTGCAAGCGATTTTTGGCATTAATTTTTTTAAAGACATTATGCAGATGTGTTTTTACTGTATTTTCACTCACAAAGAGTTTATCTGCAATTTCAATATTAGAAGCACCACTTCCAAGCAACTTGATAATTTGTTGTTCTCTTTTGGTTAATTTTGCGTACATTTGCGAGGTAACAACTGAGTTGCCAGCACGATAGTGAAGAATATATTCTTGAGCCAGCTTACGAGTTAGCCACATTTCACCCTGCAAAATTTTACTCATGCCTTTGATCAGCGTGTCCATATCATCATCGATATAGAATACTCCGGCCAAATTATTCCATTTAAAGAGTAATTTATGCTCAATATCCTGTGGGCAGTTAATGATTACTTCTTTAGCATCAGGACAACTGATGTGCTTAAACGAGCTATAATCGGTCAATACATCATCAGAAATTCTAGAATAATCAATCACCAGCATCTGAATATTGCGGCTTTCTGGTTTACTCTCCTCGAGCCAGAGCTCAGAAAATGGTGTCATTTCCAGCGCTAAAGGAAGTTTTGATTCTAACGCCTCTTTCAACAATCTGGATTGCATACAAACATCAGAAAGCATTCTAACGTTTAGTTTGTTTTCATCTTTCATTTCACCCCTCCTAACACATCAAGGCTAACATGGTTAAAACTAACGTTAAGAAAAGGGAAGTCAATGTTCAGAAAATAAGACAAACGCATAAGCAGATTGAATCTGAAATTTAATCTGTATAATTCATGAGGTTAAGAAAACTTCTCAATATTAAGAATATCAATAGCGAAAACACCATTATTTCATTTATATAAGTCAAGTTGCTTAATAAAAACCATAGATACGCAAAAAGGCTCTTATGTGTTTTCCATTCGATATAAAAAATAAGTTGGTATGATTACTACCCAATCTACTCGTTGAATATCAAAATTAGAATAAAAATCCATAGTAATAATCAATACATTAATAACAGAAATTGATATTAATCATATTTTATCTCTCTAATGTTCAATATATTCGATGAGAAAAATAAGTGTTCTAAAACTACTTGGAATTTTAGGTAGGAACATTTGAGCTCATCCCCCATGAGCATAGACAGGTTCAATGTAGCCGGGGCAAGCGAACGTAACCAAAACCACTGCAGCTTGCAGTAGGTTAGGTGGCTCAATGAACAAGAACACCACTAGGTACGATACAACACCTTCACCACATGCCAACCAAATTTGGTTTTGACCAATTGTGGGGTTAGCACTTCACCTTGAAAGCAGGCTTTGTCGAAAGCAGGAACCATTTGACCTTGACGAAACTCACCCAAGTCACCACCTTTTTTTCCAGATGGGCAAATCGAATATTTCTTAGCCAACACGTGGAACTTCGCCCCTTTCTTTAATTGAGCCAAAATATCATCGGCTTGCTCTTTGTGTTTAACCAAAATATGCAAAGCTGCCGCAGTGCGAGCCATAATGTTTCCCCTATTTTGTCGAGCCGCGTAGTGTACTCGATCAACAATAAATGTAAACGCATGGCTGAGATCAATACAAATCGGTCGAATATCGACTAAATTCAAGCCATTCCGTTGCCGATACGGTAATTTCGTTTAGTATTACTAAGAGTCCGAACAGTTAAAGAAAATATTATGGCTAAAGTCGTCAGTAAAGCGAACCAATCACAAGGAATGTTGATGTTCACGCTCAGTGCCCAGCAGCAACTTTTCGCTATCGGGACACTGAAAGTCCGGGAAATTGTCACTTATCAACCTATGACTCAGATCCCCTATTCACACCATCATGTGATAGGAACGGTCACGATTCGTAACCTTACAGTGCCAGTGATTGATATGGCCGCAGCGATTGGCTTCCGCCCAATCCAACCGAGCGAGTATCAGAAGTGCTATTTGATTGTCACAGACTGCTTACGCACGGTTGTAGCTTTCATGGTTCGCACGATAGAAAAGATAATCGAGTGTGATTGGCGACAAATCGAATCGTCCCCTGAAACAGCAGGGCATGATGTTTTCGTCACTGGGATCACTCGATTCCAAAACAAGATTGTGCAACTGCTGGATGTGGAGTTACTACTCTCGAAGATCTACCCACAGTATGAATCGACCAAGGTTCCGATGTTGACAGATATCGAACGAGAGCGATTAAAACCCCTCAATATTTTGTTGGTCGATGATTCTTCTATTGCGCGTAAACAACTCTCTGATGCGCTGGATAGCATCAACATTCCTTATCATATCTGTAAAAATGGCAGTGAAGCGCTGGATTTGATGCGCGATATGGCACGCGACCACCGCGCCATCGACATTTTGGTGAGTGATATTGAAATGCCGGGATTAGATGGTTATGAGCTGGCATTTGAAATGCAAAATGATCCGCAGTTAAACCATGCTTATTGTATTTTGCACACTTCGCTCTCCAGTGAGATCTGTGTCGATCGTGCCCATCAAGTTGGCGCTCACGAAGCGTTGGAGAAATTTAACGCTACCGAGTTAGTCGAAGCCATGTTGCGTGGATCCAAGAAGCTTGAGACGCAGCGTTTGCAAAAATCGTGATCGGTTAAGTATTTAACCCAAAGCCAATCGCAAGACTATTTGCTGTAACAAATAAAAATGAATTCTCGGCAGCCCTAGCGCTGCCGATCTGAATTCAGCAAATCAGGTATACACCATAGTTGCTCATGATGACTCAACCACTCTTGTAATTGTGTCGATAACGTCTCTTGCTCCACCTCGGAAAACTTCGTGAGCAAACTCGACTGTAAATCACAATACTCTGGCAACCAGAGTTCGATGCGTTGTCGCCCTGCTTCTGTCAGTGTCACCTCAACATTACGCCTGTCATACTTACTGAGGTTTCTCTCTACAAGTCCTTTGCGTTCAAGCCGCGTTAAACGGTTAGTCATAGCCCCTGAGCTGAGCAATAACCGCACTTGCAAGTCCGAAGGGTTTAGGCAATAAGGATGACCGACACCACGCAAGGTCATTAACACTTCAAACTCTCCAGCGGTCAGTCCCGCTTGTTGATAGAAGGTCTCCATTTTTAACTCAATACGTCTCGCCAACCGTTGTAACCGATGAAGTACCGACATGGGCAGAGTATTCAACTCAGGCAGCTCATTTGCCCATTCCATGACGGATTTTTGCACTGAATCCATTCGTTTTATCCTGTGTTGATCCCATTACTCCTTGACGTTAACACTTCAAAGAGGATGAGGAAAATGGCACGCATTGAGCAGCCTCTCTAGCAAGAACAAATTTGCAGCGTTTCTACAGTAAATCCGCTAATCTTAAGGTTATGAAAATGTCTTGCGTATCCTAACCAAGTGATGACAACTGAAGATTTCAAAAAATCCACGGCTAACTTAAAAAAAGTCGTACCTTTAATGATGAAACATCATGTCGCGGCCACCCCCGTGAACTATGCCTTATGGTATACCTATGTCGACCAAGCCATTCCGCAACTGAATGCGGAAATGGACTCTGTATTGCAAAACTTTGGTCTTTGCCCACCCGCTTCTGGTGAGCATCTCTATCAACAATACATTGCAACCAAAGCAGAAACCAATATCAATCAGTTACGCGCAAATGTTGAGGTGCTGCTCAGTGAAATTAGCAGCTCAATGAATGATACGCTCAGTGACACCAGTTCCTTTGCGAATGTGATTGATAAAAGCTTTAAGGAGTTAGAACGCGTCGAGCAAGACAATCTCTCGATTGAAGAAGTGATGACTGTCATCCGCCGCTTGGTGAGTGACTCTAAAGATATTCGACACTCGACCAATTTCCTTAACAATCAACTGAACGCAGCAACTTTAGAAATCTCTCGTCTTAAAGAGCAACTGGCGAAAGTTCAGAAAGATGCTCTGTTTGACAGTTTATCCGGACTCTATAACCGCCGAGCTTTTGATGGCGATATGTTCACGCTGATCCATGCTGGTCAGCAAGTCAGCCTGATCATGCTCGACATCGACCACTTTAAAGCCCTTAATGACAACTATGGCCACCTGTTTGGTGACCAAATTATCCGAGCGATTGCCAAACGTCTTCAAAGCCTGTGTCGTGATGGTGTGACCGCTTATCGTTATGGCGGTGAAGAATTCGCACTGATTACTCCGCACAAATCGCTACGTATTGCACGACAGTTTGCTGAATCGGTGCGACGTTCAATAGAAAAGCTCACCGTAAAAGATCGGCGTAGCGGTCAATCGGTCGGTAGCATTACCGCTTCGTTTGGTGTAGTAGAAAAGATTGAAGGTGACTCTTTGGAGTCTCTCATCGGTCGAGCGGATGGATTGCTGTATGAAGCGAAAAATCTGGGCCGCAATCGAGTCATGCCGCTCTAAACTCTGCGATACCTACCCACACGTTGTAAATAGACGGCACAGGAAAAGTTACACCGCTCCAAATTGCCACAAAAAAGCCAAGAATCTCTGACTCTTGGCTTTTTCATACGATAGCGGATTAATGTGAAAAACAGTCTCCGAGGAAATATTCGTCACCATTTCGAGCCGTATACTCTTTCTCTTCGATACGAGCCTGTGGGCGACCTTGTTCATCGCCTTTGATCAAACTTACCCAGTGGCGAATAGTGGTGCTTGGTTGTGCGTGATCATTGGAATGATTGAGTACCGTGCACGTTTCTAATTGAATATCTGCGATTTCTCGTAACTCAATGCAACCCGTGCCGCGCTGGCAACCTAATGTCATTTCGACGT
The DNA here is from genome assembly GCF_002216685.1 of Vibrio tarriae. Lineage (NCBI taxonomy): Bacteria > Pseudomonadati > Pseudomonadota > Gammaproteobacteria > Vibrionales > Vibrionaceae > Vibrio > Vibrio tarriae. Next base: position 651,805 of record NZ_CP022352.1, on the reverse strand, counting down.
GACTACCTTGCCCATCACGAAACAGAAGATGGCTTGGATTTTCTTTACTGCCATTAAACGCCACAAACTGTTTTGGGTATTTCAAGCCACTATGACGGCCATCTTGAAAGTAAGCGAGCAGGTGATTGTAATCAATCACGTATGCGGTCACATCTTGGTGAGTACCATTTTCAAGCGGAAACAGGCGATCCAATAACTGTTTGGCTTTGGTTTGTTTTTCACGCTGTTGATTGGCGGCGACCGTTTCTACGGCGAACACAGCTTCAGCGATAAAGGGTTTGTTTTGGTGTTGGATTTCTGTTTTATCAAACGTCAGCATGTTCATCGTCGTTCCCTCGTCCAGATTCAATGTCATTTTGCTGCAAAGACACTGGCGATATTTTCGCCGGATTTGTGACTTCGCTTACTTGGAAGACTAGCGGATTTTTGACTACAATTTCACAACAAAAATTTTACAATGTGAATTTTACAAAATGAGTGTGTCTAAAAGTCTTGTTCGACAGTCCCATTTTCTGGGCACTAAAGTCAGAAACCTTCGGAAAAGGAACCACTTAACTATGGAGGATCTTTCTGCGCGCTGCATTCGTGTTAGTCCTGAATACGCACCATCAGTTTCTTATCTCTCTATGATTGAGCGCGGAAAACGAGTACCGAGCGTTGAGATGCTGGAAGTGATCGCGGAAGTGTTTCAAAAAGATCCCATCTGGTTTTTAGATGATGAGCCAGAGCACATTGATATCACTCCCGAAAAAGGCAATCGAGGTGGCATTAGTGGAATGGCTCTTGAGCCCAGTTTTTTGTTTTCCAATGATATTTTACAAATTGCTATTCCCGAGATGCTCTCGCAAACTGGGATTACTGGCCGCCAATTTGCTCATCTCTTAATTCGAGCCCATCAAGAAAGTCTGCAAAATCATTTCCCGGATCTTGAACGCGCTGCAGAAGAGGTGGGGCTAAAACGCCTTAATTTATCTGTCACCGATTTGCTGGACATTGCCAAAGGGCTTGGATTGGACGTGCGTTGGGTAAAGCGTACGCCGCATGATGTAACAGACGAACTTGGGGTGAGTGCCAAACAGCTCGTTACCTCTTTTTTTGAGCCGCCTGGGCGCATTTACCTGAATGAGATCCTGCGTGAATACCCAACGCGATTGAAATATGACCTTGCGGTTTATATCGGACATAATGTGCTGCACAACAAAGATGGCCTAAAAAGCGTCCTCTCCGTCGGTCACACTCAAGGGTGGGATGAGATGGTGGAAACCTCCCCCTCTTCAGAGCTGAACTCACAAGATATCTTGCAAGCTTGGCGAGATTTTGAATCCAGCTTTTTTGCTGGGGCACTACTGTGCCCTAAGGTGCCCTTTCGACAACTGCTCGATCGTAACGGATATGAAATCAGCGTTCATCAGAAAGCGGGAGTCTCACCTTCTGTCGCCATGCGGCGGATGACCGTCGTTTCTCCCTACCCTCACTGGCACTATTTTGATGCCTATGGTGAAGGGAAACTCAAGGCCGTATACCGTGGAAATGGTATCCCACTTCCTTGGGGAAATATGCGTAAAGTGAATGACCCTTGTCAGCATTGGGCCGTTTTTCGTCGTCTTTCACAGCCACAGCAAGGCAGTTCAGCCCAAATTTCGATTTTAACTGTGGGTGATGAGCCACGGATTTATTGCTGTGAATCACTCAACGTTGTCGATCCTGCCGGCAACAACCGTGTATTGTGTGCGGGCATCGACCTGAATCCTGCGATTAATGCGCAAGGTGGTGACGCTCTCGCTATTGCTCAAGAGCTCAAAATGAGTTGTGTGCAGAAAGGAGGAACCACCGCGATTCCAGCGCCGATTAAACGTGATTTGCGCACTATCGCCAAAATTCTCAACATCAACTGGGTTGAACGAGGTATCGAGAATGAAGCGAGATTAATTTGTTCACGCGGCGCGGTTTGTCCACGAAAGCCAAGATGCTATGGCGAATGTGGTGAATAAAAAAAAGGCCAACCACAAGAAGTGTGATTGGCCGTCTATAAGTGTGAACAATGGTGTTCACTAACAACGTCAGTTGGCTAGGTGACCCTCGGCTTAGAAGGGTCAATCTAATAAATGCAGATTGCGTGCCAACTTTTCATTAGCGACTTTTACATGAAAATCGGGCAAAAAACGAACAGTTTCATTACAACCACACTCATAAATGAATGACGAAATGCGATTTTACTTGCAAATTGCAAAATATAAATTAGCAAAATGCAAAAGTGAGCTTGGTAAAGCTCAAAAGCGATAGAGTGGGTTTTGCCTACGCTTAGCGGTATACATACGTTCATCGGCCAGTTTGAACATTTCATCAGATGTGGCAAAAGCCTGATCATACAAGGCATATCCAATACTCACACGAACATGGATGAGCTTGTCTTCATAAATGATGGGCGTTTCAGAAATGCTTTTTAGAATGTTTTCACTGACTTTGAGCACATCTTGATCACGATGAATACGTGGGATCAACACTAAGAACTCATCTCCCCCTATCCGCGCCACCAGATCGGAAACCCGCAAGCCAGATTTAATCCGCTCCGCACAAGCAATCAACACTTTATCGCCAGCGCTATGACCATGGGAATCGTTGATCGATTTAAAACGATCAATATCAATATTCAACAAAGCAAAATTACCTTCACTATGCGAACGCTTAGCGTTTTCAAAGTAACGCTCAATGGTATAGATAAAATAACGCCGATTTGGCAGTTGAGTTAAAGGGTCATGTAATGCGCGCTCTTCAGCTACTTGATAAAGACGCATGATTACGCCAAATCCTGCCATCAACATCAATAGCACCGAGTAACCCTGCAAGCGCACTAAATTTCGGGTATACCAAGGTAACTGTTGCAGTAAATCTTGCTTCTCAGCCAGAGCAATTCGCCAACTCCCGTAAGGGAAGTAGACATTCTCTTGCGCGAAAGCGTGCTCAAATACCCGAGGCTCTCCAAAAAACACCTCTCCTTCGCTGCCACGGCTGTCTAGTCCACGAATCGCAATCTGAAAATGTTCGCCAAAGCTGTAAATGCTGGTGGCTGAAAGCAAAGAATCCCAATCCATCACGACACTTAGCACTCCCCAATAATGAGAATTATTGGGTGGGTCGTAAAATATCGGCTCTCGAATTACTAGCGCACGACCTCCTTGAACAAGATCGACGGGGCCAGAGACAAAAGTTTGTTTGATTTCGCGTGCTTTTTTTATTGACTGCCACTGCTGAGGCACGGTGCGGTAATCCAAACCGAGCAGCGCATTAGTTTGAGGAAGCGGATGGCTGAAAGCGATCACATCATTGGGTGCGATGCCCAATGAGCTTAAGTGATCGCTATTCCTGATCACAGCAGCCGAAAGCGGTTCCCATTGGTAGATATTGAGCTCAGGATCTAAGGTTAACAATGTTGTTAAACCTTTTACGGCATAGATATCGCCCAAAATCTCTGCTTCCAATTGAAAACGTACAATGGAGAGCTCTTCTTTAGCATGCTTACGTAAATCATCTTGCAGAGTACGTTTGTAATTGAGGTGAAGGGACTCAATCACCGCTATGCCTAAAAAGAGTAAAGCCAGAAAATAAATTGAGACATACTTATATTTGTGCGAGGTTAACCCCATCCCCCAACCCTCAGTTTTATTATTGTTTATTGATTACTGAGTGAACCACACAGATCCATTCGCAAACGCACTACAACTTACCTTCTACCTGCAACTCCAAGGAGTTTGGGTATATTTAATAGATTAACGTAAATGTACAATAAAGAAACTAACTGATTATAAATTTGTAAATATAACCCATGATAAAAAAACTGCTTTTGAACACTCATTCCGCTTCTGGTGAGATAACTTTAACGGATGGTTTGCTCTACTGGTTTCCACAATTCCTCACCGCCGTTCAAGCCGACCAAGCTTTTCAGCAAATGCTCGCGCACTTGGATTGGCAGCAGAAGAGTATTCACCTGTTTGGTAAAAGCGTGCTTCAACCTCGACTTATCGCTTGGTATGGAGAAAAAGGCTACCGTTATTCGGGTCTCTCTTTATCTGCTCAACCCTTCCCGCCACCGTTGCTTACTTTAAAGACGCAGTGCGAACAGGCCGCACAAGCCCCCTTTAATTCTGTGCTCGCGAACCTTTATCGCGATGGACAAGACTCGATGGGCTGGCATCAAGACAATGAGCCTGAATTAGGCCCTAATCCGGTGATCGCCTCCCTCTCTTTAGGAGAGAGTCGCCGATTTCTGTTGCGCCATCACAAGGATCATGCGTTGCAAGTCGAATGCGAATTGAATCATGGGGATTTGCTGATTATGGCAGGGAATACTCAGCACTTCTGGCAACACGCCATCCCTAAAACTCGTCAAACCAAGCAAACACGGATTAATCTTACTTTCCGTAATATTCTTTAATACCCAAACTACTTGGCGTTGCAGGTAGGCTGAGTTTATCCTCATGAGCATAGGTAAACAGGTGATTGGGGTGAACGAACGTAGCCAACACCGCTGCAGCTTCAAGTAGAAAGGGGATATTAATTCAAAGTGTTCATACCTTGTCGCTTGTGTTGCTGATAATAAATGAGAAGTGCTGACACAAACTCGGATTATTGACATACCACTAACCAGAGCCTCACATCGACCCAGTTCCACTGCGCTAGAGTTTTTTGGTCTAAAAATGCGCAAAATTGATCAGGTACTGTAATGATGAACAAAACTCAAATAGCGGTTGTGTCTAGCCTTATCGCGGCACTGCTTCTCACCACTTTTACGAGTTACGCACAAACTCATGCTGTAGCCACACCACCTGAAGCCGAAAATAGCGCGCAAAGTTCTCTCGAAAACTTAAGCCACCATACAGAGCCATCATTCAGCATAGCGGCGCAAATTCCGTTTAAGGCGACAGCTAACCTCATAAAGCAAACTTATGAAAGTCAACTGTTTACACTACCCAGTTTTAAAGAAGGTCATTATGCACTGCGTATGTATCGCCAAACGTTAGACAGCAAATACGCTGCGGCGATTGGTAGTGATTTATCGCGAGTGGCCAGCCGTTTAAACTATTTTTCCGCTGAAGTGAACACACCAGAGCAAATTCAACGCTACGCTCAGAAACGTCTAAAAAACTATCAACAGAGTGATGATGAGCGCACCCAACGCCGCTTCGCAGCAACTCAAACAATACCGGAGTACCTCTATCTCGGGATCGATTTGCTCGGTTCAATGGCTCGCGCCAACGAATATGGGCTTCAACATAAGGAAGACGCTAAACTGCGCCAAGTTATACGTCGGTATGATTTCACCCCCTATGCTACAGAGAGAGCGATGATTGAAGCTTGGGCGGCACAACTAGCTAATCAGGTGTATTGGTTACGCCAACTCGGTGAACAAGACGTGGTTGAGCCTTTTATTCAAGCCTTTCGCGATACCTATCCGGATCAGCGTGATAGTGAACTGAATGACCAACAGTACGGCAATAAACTGTATGGTATGACGCACATTATCTTTGCGGACTCAGAGTACTACCAACATTCGGTGAGTCAGCAGCAACATCAATGGATCTACGACTATTTCCGCGCCAACATAGAGACTATCTTGCTGCGCGCCAAACCGGATATTGTGGCCGAAGTGGGCATTTCTTTCCTACTTGCTGGGCTAGAAGATGATCCTGTGGTGCTCAAAACTCGCCAATTTATTCAATCAGCCGTAGATAAAGAGCGAGGAATGATCCCTTCCACCTCAGGTGATTTCGATTTATCCCTTGGTGAACACCGTAATGTATTGGCGATTATGCTGCTTGATTGGCGTTCGGTAAACCCAGCCCCGCTGGCAAGTCAACACCCCGATGTATTTACTGGTTTGCCTTATGGCTTAATCAAACAGTTACCCAAACCATTAAAAGACTAAAGATGAAATAATCCTCGACCAGTCATGTGACAATACCCTTTCTACTGAAGCTGTAGCGGTGTTGTCTACATTCGTTTACCCCAACCACATTGTGTATTCATGCTCATGGGGACTCACTTGCCGCCTATCTGCATGTTCAATGAGTTTGGGTATAAGCGGCTTTTAATCTGGTTTTACGCTCTATTAAACGAGGAAGAATCCCATTAATCACGGTGGTGACTATGATCACTGCCAGCCCCAGTTGCTGAGCGAAAGTGTAGTCGACATCAAAAAACAGCCCTTGCCATAGGGCACTGAACAACAGATTCGTAAAGATAAGTGGAGCCAGTTGCGAGCCCGATTTCGCTAAGCGATAAGCTTTTGCGCGAAATACTTGTGTATTGACGACGAGGATGGCGCTGAGCAATAAAGCCGCGAATGTCACAGCTCCTGAGATATCCCAACTCATCCCTAAACTTGCCCCAACATCGCTACTCCAAGGCACCAACAATAACAGTGGACTGAGTAATAACGCTGCGACCAAAAATGTCCAGCCATGAATTTCTATCGAGCGCATGTCACTTTGCGCTGCACGATACAAACTTAACTGCGAACCCGCATTAAATAAACCTGCGCTCAGACCTGCAAGCAATTCTGGTCGCCACTCAATCGAGCCCGTATTGCCTGCCAGCATAATCACTCCGACGAAGATAATGCATACACTCAGCACCGTTCGCCAAGCCAATTGACCACCCCATAACAATTTTTCTAATAAAGGAATGAAGAATGGACCAGTACTGAATAGCACGACGCTTTCCACCAGCGAAAGGGATTGCAATGCATAGATAAAACAGATCTGACTACCAGCAATACAGACAGCACGGATCAACAAAGAAAACCACATGTTTCTCTGCGGCCAACGAAAATGGGTCAACTTCATTGCAACCAGTAAAAATAGCGCCGGAATAATAAAACGTAAAAATCCCAATAGGGTGATGGGGATAATGTGCGACAAATATTGAGTCAGTAAACCGGTTAGCGACAAACTAAAGGTAGATAACAACATAAATAACACTGGGAAAACATGGTTTGGCATACAACTCTCCTTACGTTGCCGCCAATTGTAAGCAGATGACCGGATAAAAAATAACGAGTAATATTGACTAAACCTGTTAGAGATACTTACAGATCACCTTATGCGTAAATTGGCCCCCTTAAAATCCCTCTACTCTTTTGTCGCTGTGGCGGAAACAGGCAGCATGACACTGGCAGCAGAGGCACTCAACGTCAGTCACTCGGCCATCAGCCAAGCGATAAAGTCATTAGAATCGCAACTCGGTCAGCCGCTTTTTCATCGAGTGGGTCGTCAAGTTGTCCTTAATAGTGCAGGCAAACGCTATTACCAAAAAGTAGCGCCGGCTCTCGAACAAATTGTCGAGGCAACGGAGTCTTTACTAAAACCAACGCACTCCAATCGCATCACTTTAAATATGATCAACTCATTGGCACTCCACTGGTGGATTCCACGCGTCAGCAGTTTTCAAGCCTTTGCGCCAGATGTTGATGTACGCATTTCAACCTTAACCGGTGCTTTTTCTTTGGAGGAACAAGGCGTCGATGTTGCTTTAATCCACGGTCAATTACGTGAATGGCAAGACTACTATTGTGAACAATTAGCCGATGACGAACTGGTGATGGTCGTCAGCCAAACCATGGTTTCGGCGACGATGACAGCCCAACAGGCATTGGCTCAATTTCCAGCGATTTTTGTGAATAATCCAAGGCGGCAAACCGATTGGGATATTTGGTGTCAAGCCAATCAAGTCACACCACCACCACAACAGCGCAATCTTTCTTTTTCGGCATCAGCGCAAGCGCTGCAAGCCACACTGAGTGGTTTAGGAGTATTTGTCACCCACAAACTTTTTATTAAACAAGAATTGGAGAGTGGGATTTTAAAAGAAATTGGTCAACCCGTGACTCATCGCGATCAGGGATACTATTTCGCTTGCCGGCCTGAAGCATTACGTTCTGAAGCGGTATTGACACTAAGAAGTTGGTTGCGTCATGAATTTAGGAAAAATCAAAACACTCAAAAGTAGTAGATTATTTTTCTTTATACTCGACTAGGGTCATTGTATTTATGGAAATATAACCATATTGCATTTCTAAAAGATGAATAAAATCACACTATTTCGTTATTTTCAGACTTCAAATAAGCCAATTTCATCTAAACTTTATCTAACTTCACTGAATGGATTGAATTTGGGATGGATAGCTTTGCTGGCAACCAATTAAAAGAGATGACAGAGATGCGTTTTGCTCGTAAGCAGCATATTGTCCTGATCAGCTCTGGTGTTGCTACCGCTATTTTTCTGGTGTTTGCACTTTACTACTATTTTAACCACCAGCCTCTGTCATCGGGTTTATTGCTGCTGAGTGGCATAGCCACTTTATTGAATATGCTTTCGCTTAATCGTCATCGCGAATTACATACTCAAGCTGATTTAATTCTTTCATTAATCCTACTCACTTATGCGGTTGCCTTAGTCAGCAATACTCAGCATGAATTATCGCATCTCTTATGGTTATATCCGCTTATCACCACTTTAGTCATGATCAACCCTTTTCGGATGGGCTTAGTTTACAGTGCCACGATCTGTCTAGCGATGACAGCCTCAATACTTTTGAATCATCTCCAAACAGGCTCTAACCACCACATTGCACACAATTACTTTTTAATGAGCTTATTTGCGCTAACGATTATCTGTAATACCGCTTCTTTCTTTTTCTCAAGAGCGATTAATTATATTCACACCCTATACCAAGAAGGCATTGAAGAGTTGGCTTATCTTGATCCGTTAACGGGTTTAGCCAATCGTTGGAGCTTTGAAACTTGGGCGACAGAAAAAATCAAAGAGCAACAGGAATCAAATTCCATAACCGCGCTCATTTTTCTTGATATCGATAATTTTAAACGCATTAATGACAATTACGGCCACGATGTCGGCGATCAGGTACTAAAACATTTCGCGCACCGTTTACGCAATAATATCCGTAATAAAGATCGGACAACCAATCAGCATGATTACTCAATCGCTCGTTTTGCCGGTGATGAGTTTGTGTTGTTGCTGTATGGCATACGTAATTTACGCGATCTCGATAATATTCTGAGTCGTATCTGTTACCTGTTTATCGACCGCTATCCAGAGACAGATATGCTCAACAACCTTACTGTGAGTATAGGTGTGGCGATTTATCCAAAAGATGCCATAACTCTACACGAATTGACCCGCTGCGCGGATAAAGCCATGTATGCTGCCAAACATGGCGGGAAAAATCAGTATCGCTACTACCATGATGCTGCTTTTCCTCCTGCGATTGAAACCGTATTAGATGATACTCCTGTCGATGCACCCAATGTGACTCCGCTGAAAAAAGCGCATTAAGCTTACCCAAACATGTACATCAGCCATAAACATACTGCGCCAAATACTGTCATCCATGCTGCATAGCGAGCCATGTTAGGCTTGTCAGGCTTAGGTTTTACTACCTGTTTTAACGCCGTCCGTTTAGCGTATTGCATAAGGCTAGGATCCGCTTCGCGTATTTCTTCACGCTTATGCTGGGCAGAATTCGCGGTCTGTGTGAAACGCTGCAACTGCTCTTTAGTCAAATCTTTGCTTGGATCGTAATTAGGATATCGATCGTTATGTTTGGGCAAAATGGCCATGGCAATCCCTCCCATTCATGCGTTGTCCCTTATTGTTGAGTGTAACGGCTAATCTTGGATTGACCCACGTCATGGCTCCCAATCATTCAAATTTCTCGAATATGAAGCTCAACTTCCTCTGCTGCTCATTCATCTCTGGCTTATCTACAATTCTCTCCATCAGCGCTCAGTCTGCAATGGAGAAGCCTTATGACTAAAGACCGCGAAATTCGCCAAACAGTTCCCGCACAACCCACTTCAGACGGTGATGGCGTAAAAATTCAGCGCATTGCAGGATTCCAACGTCCAAATTTCTCACCGTTCTTGATGCTCGATGAACTTAAAGCCGATTCCCAAGCCGACTACATCGGCGGCTTTCCACCTCATCCGCATCGCGGTATTGAAACCTTGACTTATATGCTGCAAGGGCATTTTCAGCACCGAGATCAGATGGGAAATGTGGGTGAATTACGATCCGGCGGCGCACAATGGATGGCAGCAGGGCGTGGTGTGATCCACAGTGAGATGCCGATTATGCAAGAAGGTCAATTACACGGCTTCCAAATCTGGATTAACCAACCAGCTCGCAACAAAATGTCGTCCGCGAAATATCAAGATTTTCAGCCAGAAAATATTGTTGAACGCCATCATCCACAACAAGGTTTACTGCGTGTGATTGCCGGTTCCATCGAGGTAGAGAGTCAAACGATAACAGGCCCATTAACCGATACTGGCGTGCCTGCCACCGTCGTCGATTGGCGAGCTGAAGCTGGTCAAAACATCAGCATCAATACGCCGCCTCACTTTAATGCCATGTTGTACGTCTATCGTGGGAGCCTGAGCGTAGGAAAACAATTGGTCAAAGCGGGACACATCGCAATGCTAACAGCAGGAGAGTACCTCACTCTGCATGCAGAACAACCCAACGGCAGTTTGCTTTTAATGGGGCAGCCGATTGATGAACCTGTTGTGCATTATGGTCCATTCGTGATGAATAGCATGGCGGAGATTGAGCAAGCAATACGCGATTACAACGCTGGCTATTTTGAGACCTACTGATACTTTTTAGAGTGCCTATATTCCTTATTTGACGCAGCAGAGGTATTGCCAGATGGCCAATCCTACGAGCACGTTAAGTAAGAGATTTGAGGTGCTTAACTAAGTCCTAATGATTGGGGACAACCAGAGTGAAGATCCACTGCCAGCCTAATGTGTCATAACAAAGATTATGGCTATCCTGAGCTGCTTGGTGTTACAAGTAGGCAGCGAGTGAGTTTATCCCGATGAGCATAGTCAGACTATGTGATTGGGATGCATGAACTTCGCCAACACCGTTGCAGCGTTGAGTAGCAAAGGGAAATGGCACATGGGCGAGATATCACAAAGGGTTTGCCACACCTGTAAAGGTGTGGCTTTTTTTCAAGTTAGGCAGGCAAAAATTCACACAGATAAGCCGTTGCCACTTCAACCTGCAGATCAAAAGAGGAATTACCCGCCACCTCAAACGCTTCACCGGCAGTAAAGGTAACCCAATCAGCATCATTCACACGCTTAATGGTAAGCGCCCCTTTCACCACAGTCATGCGCTCTGGAGCGCCAGTGCCGAAAGTGTATTGCCCAGGAGCCATCACGCCCACCGTACTCTCACCGTCTTGCTGACTGAAACCCAGTGACTTTACGTTGCCATCAAAATACACGTTTTCCTTGATCATTTTTTCTTCCTGTCTGTCATCAATCACTACAGTCGTTTAACTGCAAAATTCAAGCGAGAGTTGTAACTCATCACTTCACTTTGTACAAGTGCCAGCAATACGCCTTTTGCTAGGAGGTATATACTCATAGCAATGGCTGTAAGGTTGGCTAGTTATCGGATATGAAACATCCCTCATTAAGTACCCATTATATTTGGGGATAAAATCACGCTTTTACCGTATGCATTTTGCGGTTAGAAGTCGCTTAGCACAAGCTAAGCAGCGGCATAAACTAAAGGACGAGTTCTATCGCCGAGCCCAAGATTTTGGATTGTCTGATACTGTTGACACCATAAACTACACTTCAACACTGGGTGTTGGGTGATTCGCTGTTTGTCATAAACCAAGTGAGAACATGTCAAAAGAGCTGGTATTTAAATCTGTATTCTGGTCATCACTCTCTATTCTCGGGGGGGCGTTTGCTATGCTGCTCTACGTGAGTTACCAAGACTACGTGAATCCTAAACACGTTTTTGGTTCTTGGATTGAAATCGGTGCGCCAAATTACCAAACCGAAGTGCTACGCTTTAATGAGCAAGGCGTCTATCGTAATGATCGCTTGATCAGTACCAACTTTGAATTTGACGGAACCGCCATCACCATTCGCACAGGTAATGGCACCTTCATCTACGAGCTGTCTGGTACTTTTAACTCACCACAACTGAAACGAATTCAACCAACCAACCCTGTACAGCGTTTTATTCGACAAGGTTTTGAGCAGACTGTCAGTGATCAAGGAAATAACGCCGCGCAGCTCAGGCGCTCGGCGTTATCCGAACACTTCAACGAAAAATAACGTCCCTTTTAACACTCCGTTGCTCGAGATAACCTCTCTTTCTCTCCCGTTTCTTGTTCTCGTTGCGCTAAGTAATACAGGCCAATCATAGCTAAGCACAATACAAAACAGAGCCCATACAGCCACTGGGCGTTGAGATATTCGATCATCATACCTCCTGCCAGCGGGGCAATCGCAAAACCTAACGAATAGAGAGCTGCCGCACCAAAATAGGAACCCCGTAAATGGGCGGGTGCTAAACGGTCAATCTGCACATTTAACGTCGGGAATGCGATCACCTCGCCCATACTCAATATAAAGCAAGCCAAATACCAACCTAGTGGAAAGGCTTCTGGGGTAAACATAAAACCGACTTGTGCAATGCCCATTAGAGCCATTCCCAATCGCGTCCGTGTAAACAGCGGCACGTTTTCCAATAGTTTCAACGTTGGAAATTGGAACAAAATGATGGTCATAGTATTGACCAATACCAATCCAGCCACCAACTGCGCAGCATCAGCAATCCCAGAGCGCACAATCACTTGCGGCAACGAGGACTCGACCTGACCATAAACAAACATCATCAGAAAGTTGGCCAGCATCATTTTAACAAACACATTGTCTTTACTGATCACTCGCATAGTGGCAGAAAAATTGGGCAGAAGTGAGCGATCGGGTTGTTGAAAGCGTCCTTTACGTTCTAAAGTGGCAAGCAACCACAAACCAAACAGCAAATAAGCGATGCCTGTGACCATAAACAGCACTTGCGGATGAGCAAGCGCAAGGGTAATTCCTATTAATGGGCCAATGGCTCCCCCTAGGTTGAGCAGGAAATAACGTACATTGAGCGCCAATTCACGATCTTTTTCATCGGGTAAGTTATCACCAATCACCGCTTTACCGGGCGCTTCAATCATAGGCCGCATTAAACCCGTCAATACGATCATGATGAAAAATTGCCAGATTTGATTTGAAAGCCCAATACCAGCGTAAGCAAACGTCGCGATAAGGCTCCCACTCACCATGACCCATTTGCGGCCAAATTTATCAGATAAATACCCTGAATAAAGCCCAGTTAACGACCCCACCAATGCCGATGTTGCCAACATCGCACCGACTTCCGTCGCCGTAGCATGATAATCCTGATACAGAAAAACGACTAAAAATGGCCAAGCCATAAAAAAGCTGGTGCGCGCAAATAAAGTGCCAATTAGCACAGTCCATACGGGAAAATTAAATCGCCTCACCCTTTCCCACTGAAACAAACTCTCACTTCTTTCTGTGCATTTTTCCGTACTTTTCCCCATACCTTTTCCTTCCCTTGTGTACTGACATTGTTTGGCGACTTACATCACACTTTGTTCATTATTCCCTCAATATAAAGAGAAAAAATGGGGAAAGATAGCTGAATTTAGCAAGCCATTAAGAACAAAAATAAATGTTGCAACGATATAATTAACCCCTTCCTAAACAGGTAGTTATCTATTCTGAATGAAAAGAAAAAAGCCGCAGGATCATCATTATCCTGCGGCTTTTCGATAGTTTATTTAGCGTTTAACACTTGGTTGGATGCGGCTCGCTAAATTCTCGTTTTTCTTTATAGCTTGAAGAAAGACAGTTGCGCTTTTTGCTTTTCAGCTAGGTGCGAAAGCTCATTACTGGCACTGGCGCTTTGGCTGATGCCAGTCACGTTTTGATGCACTAAAGTCGACATGTTCGATACGTTACGATTGATGTCCTGAGTCACATGAGACTGCTGCTCAGCCGCAGTCGCCACTTGGGCATTCGAATCGTTAATATCAGAAACCGATTCTGTAATACCGATTAAGGCGTCATTCGCTTTGGATGTCAGCGCTTTATTTTGAGTCAACATATCCAAACTTGTTTGCATGCTGTCGTTCGCCATCGTTGACTGAGTTTGTAACTCTTCAATAATCGCTTGGATCTCTTTCGTAGATGATTGCGTGCGTGCAGCCAACATACGAACTTCATCAGCTACCACAGCAAAACCACGGCCAGACTCACCTGCACGAGCGGCTTCAATCGCTGCGTTCAGTGCCAACAAGTTCGTTTGATCAGACACACCACGGATCACTTCAATCACGTTGCTGATCTGCTCAGATTGCTCTTTCAAACGCAGAACCACACGCGCAGCATCATTCAGAGCCAGCGCCATTTGTTCACTGGCTTGGCTGCTTTCTTTGAAAATAGCTAGACCTGATTTTGCCAGCTCATCGGCTTCACGCGCTGTCGCATCCGCAGCAGAGGCATTATCGCTCACGTTATCTGCCGTGCTCGCGAGTTCATTCACCGCTGAAGCCACTTGTTCAATTTCCATCAGTTCCATCTGTGCATTCGACTCAGCTTGAGTCATCACTGCTGCAAGCTCTGTCGATGCCGATGCCACCTCTTCACTAATACGGGTCAGTTGCTCAACGGTGGTGTGCAGTTGTTTAACCGTGGTATTCACATCTTGGCTTAATTTGGCGATCTCATTTTCACCAGTGTCATCCGCTTTAACCGACAGATCACCCTGCGCCAATTTACGCATCACCGCTTGCAAACTGTTGATCGGAGCAACAATTTGGCCTGATAGCAACCAAGCAGCAACAACAGACAGCACCAATACCGACAGTACAGTGATCATCGCATTACGCATCACAACCGCATTGCTTTGTGTGCTCTGATCCATAGAAGTGGTCGCGTAGTGGTTTACTTTCTGAGACAGTTCGTTGACCGCATTGATCATGCGGTTGCCTGTTTCGCGAAAGTTCTGGATGAAGGCGTTTGCTTCTTCTCGAGTAGCTAACCCTTGATCTAAACGATTAAACAGCGTGACCATTTTTTGCGATTCAGCCACATACTCTTCAATAGACAGCTTCGCCACACGAACATCGCGACTAAATTGCGCGTCTTGTTCCATCGAGCTCAGCGCAGATTGCACATCTTTCAAACCTTCACGCAGTTCAGCGATGAAGCTATTACGGCGCTCAGCATCATAAATGGCATACACAGCGCTAATGCGTAGCGGATAAATCGTATCGTCGACTTGAGCGATAGTGTCTTTATAATGCACCAACGCATGGGTGTTATCAGCAATCGCTTTTTGCTCATGAGTTAGGTTGGCTTTAGTGATCCATAGAGCAATCACCAACGCGATCATAGTAAACAAAACAGGAAGTAAAACTTGAAACCGGATGGACAAGTTTTTCAGAGAAAATGGCATGCTTAACCTCTTTAAACATAACACGTGCATCCATGCAAATGGGAGTATTCCCAGCACAAAAAATCGCCAAAATACTAGATCTTAATCACATAATTGTCCAGATTAAATGAGTTTATTTTTCAGATATTTATGAGTATATAAGCGTCAAAAATACAAAAATGAGCCAAAATAATGACAAATACTGCGTAAATGACAATTTATGCTCTTATATGAAAGAATATGAACACGAACTCATTGTTGTGTTCATATTCTTGGCAGAGAGAGGAGACGTTACTTACGTAATGCGTTGAGCTTAGCTTGAGCAAGACCAAACACCGTATCGACCGGATAGCTGCCATCATCGGTGGCAATGCCAGCCGGTTTGCCAGTGAAAATCTCGATTGCTTCGGTGACGTGATCAATCGCCCAAATATGGAAATCACCTTTTTCCACCGCTTTCACAATATCAGCACGCAGCATCAGGTTATGCATATTAGAGCGTGGAATGATCACCCCTTGGGTATCTTTACGTCCTTTGATGGCACACACATCAAAGAAGCCTTCGATCTTCTCGTTTAAGCCGCCAATCGGCTGCGATTCGCCAAACTGGTTCATGGATCCAGTAATCGCGATATCTTGTCGATTCGGTTGTTTCGAAAACGCAGAAACAATCGCACAAAACTCCGCCATGCTCGCACTGTCACCATCCACCCCACCATAGGACTGCTCAAAGGTAATGGTAGTGGTCAACGGAATACGTGCGGTACGCCCAAACACCGAGCTGAGGTAGGCAGATAAAATCATCACCCCTTTGGAGTGAATACTGCCGCCAAGATCGACATTGCGTTCAATATCAATGATCTCTCCCTCGCCATATGAGGTAGTGGCCGTGATTCGATTCGGCATACCAAACGCGTGATCACTGGTTGCCAATACCGACAACGCATTCACTTGCCCAACCGCCACGCCTTCAGTTTGAATAAGCGTGGTGCCATTGACGAAAGTTTCCATCATGCTCTGTTGCAGGCGGTTCACGCGCAGTTCTTGGTTACGCAGCGCTTCCTCCACATGACTTTGGCGGATCAGGTTTGCATTGGCCTGCTTGGCCACATAGTTGGTTTCGCGCAGCAAATTGGCAATATGGGCCGAATGCAACGACAGTTTGGTTTGATCGCCCGTGGTGCGCGAACTGTGCTCGATAATGCGCGCGATCGCTTTACGATCACAGTGCAGCATATTGGCATCATGCACAATACTGGAGATAAAGCGCGCGTAGTGCAGCTCGGAGTCGGCATCACGCGGCATCTCATCCGAAAAATCGGCAGTCACGCGAAACAGCTCACTGAACTCAGGATCATAATGCGCCAGCAGTTCATAAGTGCGGTAGTCACCAAACAGGATAATTTTCACATCGAGTGGGATAGGCTCTGGATCCAGTGACACGGTTCCCGTTAAGGTCACCTCTTTCTCTAGCGAAGTGAAACTGAGTTGGCGCGAACGCAACGCACGCTTCAAGCCATCCCACACGTAAGGCTGTTCAAGTACTTTTACCGCGTCCATCAGCAGCACACCACCATTGGCTTTGTGCAAACTGCCGGGGCGGATCAGAGAGAAGTCGGTAAACACTGTGCCTTTGTAGGTCGCGGTTTCAATGTAGCCAAACAGTGAGTGGTAGTTTGGGCTCTCCTCAACCACGATGGGAAACTCTTGTGCATTGCGGCTGACCAGCACGTTCACCTTATAACGACGCGGCAATTTTTTATCCAAAGACGCATTCGCAAGCTCACCTTGGTCGCCGCCTTCATCAAGAAAAATCTCGACATTTTCAACAATATCTTTTTGCAGATCGGTCAAATACGCCTTAATTTCCGGGTACTTACTATAATCTAGCTTCAGTTTTTTAATAAAGTGGGCAATGACATCTAAGGTGACTTCATCATTCAGTTTCTTGATTTTCTCGCTGTATGATTCTTCCCACTCGGTCAATTGACGCACCATATTGCGCAAGCTGACTTCCAACTCATCAATCGTATTACTGAACTGCTCTTGCTCACGTTTAGAGAGCGCATCAAACGTCTCTTCGGTGTGCATCTCCTCACCATTCAGTGCGACAAACTGATATTCCCCTTGAGGAGTCAAGGTTAAACTCACTCCCCGCTCTTTCGCCGTGCGAGTGATGCTTTCCAGTTCACTTTCTTGCTTTTGTGCAAGCTGGTTTTTTAGCTTTTCAGCACGGCTGAAGTAGATTTCATTATCGAATGCCAATGGGATAGCCGTGACCAGCTTAGTCATCAGTTTTTCAATATCTTGACGGAATTGAATGCCTATCCCACAGGGTAATTTCAGCACTTTAGGTACGCGCACATCCTCAAAATTCGCCACATAACACCAGTCATACAGTTTATTGACATCGTGTTGATGGCGGCTGAGATAACGCAAAATCATGGTGCGCTTGCCTAGCCCATTGCGGCCAATCGCGTAGATGTTGTATCCCTTCTCTTTGATTGACATCGCAAACTCGACCGCCTTCTGCGCTCGCTCTTGTCCAACGATCTCATCGATCGGTGCAAGTTCTTTGGTTGACTTACACTCTAGCTTTTCCAGTTTTGCGACTTGGTAGAGCTGCTCAAAACTCAGATGCTGAATCGCCATGGCTCCACTCCTTCCTTCGAGGTTCTTTACTTCATATGTAGCTCAAGTGTAGAGATAAATCATTGTCTTTTTAGTGACTTATTCCTAATTCAAGACCAAGCGGACAAATAATCGCCAAAACCGCCCAAATACAAAACGGTAATTATTTGCATTTGAGAATGAATTGCATTTAAATATCACTTTCTTGGTGGGGAGAATAGACCATGGAATTACAGCAGTGTTGGAACAGTTTTTTGCAGGCCGAACAGTTGCTCAAGCAAGGGCACTGGCCGCAAGCCCATTACTTGTTAGAAGATGTTCTACACTACATGCCGCAACATATTCAGAGTGCCGCGCATGATGAGCAAACAAAACCATGCCAGATGGCTTGCTTGATCACCGGACTGCGTGATGCCGCGATTGCACAGTCTGAAATTTTCAACAACATCGGCCAGTGCCAACGCGCGTTTGATGTACTCAATCAAACCTATGCTCTGTTGCAGTTTCTATCGATTGAAGAAGTTGACTTGATGCGCCGCCTCAATTCTACCTTATGCCAAGTGAGCGAATACCTGCTGCGCCATATCAATGCCTTTTGCTACGCACAGCGCAGTGCCGAATGGCAGTTGGAATATCAACAAGTGGAGAAAGCACACTTCTACTTTAACCAGTTAAGAAGCAGCATGGCTCTACCTACCGTATCACCCGTGATAAATTGAATAAGGAAGTACAATGTCACCCAATCCACTTTTGCAAGTTCGAAATTTAAGCGTGAGCTTTACTACCAATGATGGTGTTGTCGATGCGGTGAAAAACGTCAGTTTTGACATTCGCCCAGGAGAAACCCTTGCGATTGTAGGTGAGTCTGGCAGTGGTAAATCGGTTTCCACCAACGCCTTGATGCAACTGCTGCCTAAAAACGCGCGGATCCATCCAGAATCGAGCATCATGTTTGAAGGTGAAGAGCTGCTCAATAAAACGGACACACAGATGCGCCGCATCCGTGGGGATCGGATTGGCATGATCTTTCAAGAGCCGATGACTTCGCTCAATCCCTATATGCGTGTTGGCGTTCAAGTTGCTGAAGCCATTCGTTGCCACCGCAATGTCAGCCAGAATCAAGCGAAACAGCGAGTATTGGAGCTGTTCCAGCTCGTTCATCTGCCCGACCCCAAAGGCGCTTACCAAAAATTCCCGCATGAGTTTTCCGGCGGTCAGTTACAGCGCATTATGATTGCGATGGCACTGATCAATGAGCCGGATATTTTGATCGCCGATGAACCGACCACGGCGCTCGATGTAACAGTTCAAGCCGAAGTGCTCCGACTCATCAAAGAGATCCAAGCCAATATGGGCATGGCGATTTTGTTTATCACCCACGATTTAGGTGTGGTGAAATTTGTTGCCGACCGGGTGCTGGTAATGTGTAAAGGGGATGTGGTGGAGCAAGGCTCTACTGAACAGCTTTTCCAGCAACCTGAGCATGATTACACACGCATGCTGATTAACTCGATACCCAAAGGCAGTAAAGACCCAGTAGCGCTCGATGCGCTACCCTTGCTGAAAGCCGAAGACATTCGCGTGAAGTTTTTGGTCAAACCACACTTTATCAGCAGACGAAGCCAATACTTTGAGGCGGTAAAAGGCATTTCTCTCGAACTTAAACAAGGTGAAACCCTCGGCATCGTTGGCGAATCCGGCAGCGGAAAATCCACTTTAGGTCGCGCTTTAATCGGCTTGCTGCCTTCAACCGGTCATATTGCTTTTAAAGGACAAGACTTTCGCGCTTTAAGCGAGAAACAGCGCTTAGCCCTGAAGAAAGACATTCAGATGGTGTTTCAAGACCCTTATGGTTCCCTTTCTCCGCGCATGACCGTAGGTGAAATCATCACTGAAGGGCTTTTGGTCCATCAACCGCACATCAGTAAGTTGGAACGCATGCAACGGGCAAGACGCGCGCTCGAAGAAGTGCGGTTAGATCCGAATTCGATTAACCGTTACCCACATGAATTTTCCGGCGGTCAGCGTCAGCGGATTGCGATTGCGCGAGCGTTGATCCTCGAGCCTTCCTTTATTTTGTTGGACGAGCCCACTTCAGCGCTGGATCGCTCCGTACAACTGACAGTGATTGAACTGCTGAAAGAGATTCAAAAACGACGCAACATCGGCTATCTGTTCATCAGCCACGATCTTGCGGTGGTAAAAGCCTTATCGGATCGCGTGTTGGTGATGCAAAAAGGGCAAGTGATGGAACAAGGCAGCGCGGAATCCATCTTCCATAATCCGCAGCATGAGTACACCAAAAAGCTGATCGCCGCTTCCTTCGACATTCTGGAAGAAAATGCAGCATGATTCATATTAACTTCACGAATGACGTCTACACTTACTACAGACTAATGAAGATTAAACGTACATTACACTGATTTTCCATGGCATAGCTGCCTTTTCGGTTTGGCCGCCGACAACAAAAACTCGCTCAAGTTGAGCGAGTTTTTTATTTCTAACGGACCATCATCGCCTCTGAGTGAAGAGCCTCAGAAATAGTGAGAAATGGTCAGATAGCGCGTACGGATATGCTCAATCAACAAACGCACTTTGTTGGGCGGTTGGCGCGTAAAAGGATAAACCGCATAGATGCCGAGTTTTTTGCCGACCTGTTCCGGAAACACATCCACCAATTCGCCATTACGAAAATCGTGATACACCAAACAGCGCGGTACATAAGCAATGCCATGCCCACCAAGCGCGGCTTTACGCAGTGCGGTGGCGTTATCGGTCGAAAAGGTGCCGGATACTTTGACTATGTAGTTGCCTTTTGCCCCTTTAAATTCCCAATCGGTCGCCCCCGTGGTTTGATAGGCGTATTGCAAGCAGTTGTGTCTGGCTAAATCTTCTGGCTTGAGCGGCTTACCATTGCGGGCAATGTAAGCGGGAGACGCGCACACTACCCACTGCGAGTCCAAAATATGCCGCGCAATCAAGCTCGAATCTTCCAAATAACCGGTGCGGATCACCAAGTCATAGCCGCCTTCCACCAAATCCACAAAGCGATTATCCAGCGACATATCTACCGTCAGCCCCGGATGCAGGTTACAAAACTCAGCGACCGCATCGGCCAAAATCAAGTCACCCGAGATGGTCGGCACCGACATTTTGATGTGGCCACTGACGTTTTCGCCAAATCCCACCACCGCATCCAGCGCTTCTTGAGTGGCTTGCTTCACATTTTTAGCACCGTGCAACAGTGCCTTGCCTGCCTCAGTCAAGGTCAATTTACGCGTTGTTCGATACAATAGCTGCACGCCGAGTTCTTCTTCCAATCGCGCCAATCTTTTGCTAACCACCGAATTTGTAAGGCCATTTTGCTCTGCAACCTTACTGAAACTCCCCAATTCAATAACTTGATAAAACAAAATTAAGTCATCGGCACGCATCTGATTTTGTTATTTTTGGAAATAATGAATTTCATTATTTCCCTATATCCACAAAAAATAAAGCAGTAAATTCACGCCAGATTAACAACCCCATCACAACTATAAAAAATCAACAACCGAACTCTTACTGGTTAGCCGTACCCTACATTCTGTGCGCGTTAGCTCATCCCGATTGATGGAGAGTTCAAGGACGAGGAAGTACTCCATGAATGAAACACTGCTCGCACTGGTGGCCTTTTCACCCATAGTGGTGGCCGCTATTTTACTGGTCGGCCTCAACTGGCCAGCCAAGAAAGCCATGCCCGTGGCTTTCGCCCTTACCGTTGCGATTGCCCTGATATTTTGGGATATGTCGGCTAACCGCGTGATCGCCTCCGTATTGCAAGGTTTGGGCATCACGGTCTCTGTGTTGTGGATTGTGTTTGGTGCGATTTTCCTGCTCAACACGCTTAAATACACTGGCGCAATTACCACGATTCGTAACGGCTTTACCAACATTTCACCGGATCGCCGCGTGCAAGCCATCATCATCGCTTGGTGTTTTGGCTCCTTTATTGAAGGGGCTTCCGGTTTCGGAACGCCTGCAGCCATTGCAGCACCGCTTCTGGTTGCGATTGGCTTCCCAGCCCTTGCGGCGGTGTTAATGGGCATGATGATCCAATCGACGCCCGTTTCATTTGGCGCCGTTGGTACGCCAATCATTGTTGGCGTCAACAAAGGTCTGGACACCCACAACATCACGGAAGCGCTGCTGGCTAACGGTTCAAACTGGGATGTGTATCTGCAGCAAATCACCACCAGTGTGGCACTGATCCACGCCTCAGTCGGCACACTGATGCCCATTTTGATGGCGATGATGTTGACCCGTTTCTTCGGTAAGAATCGTAGCTGGACGGAAGGTTTGGACATTCTGCCTTTCGCGATTTTTTCAGGCCTTGCCTTTACTGTTCCTTACGCGCTGACCGGCGTGTTCCTCGGCCCTGAGTTTCCTTCACTAATGGGCGGTCTCGTTGGCCTTGCAATTGTGGTAACAGCGGCGAAAAAAGGCTTCTTGGTACCCAAAACCCAATGGGATTTTCGTCCTGAAAACGAATGGCCTGCGGAGTGGTTAGGCTCACTGAAAATGGATCTGGATGAGGTCAAAGCCAAGCCGATGAGCCTTGCTCTCGCATGGGCACCTTATGTGCTGCTCGCGGTGATCCTTGTCGCTAGCCGTGTGAGTGCGGATTTCAAAGCGTTGCTACTGGGTATCAAGGTTTCCTTTAGCAATATTTTAGGTGAAACCGGCATCAGCACTGCCATTGAGCCGCTTTATCTACCTGGTGGCATTCTGGTGTTTGTGGCCTTGATTGCGGTTCTCACTCAAGCTCGCAGCTTAGCACCGATGGGCAAAGCGTTTGGTGAATCGACCAAAACCTTGATTGGCGCAGGCTTTGTACTGGTGTTTACCATCCCGATGGTGCGGATTTTCATTAACTCTGGTGTTAACGGCGCAGATTTAGCCAGTATGCCTGTGACGACCGCCAACTTTGCAGCAGGTTTAGTGGGTGAAGCTTTCCCAATGCTGAGTGCGACCGTCGGTGCGCTAGGCGCTTTCATTGCCGGCTCTAACACAGTGTCCAACATGATGTTCAGCCAATTCCAGTTTGAAGTGGCACAAACGCTGACCATCTCTAGCGTGGTGATCATCGCCCTGCAAGCCGTTGGTGCAGCCGCCGGTAACATGATTGCCATCCATAACGTGGTCGCGGCATCCGCGACGGTTGGCCTGCTCGGTCGTGAAGGTGCGACACTGCGCAAAACCGTTTTGCCAACCCTCTACTATCTTGTTTTGACCGGCATCATCGGCATGACCGTGATTTACGGCTTCAACATGACCGATGCTTTAATGAACCACTAAAACTTTAATCAGTACCGAGAGCGAGCGTCTCGCTCTCATCGCTCAAACTCACCTTGCACCTCGTGTATGGGCTTGAGCAAAAAAGAAACATTCACAGAATAGGCCCAGAATAGGATTGCATTATGATCATTTCCGCTTCGACCGATTACCGCGCGGCAGCCAAAGCCAAACTCCCGCCCTTTTTGTTCCACTACATCGATGGCGGCTCGTATGGAGAACACACGCTCAGACGCAATACCGATGATCTGGCCGACATTGCCCTGCGCCAGCGCGTGCTGAGTGATATGTCTGAGCTGAGTTTAGAAACCGAGCTGTTTGGCGAAAAAATGGCGCTGCCGATCGCCCTTTCTCCTGTCGGCTTAACCGGCATGTACGCCCGCCGTGGCGAAGTGCAAGCCGCACAAGCCGCACAAGCGAAAGGTATTCCTTTTACACTGTCTACCGTTTCAGTCTGCCCGATTGAAGAAGTGGCGCCTTCGATTCAGCGTCCTATCTGGTTCCAGCTTTACGTTTTAAAAGATCGCGGTTTTATGAAAAACGTGTTGGAACGTGCTAAAGCCGCTGGCGTAAAAAATCTGGTGTTCACCGTCGATATGCCAGTACCGGGCGCCCGTTACCGCGATATGCATTCCGGTATGAGTGGCCCTAACGCAGCGATGCGCCGCGTATTGCAAGCCATGGTACATCCAAGCTGGGCATGGGATGTGGGTTTGCTTGGTAAGCCGCATGATTTGGGCAACATCTCCAAATACCGTGGCTCACCAACCAAACTGGAAGACTACATCGGCTGGCTGGGCGCGAACTTTGATCCTTCCATTTCATGGAAAGACTTGGAGTGGATCCGTGATTTCTGGGACGGCCCAATGATCATCAAGGGCATTTTGGATACGGAAGATGCAAAAGATGCGGTGCGTTTCGGCGCAGACGGCATTGTGGTGTCTAACCACGGTGGCCGCCAGTTAGATGGGGTGCTTTCTACCGTACAAGCGCTACCCGCGATTGCCGATGCGGTGAAAGGCGACCTGAAAATTCTGGTCGATTCGGGTATCCGCACCGGTCTAGACGTGGTACGCATGTTGGCACTCGGCGCAGATTGCACCATGCTCGGCCGCTCATTTATCTACGCTCTGGCAGCACAAGGACGCACAGGGGTAGAAAACCTGCTCGATCTGTATGAAAAAGAGATGCGGGTTGCCATGACGCTGACTGGCGCAAAGAGCATTGCCGAACTGTCACGCGATTCATTAGTCAAAAGATAATAAAAATATCCCCTAACCTTAAACGACTTGGAGTTGCAGCCAATACTCCTGCAACTTCAGGTAAAAAGTGAATTGAGGGAACACACGAGGAAGCACAATATGACCCCACCGATCGCCGATCGTCTCTATCAGCAGCTCGAACAGATTTTAGCGAGCCGAATTGATCCGCAGCGCATTATTACTCAAGAAGCGAAACGGCTCGCCTACGGTACCGATGCCAGCTTTTATCGGTTGATCCCCAAAATCGTGTTACGCCTCAAATCACTCGATGAAGTGATTTTTGCTATTCAGAGTTGTGGCCAACTTGGCATTCATTTTACTTTTCGCGCGGCAGGCACCAGCTTATCGGGTCAAGCGGTTTCCGACTCGGTACTCATCACCTTAACCGACGATTGGCGCGGGCATGAAGTGCAAAACCAAGGCTTGAAAATTCGCCTGCAACCGGGGGTGATTGGCGCCGATGCCAACAAGTATCTTGCCCCGTTTCAGCGCAAAATCGGCCCCGATCCCGCCTCCATCAACACCTGTAAAATCGGTGGCATTGCGGCCAATAACGCCAGCGGCATGTGCTGCGGTACGGCGCAAAACTCATATCGCACCGTTGATGGCATGCAAATTGTGTTTGCCGACGGTTATGTGCTCGACACACGCGACTCAGGCAGCGTGGCACGCTTTAAACAAGAGCGTGCCGACTTGGTGGAAGGCATTAATGCGCTGTGCCAAGAGACTCTAGCCAATTCTGAGCTCACCGAACGCATCCGCCACAAATACCGCCTAAAAAACACCACAGGCTATGCGTTGAACGCCTTGGTTGATTTTTCTGATCCAATCGAAGTGCTGACCCACTTGATGATTGGCTCAGAAGGCACACTCGGCTTTATCGCCGACATCACCTATCACACCGTGATTGAACACGCACACAAAGCCTCTGCACTACTGGTGTTTGCCGATATAGAACAAGCCAGCCAAGCAGTGACCACGCTTTCCAAAACGCCTGTGGCAGCGGTAGAAATGATGGATGGACGTGCGCTGCGCTCAGTGGCCGATAAAAAAGGCATGCCAGAGTTTATCGCCAAGCTCGATTTAGAAGCCGCGGCGCTGCTGGTTGAATCCCACGCTAGTGATGCGCAAACCTTACACGCTCAGTGCGAACAAGTAATGAGCGCGCTGCAACGCTTCCACATTATCGAATCGGTTCCGTTTACTTCCGAGAGCAAAACCGTAGCGACCTTATGGGGCATTCGTAAAGGCATGTTCCCAGCGGTGGGGGCTGTACGCGAAGTGGGCACTACGGTCATCATTGAAGATGTGGCCTTTCCGGTGGAAAACCTCGCGGCCGGTGTGCGCGATCTGCAAGCTCTGTTTGACAAATACCACTACAGCGAAGCGATCATCTTTGGTCACGCTCTTGAAGGCAACCTGCATTTTGTGTTCACTCAAGGCTTTGATAAACAAAGTGAAATCGAACGTTACGGCGCGTTTATGGACGATGTGGCCGAACTCGTCGCCGTGAAATACCAAGGCTCACTGAAAGCGGAACACGGTACAGGGCGCAACATGGCGCCTTATGTTGAGCTGGAATGGGGTAAAGAAGGCTACGCCTTGATGCAGAAAATCAAAGCGCTCTTTGACCCCAAACGCTTACTCAACCCCGGCGTTATCATCAACGAAGATAAGCATTCGCACATCAGTAACCTCAAACCCATGCCTGCAGCCGATAACTTGGTGGATCGCTGTATCGAATGTGGTTTCTGTGAGCCGGTCTGCCCATCACGCACCCTCACGTTATCACCACGCCAACGCATTGTGTTGTATCGCGAATTGAAACGCCGCCGCGCAGCGGGTGAAAACGTGGCTTCTAGCGAGCTAGAGCAAGTGTTTGAATACCAAGGGTTAGATACCTGCGCCGCGACTGGATTGTGCGCCGAGCGTTGTCCCGTCGGGATCAATACGGGCGATTTGGTCAAAAAACTGCGCACCGCCAAATACCAAAAATTCACCCCGATTGCGCATTGGACAGCAGAGCACTTTAGCGCGACCACCACACTCGCTCGCATAGGCTTAAAAGCTAACCAACTGGCGACCAAAGTGCTCGGAGAAAAATCGGTGGGTACGATGGTGAATGGTCTGCGCCGGATCAGCAAAGGCAAAACCCCTTTGTGGATGCCGGAAATGCCGCAAGCAAACACTCACTCGCTGGAACTCGCCGTCGAAAATCTACCGCGTAGTGACAAAAAAGTGGTTTACCTGCCCTCCTGTGCCAGCCGCAATATGGGGCAACAAGCAAGCGCGACCGATCAGCGTCCATTGACGGAAGTTACCCTCTCCCTGCTCAATAAAGCCGGCTTTGAAGTGATCCTGCCTACAGAGCTCAGCAGCCAGTGCTGCGGTATGCCTTATGACAGCAAAGGGATGACTGAGATTGCACAGAGCAAAGCTCTGCAATTAGAGAACGCTTTATGGCAAGCTAGCCAAGAAGGGCGTTATCCGATATTGATGGACACCAGCCCGTGCGCCAAACGCAGCATTGAGCAGTTCACCAAACCGATGGAAATTCTGGAGCCAACTGGGTTGGTAAGTCGTTACTTACTGGATCACCTCACACTCGCGCCAAAGCAAGAAACCATCATGCTGCATATCACTTGTAGCTCGCGCCGCCTCGGCTTAGAAGGCGATATGCTGAAATTGGCCAAAGCCTGCGCCAGTGAAGTTATTGTGCCTGAGCACATTCAGTGCTGTGGTTGGGCGGGTGACAAAGGTTTTACTACGCCTGAGCTCAATGCCGCCGCGGTCCATTCGCTCAAAGAGCAAGTGCCAGCGCACTGCAGCCGTGGGTTTAGTAACAGCCGCACGTGTGAAATCGGCTTATCACACCACAGCGGCATTCCTTATCAATCCATCTTGTATCTGGTGGATGAAGTCGCCAAACCACGGTTGGCAACGCAAGAGAGTACAGAGCAGCCAAGCGAGTACGCATAAAAAATACTTTTCCAAACCGATCAATTTGGGAAAAGAGAAGGGGCGCTTGCGCCCCTTTCACCAACCAAACCTTATAACGACAGAAGTTAGAACAAACTAAGGCTGACTTTTCTGCCCTTTCACAACATCAGTCATAACCATACCCAAACTACTTGGAGCTGCAGGTGTGTTGGCCTTGAGAGCCAAGGACGGCTCT
Organism: Vibrio tarriae; assembly: GCF_002216685.1. Taxonomy (NCBI): domain Bacteria; kingdom Pseudomonadati; phylum Pseudomonadota; class Gammaproteobacteria; order Vibrionales; family Vibrionaceae; genus Vibrio; species Vibrio tarriae. The sequence continues at coordinate 624,061 of NZ_CP022352.1, read as the reverse complement.
CATAATCCCCATGAGCATAGACAAACTATATTATTGAGGTGAACGAAAGTAGCCAACACTGCTACAGATTCAGGTAGAAATGGGATAAAGATAAAGGCAAACACCTGATTCACCCTTAGGTTCATAAAATTTATCTTTCCGCAGTTGCTTACTCACAAAACCCCACCTATACATTAAAAGACAAGCATTATCACAATTACAACGCACAGTATTTGGCGCAACAAAACCTAGGATTTGGAGCTTTTTTATGCGCATTAATCAACCGGTTACTCAAAAGGAAGTCACTTATCCACCTCATTTTAACCTTTTGTCGACCACTACTCTCAGCAGTCATATTAAATACGCCAGTAAAGAATTTTGCGATGTCGCAGGTTACACACTTGATGAGCTCGTCAATCAACCGCATAACATGGTTCGCCATCCCGATATGCCGCCAGAAGCATTTAAGGATATGTGGGAGCACCTTAAAGCAGGGAAATCATGGATGGGGATGGTGAAAAACCGCTGCAAAAACGGTGATCACTACTGGGTGGATGCCTTTGCTTCGCCAATCAAAGAAAACGGCAAGGTGGTGGAATATCAATCGGTGCGCTTATGCCCCAGCCGGCAACATGTCGACAACGCAGAAAAGCTCTATCAACAAATTCGAGCAGGTAAAACCCATTGGCGTTTAAAAATGCCACGGACTCGGCTATGGCAGCGCCTTGGTTTAGGTTTTATCGTAGCGGCTGGATTAAGTTTTGCGGCCGATCTGTTTCTCGCCGGAGCAGGGCTGCCTTTGATGCTTCTGTTAACCATTCTTATAGCCTTTCAATTGACTCGTCGCCTAGAGGCTATTTCACAAGATGCACGCAAAGTGTTTGATAACCCGCTGATGGAACTGGTGTACAACGATAGAGTAGACGATTTATCTGAGATTCGACTTGCGATGAAGATGCGCCAATCTGAACTCAATGCAATAGTTGGCCGAATTCAAGACTCCAGCATTCAAATCGGTGAAGCCGCCAAAATGTCGTCCAAAAACAGTGAGACAACCGCAGATAATCTCGATGCCCAAACTCGCGAAACTGAACAGTTGGCCACAGCGATTACTCAAATGAACATCACCGCCACTGAAATTGCTCAAAATGCCCAAGCGGCATCCGATGCCACAGTACATGCAAAAAATGCCGCACGCGATGGTATGTATGCTGTCGAGCAAACCGTAGATGCGATTGGGCAAATGGCGAGCCAACTAAAAACTGCGTCTTCTGTGATTGAGCAGCTCTCTTCACAAAGTGCGATGATTGGACAAGTCATGGAAGTCATTCAGAGTATCGCCGAGCAGACCAACCTGTTAGCACTAAATGCGGCCATTGAAGCGGCACGTGCTGGCGAGCAAGGGCGTGGTTTTGCTGTGGTTGCCGATGAAGTTCGTAAACTAGCTCAGCGCAGCACAGAATCAACGGAAGAAATTAAAGGTGTCATTACTTCAATTCAAACCAGTACCCGTAACGCCGTTAATACCATTGAGCAAGGAAATAAACTCTCCGTCTCTTGTGTCGAAAGTGCACATGTATCAGGAGATAAATTGACTGCTCTGCTATCACAGGTTTCAGACATAACACTGCGTAATGAGCAAATCGCGACCGCTATCGAAGAGATGGCCAACGTTGCAGAAGATATGAACCGCAGTGTGCAATCCATCAGTGATGTCTCGACTGAAACGCTAGGATTAGCCGAAAATACTCAAAAAGAGTGTAGTCAACTAGTACAAAATCTTGCTCAGCAGACAAGTTTGGTTGCTCAATTTCGTCGTGTATAGGGCGAGACAAAAAGCATAATTTAATCAACAAGCTTGGTATTGCAGATAGGAAATTCGCCCTCAATCTAATTTGGGGCGAATTTTTTTGAACGCAAGCCATCCTAGTGAAAACATAACATTTTCGTGACAATTACAAACCCTATCTTGTGAAAAATCATTTCACCCCAACATAGGCTGTATACCCAAACGACTTGGAGTTGCAGGTAGGCTGCCAGTGAGTAACAAATTTGCTGGGAACAAATTTGTACTGCCAAAGGTTAGCCTTTGGTGAGAGACATGATTGCCTCTCATAATCCCCATGAGCATAGACAAACTATGATGCGGTTGGGATGAACAAAGGTAGCCAACACAGCCACAAGTAGGAAGGGGATAATTTCCTCATAAAGCGCGAGAGTGTATGCAAACTTCAACTTCTTCCATAGCCAAGCAGTTATTTCAGATGACTTGGCCCATGCTGTTTGGCGTCCTATCACTGATGAGTTTTCAGTTGATCGATAGCGCCTTTATCGGTCAGCTCGGGGTTCTGCCTCTTGCTGCTCAAGGCTTTACTATGCCGATTCAGATGGTGATCATCGGTATTCAAGTCGGTTTAGGTATCGCCACCACTGCCGTGATTTCTCGAGCCATCGGTGCAGGAAAAACTCAATACGCCAAACAGTTAGGCGGTTTGGTGATCGTCATCGGAGGTATAGGAGTAGCGCTGATTGCCCTTGTGCTTTACCTATTACGCCAACCTTTGCTCGGCCTACTCGGAGCGCCGGAAACCGTCTTTGCCATCATAGATAACTACTGGCTTTGGTGGCTTACCAGTGCATGGACAGGCGCTATGCTGTACTTCTATTACAGTGTCTGCCGCGCCAATGGCAATACTCTACTGCCAGGAACCATGATGATGGTGACCAGTGTCCTGAACCTCATCCTCGACCCGATTTTTATCTTTACTTTCGATCTTGGGATTGATGGTGCAGCGATCGCCACTATTATTGCTTTTGGCATCGGTATCGCTATCGTCGCACCTAAGGTTGCCCAGCGCCAATGGACGAGTTATCAGTGGCAAGATCTGAATATCTCGCAAAGCCTCACCGCACTTGGCCATATCATGGGACCGGCGATGTTAAGCCAACTGTTACCTCCGATATCTTCCATGTTTGCCACCAAACTACTGGCAAGTTTTGGTACTGCCACCGTCGCCGCGTGGGCACTTGGCTCGCGCGTTGAATTTTTCGCCTTAGTGGCCGTGTTAGCGATGACCATGTCACTGCCGCCTATGATTGGTCGCATGTTAGGAGCTAAAGAGATCACCCATATTCGGCAATTGGTGCGGATCGCCTGTCAATTTGTGTTAGGTTTTCAACTGCTGATCGCTCTGGTGACGTATGTTTTTGCCACACCGTTAGCCGAGCTGATGACCAGCGAAACCGAGGTAAGCCAAATACTGAATCTACACTTGGTGATTGTACCAATAAGCCTTGGCGCACTCGGGATCTGTATGTTGATGGTGTCCGTAGCTAACGCGCTTGGAAAGTCTTACTTGGCTTTGACTATCTCAGCGCTGCGCTTGTTTGCTTTTTACATACCATGTTTGTGGATCGGTGCGCATTTCTACGCGATAAAAGGGCTTCTTATCGGTGTGTTAGTCGGCAACATTATTGCGGGTTGGGCAGCATGGCTCGCTTATCAAAAAGCCTTGCGTCAACTGGAGGAAACTCAGTTCACCTCCGCACAGGTTTAGTGCCTGCAAAGCAAAATGGGCTTCCGATTTGGAAGCCCATTTTTAATTGTCGTTCACTTATCGCTGACGACGCGCTTCAATCGCGGCAGCCAGTTGACGAAGTACTGTTTCGGTGTCTTTCCAGCCAATACACGCATCCGTGATGGATTGACCATAAGTCAGGTTACAGCCTGGGGTCAGATCCTGACGTCCCTCAACGAGATGCGATTCAATCATCACCCCGAAGATCGCATGCTCGCCTTGAGCAATCTGCGCCGCAACATCTTCCGCCACGACCATTTGACGTTTGAACTGCTTAGAGCTGTTCGCGTGGCTGAAATCAATCATCACTTTCTGAGGTAAGCCAGCCACTTCCAGCTCTTGCTTGATATTGCTTACGTGCGCCGCGCTGTAGTTTGGCTCTTTACCGCCACGCAAAATAATGTGGCAATCAGGGTTACCTGCGGTTTCGACAATCGCCGAATGACCAAACTTGGTCACCGACAAAAAGTGGTGAGAAGCACCTGCTGAGCGAATCGCATCAGAGGCGATTTTAATGTTGCCATCGGTACCGTTTTTGAAACCCACAGGGCAAGACAGCCCAGATGCCAATTCACGATGCACTTGTGATTCCGTGGTGCGTGCTCCGATCGCGCCCCAACTGATCAAATCCGCCACATACTGCGGCGTGATCATATCGAGAAACTCACTGGCGGTCGGCATGCCGATATCGGTCAAATCAAGCAGCAGTTTGCGCCCCATACGCAGACCATCGTTAATTTCATAGGTGTCATTGAGGTACGGATCATTGATTAGCCCTTTCCAACCCACTGTGGTACGTGGTTTTTCAAAGTACACACGCATCACGATTTCTAGCTGACCACTGAGCTCATCACGCAACACTTTTAAACGTTGACCATATTCGATGGCCGCTTTCGGATCATGAATAGAACAAGGGCCAATCACCACCAACAGGCGATCATCTTTATCTTGCAGCATATTATGAATCGCTTCACGCGCTTGAAACGTGGTCGATGCCGAGGTTTCTGTCGCTGGAAATTTTTCTAACACTGCGACCGGTGGCAGTAGTTCTTTGATCTTCTTAATTTTTACATCATCGGTTTGCAACATCTTTACTTCTTCCTTTACTTTTTAGTTTACCTAGCCAAGTCAACGGCTCTAGCCTTGGTAATCACTGCACCTGTCGTTTCTTCGGGTAACTTATCGGCACTCGCAAAATATCGCAAGCACTATTTTTAAACAAAGGCAAGATTCCACCTTTCTTTACAAACAAAGCAATCCGTAAAAAATTAATTACACCCATTTCCCCCAAGATCGCAAACCATATCTGTATTGATACAAACAAAAAATGCTGCCGATGGGGATGAATCAATTAATGCAATGTGAGTTTTATGTTGCTAAGGTATGCCAAGAAGAACAACAAAGATAACAATATGAAAGTGATAGAATTTCACCAAGTCAGCAAATGGTACGGTCAATTTCAAGCACTCAAATCCATTTCTCTGACCGTGAATAAAGGGGAAATTGTGGTGATTTGCGGGCCTTCAGGCTCCGGTAAATCAACCCTGATCCGCACCGTGAATGGCCTAGAAAATATCGATGATGGGGAAATTCGAGTGTTGCCCGATCTTGATGAGCGAACCCGACGCAGTGGCAAGATCGGCATGGTGTTTCAGCATTTCAACCTGTTTCCACACTTAACGGTATTGGAGAACCTCACTCTCGCCCCCATTCGCACTCTCAAGCTCTCGGCGCAAGAAGCCCAAGAGCGGGCTTATCATTTTCTACAGCGCGTGAAAATCACCGATCAGGCACATAAGTACCCGATTCAACTCTCTGGCGGCCAGCAGCAACGAGCCGCGATTGCTCGCTCTCTCTGTATGCAGCCGGAGATTTTGTTGTTTGATGAACCCACGTCTGCCCTCGATCCTGAAACCATTAACGAGGTGCTCGAAGTGATGGTCGACCTCGCGCAAGATGGTATTACCATGATGTGCGTCACCCATGAAATGGGCTTTGCGCGTAAAGTCGCGCACCGCGTGATGTTTATGGATGAAGGGGAAATTCTCGAAGTGGGTTCACCTGAACAGTTGTTCCAAAACCCAACGCATCCGCGTACCCAACAATTTCTCAATCAGATCTTGAGCCATTGATGATAAAACGCTTTCTTCGCCCACTGCTGTTTGCCACCCTGCAAATGATCTTGGTATTTGCCGGATTGGTCTGGTTGCTTGATTCTGGCGCACAAGCCATGGGCTATACATGGCAGTGGCACCGCGTGCCTGAGTATGTGCTGATTTTTGAAGATGGGCAGTGGTGGGCAGGTGATTTGCTGCACGGCCTGTTGGTCACCTTACAGCTGACTGGGATCAGTTTGATTTTCACCTTGGCTCTGGGTTTAACCACCGCTTTGCTGCGTCAGTCACACTCCCTGGTCGGGCGCGCTTTAGGCACCGGATACATCGCGGTGGTGCGTAACACGCCGCTTTTGGTACAAATATACCTCCTCTACTTTGTGTTTGGCCCAGTGATAGGGCTCGACCGTTTTGCCACCGCGGTGCTTGCCCTCGCTCTGTTTCAAGGTGCGTATACCGCAGAGGTGTTTCGCGGCGGGTTAAACAGCATTCCGCAAGGCCAATATGAAGCGGCACACTCACTCGGCTTATCGCGTTTTTTTTACCTTTTACGATGTGATCCTGCCGCAACTTCTGCAACGTACATTACCGCCACTGACCAATGAAATGGTGTCGCTGATTAAAAACTCGTCTATTGTCAGTGTGATGGCGATTTTTGATCTCACCACTCAGGGGCGCAATATCGTCTCGGAAACCGCGATGCCGTTTGAGATCTGGTTCAGCGTCGCGGCGATCTATCTGTTGTTAACCCTGACTCTGTCAGCATTATCAGCTTGGCTAGAACATAAATTGGGCGCGCAGTGGCGCTCACAGTAACGATGAAATAAAGAAGGAACTCTTATGCAATTATTCGGACAACGTTTAGGTCGATTCAGCGTCAAAACCTTACTTACGGGCTTGTTGGGGCTGGCTTTCACTTTGCCAGCAGTGGCGAACGACACACCCAATCTTGATGCGATTAAAGAGCGCGGCACGCTGCGCGTGGGTATGTCGACCTTTGTGCCTTGGGCAATGCGCGATAAGCAGGGTGAACTGATTGGCTTTGAGATTGATGTCGCTAAACGCTTAGCCGCCGATTCAGGTTGGCAAGTGGAATTTGTGCCGACCGCATGGGATGGCATTATTCCGGCGCTACTGGCCAAAAAATTTGATGTAATCATCGGCGGAATGTCAGTCACGCCTGAGCGTTCCAAAAGTGTGCTGTTTACGGCACCCTACTCTCACTCTGGTGTGCAACTGGCCGCAAGCAAAAAGCTCGCTGAAGGCTTCGCTAAGCTCGAAGACTTTAACAAGCGCAACGTAAAAATCGCGGCTCGCCGTGGCGCTTTCACCGTGCAAGTGGCGCGTGAAACCTTCCCGAAAGCCAGCGTGCTGCAATTTGATGACGATGCCCAAGCTTTCCAAGAAGTGATCAACGGCAACGCGCATGCGGTGATTGCTTCAAGCCCAAAACCCGAGCATGAAAGCATCAAACACAGTGATTCGCTGTTCCTTCCTTTCAGTGAACGTTTAAGTAAAGGCAATGAAGCGTTTGCAGTGCGTTTAGGGGAAGAAGACAAGAAAGCCTATTTTGATCAATGGATTGCAGATCGCACGGCCGATGGCTGGTTACAAGCGCGTTACGAATACTGGTTCTCCACTTTAGATTGGCAGGATCAGATCGCCTCAGGTCAGTAAATGAATAACTATGGCGCAAAATCCTCCTCGGGCTATCGTTTTACTTTGCTGGATGGCGGATTACTGCTCGCAATCGCCAGCCTAATCGGCTGGCTCTATTACCGTTCGGAAGTAGGCATTCACTATCAGTGGCATTGGCGTGAAGCGTGGACGCTAATTTTCACGCCGCGTGCCGATGGCAGCTTACCCTACTTCTTACAAGGCTTAGGCGCAACGTTACGTTTAAGCTTGTGGGGCATGGTACTGGCTTTAGTGTTAGGGTCATTGATCGGCATCGCGCGCAGCCAAAAGGCGTGGTTTGTGCGTTTACCCGCTAACGCATTTGTGCAGCTAGTACGCAATATTCCACCACTGGTGTTTGTCTTCATCTTCTATTTTTTCATCTCCAATCAACTTATTCCGCTGCTGGGGTTGGATGAGCTACTGCGCGACCACACAGCGGAAGTTCACCCGCTGATCACTTGGCTGTTTGGTCCTGCCCGCTTGTGGGAAAACTTGTTATCCGGTGTGTTGTGTATTGGGCTGCTCTCTTCTGCTTACATTGCCGAAATCGTGCGGGCGGGACTTGCCAACATCCCGCAAGGACAATGGGAAGCTGCGGATTCGCTTGGCTTGCCAACGTGGGTCAAATACCGCTATGTGATTGCCCCACAAGTGCTGACCGCCATTACCCCAGCGCTGGCAGGACAGACGATATCCCTCATCAAAGACACGTCGATCATCTCGCTGATTTCGATTCAAGAACTGACCTTTGTCGGCAGCGAAATCGCCAACTCATCTGGACTAATTTTTGAGATTTGGCTGATTGTCGGCGCAGCCTATCTGATGCTTTGCTTATCCCTGTCTATGCTGTTTAAACAAGTAGAGAAGCGCAGCTTACGCCATTTAAGCCGTTGAACGATGAAAGACGGTATCGAAGCAACGCCAGTTTAGCGATTGCTTCGATATTTTTGAGAATAAATATCAATTAGACTCAAACTACTTGGAGCTGCAGGTAGGCGGCAAGAGAGTGAATCCCCATGAGCATAGAGAAACTATGTGATTGGGGTGAACGAACGTAGCCAACACCGCTGCAGCTTCAAGTAGGAAGGGTATAGACTGAATTATCAAAACCTCAATAGACAAAGGTGACCCCATGAATTCACAAGTCACACACTGGTTGGCCAGAGATCCGGATCCTAAAACTCGTCAAGAACTGCAACAGTTGATCGATACTCAGCAAGACGCGCAGATTGCCGAGCGCTTTCAATCACGCCTTGAATTTGGTACTGCGGGTTTGCGTGGCAAAGTCGGCTGTGGCCCGAACCGAATGAACCGTTTAGTGATCCAAGAAACGGCGGCGGGTCTGGGGCAGTACTTGATTGCTCAATTACCCGATGCCAAAAAACGCGGCGTTGTGATTGGTTACGATGGCCGCCCAGATTCACAGCAGTTCGCTCATGATACCGCAAGCGTGCTGACTTCACTCGGCATCAAAACGTATTTGACGTATCAAGTCGCGGCGACCCCTATCGTGGCTTTCGGCGTACGCCATTTCAATGCGGCCGCCGCGGTTGTAGTAACCGCAAGCCACAACCCGCCGGAATACAACGGATTTAAAGTGTATTGGGAAAACGGCGCGCAAATTATTCCGCCGCATGATGCAGGTATTGCGGCTTGTATTGACCAAGCGGCGCAGCAAGCGATCCCTTACCTAGCCCTTGAACAGGCAGAGCAACAAGGCCTGCTGCATTGGCTGCGTGATGAGTATTACCAAACTTACCGTAAAACGATTGGTGCAAGCCCACTGTTGCAACATCACACTAAGCCGCAAGCGCTAAGCTTGGCTTACACCGCGATGCATGGCGTGGGTGCCAATATGGCAGAAACCTTACTCGCCGATGTCGGTTTTACTCACGTCAGCAGCGTGAAGGAACAGCGCGAGCCGGATGGCACATTCCCAACGGTCAACTTCCCGAACCCTGAAGAAGCGGGCGCGATGGATATGGTGATGGCACTGGCCAAAAAAGTCGGCGCTCAGCTTGCTTGTGCTAATGACCCAGATGCAGATCGCTTTGCGGTTGCCGCGCGTAAAGCCGATGGCGAATATCAAATGCTGACCGGCGATCAAGTCGGCTCACTGTTTGGTCACTATCTGCTCTCGCAAACCGATGCTCATCGTCAACTGGTCGGCAACACTATCGTCTCTTCCAGCTTGCTCAGTAAAATCGCCGCAGCTCATGGCGCGCGTTATTACCAAACCCTCACTGGTTTTAAATGGTTGACCAACGTGGCGATGCAAGAGCAAACCGAGCAGCACCAATTCCTGTTCGCTTATGAAGAAGCCTTGGGATACACCATTGGTAGCACAGTGTGGGATAAGGATGGCCTTTCTGCTCTAGTCGCATTTGCTCAACTGGCGGCAGAGCTTAATGCACAAGGCAAAACGGTATGGGATCAGCTTGAAGCCCTGTATCGCCAGCATGGTCTGCACGTGAATGCGCAGCGCAGCATTGCGCTGGCTCCGAACTCGCCACCGGTGGGCGATAAATTGCGAGCCACGCCACCAAAGGACATTGCAGGGCGTAAAGTGCTCATCGTGGAAGATTTTAAACTGGCACGCCGCACCTTTGCCGATGGTAAAACCGAAGCGATTACCCTGCCAACCAGTGATGTGCTCATTTACCATCTGGACGGTGGCGCTCGCGTGATTGTGCGTCCATCGGGTACTGAACCTAAGCTCAAGTGCTACTACGAGGTGGTGACTCCGTTTGCGGCTGGGGAAGATTTTGTGAGCGCGCAAGAGCGGGCCGATGAGCAGATGTCGCTGCTGATTGCAGAGCATCAAACCAGCTTGTAACACTCAAAAAACAAGATATACCCAAACAACTTGGAGTTGCAGGTAGGCGGCAAGTGAGTGAGTCCCCATGAGCATAGAGAAACTATGTGATTGGGGTGAACGAACGTAGCCAACACCCCTGCAGCTTCAAGTAGGAAGGGGATAATCCATAATGCGAAGGAGAGGCCAACCTCTCCTTTTTGACAACAACGCAGTGCTATTACCTAGCGGCTTAACGCTGCAAGGCTAAAAGTTAAAGGGTATATTTCGTAGCTAAATTACAAAACGAACAATAATTAAAATAAGGTATAGGATGAGCACGCAAAGAATAGGCATCAAATGTGACAAGAATCACCATCGGACTTATTTTCCGTCTATTGGTAACTCACAATTGTGAGCAAAGTCGCTATTTTATTTTTATTTAAAATAACAAAATTGAGATATTGAGCATTAAAAATAGATTGACAAAATAAATAAGCAGAATTTGTATTAAATTTACATGACAAAAAGTTGAAAGCGATCACTAAAAAATCGGCATTTACTCAACATATTCGCCACAAAGATCACAAAAAACCCGTTGGTGATTCCATTCGAAATTTGTGTGGTAGAGTGATTGTGTACTAAGCAATCAACGGTTTTTTGCCAAACCGTTACTACGATTAAATTCAAACGGAACATCCAACGGGGGACGCGATGATATCATCAGACGCCAAGGTCAAGATACAAAATTTTGGCCGTTTCTTATCAAACATGGTCATGCCGAATATCGGCGCTTTTATTGCGTGGGGTTTTATTACTGCGCTTTTCATTCCAACAGGTTGGGTACCCAATGAGACGTTAGCCTCTTTGGTTGGCCCTATGATTACGTATTTACTGCCGCTTTTGATCGGTTATACCGGCGGTAAACTGGTCGGCGGCGAGCGCGGTGCGGTGGTGGGCGCCATCACCACGATGGGCGTGATTGTCGGTACTGATATTCCCATGTTCATGGGCGCAATGATCGTCGGCCCAATGGGCGGTTGGGCGATCAAAACTTTCGATAACAAAGTGGATGGCAAAGTACGTAGTGGCTTTGAAATGTTGGTGAACAACTTCTCAGCCGGCATCATTGGGATGCTCTGTGCCATCATCGCCTTCTTCCTGATCGGCCCATTTGTGAAAGTGTTGTCAGGCGCATTAGCGGCTGGGGTTAACTTCCTCGTAACCGCTCACCTGCTCCCTCTGACGTCCATCTTTGTTGAGCCAGCCAAAATCCTGTTCCTCAACAACGCGATCAACCACGGTATTTTCTCACCACTGGGGATCCAACAAGCCAATGAAACAGGCCAATCTATTTTCTTCTTGATTGAAGCCAACCCAGGTCCTGGCCTTGGTATTTTGCTTGCCTACATGGTGTTTGGTAAGGGTACGGCTCGCCAAACCGCGGGCGGCGCGACCATCATCCACTTCTTTGGTGGTATCCACGAAATCTATTTCCCTTACATCCTGATGAATCCACGCCTGATTTTGGCGGCGATTGCGGGCGGTATGACCGGTGTGTTTACGCTCACCGTATTTAATGCAGGTCTGGTATCTCCAGCCTCTCCCGGCTCGATTTTCGCGGTTCTGCTGATGACCAATAAGGGCTCAATCTTAGGCGTGCTGTGCTCTATCTTTGCAGCAGCAGCGGTTTCTTTCGCCGTCGCAGCGCTACTGATGAAAGCACAAACCTCGACAGAACAAGATGGCGATAAAGACGCGTTGGTGAAAGCCACCTCGAAAATGCAAGAGATGAAAGCGGGTTCAAAAGGTCAAGCGGCACCAGCAGCTACTCAAAGCAAAAAAATCGACATGGCGAATGTACAAAGCATCATCGTCGCTTGTGATGCGGGTATGGGTTCCAGTGCCATGGGTGCGAGCATGTTGCGCAAAAAAGTGCAGGAAGTCGGCTTGCCTGTCAAAGTGACCAATATGGCGATTAACTCACTGCCCGCGGATGTGGATATCGTGATTACCCATCAAGATTTGACAGACCGTGCACGCAAACATGCGCCAAATGCCGAGCATATTTCACTCAATAACTTCCTAGACAGTGCGCTATACAGCCAGCTCGTGACTCAGCTTATCGCCGCAAAGCGCCAAGCGGCCAACGATAGTCAGCTGATCAAGCCTTCGATTCTGGCTGCTAACGATGACAGCTATGAAGTACAGCAGCCAAGCGTATTCCAACTGCAAAAAGAGAACATTCACCTTGGCCTGAACGCCAAAAATAAAGAAGAGGCGATTCGCTTCGCTGGTAACAAATTAGTTGAACTGGGTTACGCCCACCCAGAGTACGTCGATGCCATGTTCGAGCGTGAAAAGCTGGTTTCGACCTACCTCGGTGAATCTATTGCCGTACCGCACGGTACTGTGGATGCCAAAGATCGCGTGATTAAAACCGGCATTGTGATTTGCCAATACCCACAAGGCGTAGCCTTTAGTGAAGACAGCGGCGATGTCGCCAAACTCGTGATTGGTATCGCGGCCAAGAATGATGAACATATTCAAGTCATTACCACCATTACCAATGCCCTCGATGACCCAAATGCTATCGATAAACTCACCTCCACCAAGGATGTGAGTGATGTATTGAGCATTTTGGCCACCAGCCAAGCGGCATAACGTTTTTGCTCCTGAGGCAAAACGAGGTCAGCGACGCCCCCTATGTGGCTGACCTCACCTCAGGCAGTGAGAGAAATATTCAACATTGAGGTAGGTAAAGATGAAAAAGAATGCAGTTCATTTTGGTGCAGGCAACATTGGCCGCGGTTTTATTGGCAAACTTCTGGCGGATGCGGACATTGCCGTCACCTTCGCCGATGTCAACGAGCCTCTCGTGGATCAACTAAGTCATCAACAAGCATACAAAGTCAAAGTGGTCGGTAGCGAATGCAAAATGGAAACCGTTAGCCACGTCACCGCTGTCAACAGTGCCAGTGAGGCTTTGATCGAGCGGATTATCAAAACCGATTTAGTCACCACAGCAGTGGGGCCAACGGTACTCGATATTATTGCCAAAACCATCGCCAAGGGTTTGAGCGCTCGCTTTGCTGCGGGTAATACGCAACCGCTCAATATCATCGCCTGTGAAAATATGGTGCGCGGCACGACTCACCTTAAGCAGCAGGTGTATCAATTCCTCACTACCGAAGAACAACAACAAGCCGATGCATTAGTGGGCTTTGTGGATTCCGCAGTCGATCGCATTGTGCCACCGTTGCAAGCGGCTAACGACGACCCGCTGGAAGTGACCGTAGAAAGCTTCAGCGAATGGATTGTTGATGAGCAGCAGTTTAAAGGCGAGATCCCACAAATTGAGGGGATGGAAAAAACGAACAATCTGATGGCGTTTGTCGAGCGCAAACTGTTTACCCTCAACACAGGTCACTGTGTGACGGCTTATCTGGGCTGTTTAAAAGGTCACCGCACCATCCGTGAAGCGATTGAAGATCCGAGCATTCATGCACAGGTGAAACAAGCGATGCAGGAGAGCGGTGAAGTGCTGATCCGCCGCTATGGTTTTGATCGCGCCCTGCACAGCGCCTACATCGAGAAAATCCTAAGCCGCTTTGCCAATCCTTATCTGGTGGATGAAGTGGATCGCGTTGGGCGCCAACCGCTGAGAAAACTTGGCACAAATGATAGATTAATCAAACCTTTACTCGGTACAATTGAGTACGGCTTACCAAACAGCATGTTATTGAAAGGGATTGCCGCAGCGCTGAAATATCGCAATAGCAGTGATCCCCAAGCCGTCGAATTACAACAAAGTATTGAAAAAGAAGGCATTCGCTCTACACTTGCCCGCTATACAGGGTTGGCAGCAGACAGTATTGAAGCGCAACAAATTGAAGCTCTCTATCAACAAATGGATTGAAGTATCAGGATAACCGTTTGAAAAAATGCGGTTATCGGTAGTCTTAAAATGTCGAGAGCTGTCACTCGCTCTCGACTTAACTCAACAACAGATCAGTTTATGGCAGAAAAAATTAACGAATCCGACATTCTGGAGCGCTTGAATCAGACCCACACGGTACGAGGATTCTTCATTACAACGGTTGATGTGCTAACCGAAGCCATTGATGCACTGATGCAACGTATTTTCCGTAAAGACAATTTCGCGGTGAAATCCGTAGTCGAACCACTCTTGCACGATACAGGGCCGCTGGGTGATCTTACCGTTCGCCTAAAACTTTTGTTTGGTTTGGGCGTGATCCCAGATGAGGTATTCCACGATATTGAACACCTGATCAAACTGCGTAATCAGCTCAACCATGATGCCACCGAGTACCAATTCACTGACCCGCAAATTCTTGCGCCAATCAAAGCACTCAATCTGGTCAAAAAAATGGGCATGTTGCACTTAAACGTGGTGGAGCCCGATGACGATATTGACCTCAGCTTTTACCACCTGCAGTTGCAGCGCCAACAACAAGTGATCAAATCTGGGCTCTCTCTGGCAATCATTCAAATTTGTAATGCACTCAACAAAGACAGCCCGTTTTAACGTTTAGGTGCACGCCGATTTCGCGTGATCTCCGCTCAACTTCCACATCCATTTTTCATCTTGTTTGCGTATCGTGTTAGCCTGAGACCTATTTCGGATGACAGATGAGTGAAGCATGAAAATCGCTATGATTGGTCTAGGGGATATCGCCCAAAAAGCCTACCTGCCCGTATTAGCCCAACTACCCGATGTTGAACTGATTTTATGTACTCGCAACTCGCACACTCTGCAAGCATTGGCTGCACGCTATCGAGTCAGTGCCGCATGCACTGACTATCGTGATGTGTTGAAGCATGGTGTCGAGGCGGTGATGATCCACGCCGCAACAGAGGTACACAGCACCTTGGCGGCCTTTTTCCTCGCTCAAGGCATTCCAACCTTTGTCGATAAACCGCTCGCGGCGAGCGCACAAGAATGTGAAACCTTGTATGAGCTTGCCGAAAAGCATCGCCAGCCACTTTATGTCGGATTTAACCGTCGCCATATCCCGCTTTATAACCAACATCTGCCCGAGCTGCACCAACAGGAATGCGGTGCACTGCGTTCACTACGTTGGGAAAAACATCGCCATGCCCTGCCCGGCGATATTCGCACGTTTGTGTTTGATGATTTCATTCATCCTCTAGATAGCGTCAACCTTTCGCGTCAACGCAACTTAGACGATATTCATTTGACCCATCACATCAGCGGCGGGCAACTTGCACGCCTTGATGTTCAATGGCAAGCGGGCGATACCTTACTGCACGCTTCGATGAACCGTCAGTTTGGTATCACTACCGAACAGGTGACCGCGAGCTATGACAATGTGGCTTATCAGTTTGATTCCTTTACTCAAGGAAAAAGGTGGCGAGATAACCAAGAAAGTCGAGTGGCCTTAAAAGATTGGACACCGATGCTCGCCAGTAAAGGCTTTGAAGCTATGGTGCAAGATTGGTTACAGGTTGCAGCGGCAGGCAAACTACCCACTCATATCATTGAACGTAACTTAGCCAGTCACCAACTGGCTGATGCCATTTGTCAGCACTTAAGTCAGTAACACAAAGGAAGTTCGCATGGTCAACAAACTTTCCACCTCCGCCTTGGCAAAAAAGCGCCAGCAAGATGCCAAACAGCTGTTTCAGGATTTGAAAACCGCAGGTTACATCCATCGCCACGATGAGCAGTGGATATTGACCGATCTCGGCACCAAATTTGGGGGAGAATATGCCCAGCACCCTAAGTATGGGCGTTTTATTGTCTGGCCGGAAAACTTGCTGATCGACTTACACGCCACTTCAGGCCAGACACTCACCGCCACGCAAGTCGGGGAATACTTCAAATTAAACCCGAAGAAAATGAATCAGTTATTCAGTGAATTAGGCTGGATAGCGCGCAGCGAGTCGGGGTGGCACGCCACCGAGAGCGGCCTACGTGCCGGAGCGCAGCAGCGTGAAGAGAAAAGCTCAGGTAATGGGTTTGTGGTCTGGCATGAAGCCATCCTGCGTAACCGCCACTTACGCCAATCCGTGGTGGAATTTCTCGGCCAAGAAGCACAGGCTCACGCGACCGATAAATCTTATTCCAGCTTTCGCCAGAAGTTTGCTGCCAAACACCGTACTTTGGATGGGCATTATGTGCGTTCAACGGGTGAACTGCTGATTGATAACTGGCTGTATCTGGCTGGCGTGGTACACGCTTATCAGCGCCCACTGCCGATTGAAGAAGAAGTGACCAGTGATTTTTATCTGCCAAGCGGCAAGGTCTATTTGCAATTTTGGGGAACAGATGAAGGTGACATTGCCCCGAGTGAGCAACAAAAAACCCGCGCACTTTATCAAGCACACGGGTTAGCACTGATTGAGATCCAATCTCATGAGATCACGCAACTGGATGACATTTTACCCGCCAAATTGCGTGAATTCGGCATTAAAGCGTATTAACGAGCGCGATAACGCGCTCGCGCGGCCTCTTCAATTGGCACCACGGTTTTACCAATCGGCGCCAATGAGATTACCGCCAATTTTAAATGCTGCAGGGCAAACGGAATGCCGATGATGGTGATAAAACAGGCCACCGCAGACAAAATATGCCCCACCGCCAACCAAAAACCGGCCAAAATAAACCAAATAATATTGCCCAAAACGCCAAAGCCACTGGTACCTATGTCGGTTTGATCAGTCAATTCATCACGGGAAATGGCTTCATAACCAAACGGCCAAAATGAGAAATTCCCCATTACGAAGCAAGCACGTCCCCACGGAATACCAATGATGCTGATAAACGCCAGCACGCCAAATAGCCACCAAGCCAATCCCATCACTATGCCACCGCATAAAAACCAAATAATGTTGCCTAGTGTTCTTAACATTACCTTACCTCACGTTGTTGAAGGTGTTTCATGCGCCTAACGCTAATTCGGCGACCATGAACAGAAAATGAATGATCAGAAAAATCCATGCCACACCGCAGTCGCACCACTCACCAAACAGAGCGCCAGCGCCGCAAAGCGAATTTTTTCTTTCGGCAATGAGTGAGTGGTTTTACGAGCTAACACATAGCCCAGCCATGCGGCGGGGAGCAGCGGCAGAGTCAGTAGCACATGGTGCCACGTTAAAAAACCCGTCGGCCACTGCACCATCAAAGAGATGATCGAGCTAAACACGAAGAAGGCTGACAAATTACCGCGCAATTGATTAGCTTCTTGATGCTGCAGCAGGAGCGCCATAGGAGGACCGCCGATGCCACTGCTGGTACCAAATACGCCCGAGAAAAATCCCGCAATCCCCATTCGAGTTGGGTTCGGCTCAATGCGCAGTGGCAGCAAACTTACCGCCACCGCAAACAGCACCAACAAGCCAAGCCACAGCGCCAACGCCTGCGTGGAAATCCACATCAGCAGCAAACCACCCACAATCGATCCCGGAATGCGCCCGATTAAGGCCATTTTTAAGCCGCCAATCGAAATACTCTCGCGATGTTTCATCGCATTGAGCACCGAAATAAACAACGCGACTAAGCAGATTGGTGATGGCACATAATCCGGCGAAATAAGAAACAGCAGCGGCGATGCAACGACCGCGAGCCCAAAGCCGATCGCGGTCTGCACAAAGGAACCCATGAAAACCAATAGCATGGCAATCCACGCACTCGCGCCTAAATACTCCATTTCGTTCCCTTGTACTGCGATGTATCGAATGACACTGACGGTATCAGTTCAGCAATTTTTCGCAATAGAAACGTTTCGCCCGAACGGGCTTATCAGAAATTTAGACTCACTCACCAATAAAAACGACCAGCGGCCGCTTACAAAGGCGACCGCTTATCTTACATGGCATCCAAATGGTGGAGTGTCGAAACACGTTACTCAGTAACCAACGTAAAACCTTCGTCCAACCAACCGGTCACACCGCCGATCATTTTCTTCACTGGGCGACCTAATTTGGCTAAGCGAATCGCCGCTTTTTCAGTGCCATTGCAGTGAGGCCCCGCGCAATAGACCACAAACAGTGTGTCCATAGGGTAATCGGCTAAGGTTTTTTTCGTTCAAGCGTGAGTGCGGCAAGCTGATGGCGTATGGCACATGTCCTTCGGCATACAGGGCTTCACCGCGAACATCGAGTAACACAAAATCTTGTCTTTCATTGGTGATCGCGTGGTGCACGTCCCAACAATCGGTTTCAAACTGCAACAACGCTTCAAAATGCGCCAGAGCATCGGCACTGGACGCCGCAGGCACGCGAGATACGGCACTAGACATTCGACTTCTCCTTGTCGGTTTAATGAGCATGCAGTGTGCCACAAGGTGGATAAGCAAACCAAGCTGCTGCGAAGAAAAAGATCTTGGTTTTATTCGATGAACCTAGCTTATTTCATCGCTCAATTGTCACTCTTCATTCAACACCGTTGGCATGGTGCACAAGGCGTTAAAAAATTCAAATAAGGTCATCAACTCGCTGTTTTGCAATGAATCTGCTCTCATGCCCAATTGAAATTTTACGCTGCGCTTTTGCCCATGTTCGAGATCCACCAACACCAAACGTCCATCATTTAAGTATGGCTGAACTAGGTGCTTCGGTAGCCAACCAAACCCGATACCATCAATAATGCTACTGAGTGCGGTACTAGGATGAGTCACGGTTAAACGTAAGTGGGAACCGATCCAACCGCTATCCACATCCTGATTGCCAGAATCCCGAATCACAATATGACGAAACGTTTTCAGCTCTGCCTGCATGATGTTTTTTCGTTGCGCCAACTCGAAATCACTGGCGCAAACACACAGCATGTCCACTTCAAACAAGGATTCAAGAATGATGCCTTTAGGCAACGAGCTAGCGATAGCAAGAGAAACACTGCCATCATTAAGTAGTTGTGAAGCACCGGACAATGCGGTTTCATAAACACGCAGTGAGATATGCGGATAAACCAAATGAAAGCGGTCGATCACTTCCAACACAAAACGGGCAGGCAATAATACATCCACAGCAATGCTGATTTCCTGCGCAAGTTCGCCTTGAAATTTCATCGCCAGCTTTTCGATTTGCAATGCATTGTGGTGCAGTTCTTGTGCTTTAGGCAGAAGCTGTTTACCAAGCTCAGTGAGCACCGACTGGCGACCTTCTATGATAAACAGCTCTTGACCCAGCATGGTTGCCATTTTGTTGATGCTGTGAGAAATGGCTGACTGGCTTTTGTGCAACTGCTCAGCAGCTTTGACTGTGCTGCCATGTTCCGCGACAGCGATAAACGCACGCCACATTTCCAGAGAGATCCTTGCTGACATTCTCGTATCCTTCTCATCCCATTTTCAGCGCGTGCGTAACCCACTAACCTCATCGCTACGCGCTTTATTAATGCCGTCAATGGCAGTAAATGGAAAAAGAGTATACCGAACCGAAAGTGGCAAGAAAGATATTTGATTACACTCTGTAAAAGCGCGGTGCTTCTGCACCGCCTGTGACATTTATCGCGCAAGTTTGGCAGCAATTGACGCAACGTGACGCCCTTGATATATAGCGGTGGCTTGCTCTTTCTCAGAAGGCGCTCGGCTGCCATCAGGCCCGGCAATACACGCCGCCCCCAGCGGAGAACCGCCTTTCACTTCGCTGACATCCATGGTTTCCGGAATGCCATAAGGCAAACCAACGACCACCATGCCATGATGAAATAAAGTGGTGTGGAATGATTGGATCGTCGTTTCATTACCACCGCCAGTACCTGTCGAGGTAAATACACTGCCCACTTTACCAACCAGTTTCCCTGCAGCCCATAAACCACCGGTTTGATCGAGAAAATTACGCATCTGAGCAGCCATGTTGCCAAAACGGGTTGGCGTGCCAAAGATGATCGCGTCATAATCGGCGAGTTCCTCAACTTTCGCCAACGGCGCAACTTGATCCAGCTTGATGCCCGATTTTGTCGCAATTTCCTGCGGTACCAACTCAGGCACACGGCGAATGTCCACGCTCACCCCTTCTACGCTACGCGCACCTTGGGCAATGTAGTCTGCCATGGTTTCGATGTGGCCGTAGCTCGAATAATACAGAACCAATACTTTTGTCATGTTCGTTTCCTTGAATGCTTAATTGTTCGATCAGTTGAGGAAAATCTGTGCTAACTCTTCGTTAGTCAGCGCTTTTGAGATCACTTGTTCACCATTGATAACAAGGGTTGGGATGCTGCGAATGTGGTATTGGCGTGCCAATGCGAGATCCTGTTCCACGGCATCAAGCGTTTCTTGCGCATGAAACATCTGGCGAAACGCCACTTCATCTAAACCAATATTGACGGCGGCTTTGACGATCGTTTCCAAATCGCCAATGTTGTCGTTCACCAGTAGGTGCAAGCGTTGGATCTCGTCAAAGAAGTCCCAATGCGCCTCATTGCCTGCTAATCGCTCTGCGGCTTTTGCACCAACAGCGGCTAAATAACCGCTCGGATAGTGGAAAGGTTGAGCGCGCATTCCTTCAATATTGAATAACGTCTTGTCATCCGCGGCCTGCTGACAAGCGATCCAGTGGTTGAGAATTTCACTTTTGGCCTGCGCTAATGAGCCGAAGCGCTCAATCATCTCTTCATCACTGCGCTGCAACACAAAACAGCGCTGCACAATCTGGATATTTTGCTGTTTGGCGAGCTTACGCAGACGTGGGCTGAGCACATAACACCAGCCACAGACCGCATCATGGAAGAATTCAATTTGACGAGTAAGTTGTTTGTTCATAGTCGTATCCTCTGTGAATGTGCTTTCATCCTAAGGCGGTTTTTGCCTTACGACGAATGAACAAAGTGACTAATACCTACCTACTTTTTGCGAAGAAATAATCGCCTCATCTCCTTACTCTTGTTTCACACCCAATGACTTAAGTATGACAGTGAGGAGCAACAAAAATGGATGTGACAACCATGAAAGCGATCCGTATACATCAATACGGAGGGCAACAAACCCTACTTACAGAGCAAGTGGCGATTCCCAAAATCGGCGTACATGATGTGCTGATCGCGGTGAAATACAGCGGGATCAATCCTGTTGACTGGAAAGTGCGTGAAGGCTGGTTAGCGAGTGAGAACTTGCATCAACTACCGCTGATCCTAGGTTGGGATCTTTCTGGAGTAGTGGTTCAAATTGGGAAACAAGTTTCGCAGTTTCAAATTGGAGACGAAGTGTTTGCTTTTGGTGACTTAACCAAAGATGGCGCTTATGCACAATACATCCGTGTTGATGCGTCTTTAGTGGCGAAAAAACCACGCACTCTCACCTTTGCTCAGGCTGCTGCGGTGCCCCTTACTTCATTAACGGCGTGGCAAGCCATAACCCAGTTAGCTGAGATAAAACCAGGACAATCAATTCTCATTCACGGAGCCAGTGGCGGTGTAGGGAGCTTCGCAGTACAGTTTTCGGTTCACTTAGGTGCGAAGGTAACCGCCATCGCCTCTGCCAATAATCATAACTACCTTAAATCACTCGGTGCTGAAGAAGTGGTGGATTACCGATTACCCAATTATCTGCAAACACTTGGTCAGTTTGATTATGTGTTTGATGTGGTGGATAACGATGCGCGTGGTATCTACGACACAGTGAAGCCATCAGGCAAATACATTTCAACGCTAAAAACACACCAGATCCCGGCTCACTACACTTTTGCCCACGAGCGCGTACTGGTGATGCCAAGTGGCGAGCAGTTATCACACATTGCCACACTGATTGATAACGGTGAGATCCGACTGCCGAACATTCAAGAAATGCCTTTTGAGCAAGTGGCACAAGCGCATGCATTGTCTGAAACCGAACACGTGCAAGGAAAAATTGTCCTGCAAATTTAGCCGTGGCGGGATGTTACAACCAAGGCGCATCCGCGCCTTGATTTACATCTGCACCATTTGCCGTTGAAGCTTAGCGGCAAATGGGTAGGAATAAGGACTCGTTATGAAATATTTAGTTATGTTGGTTATGTGCGGGATTTTGTGGGGATCACAATACGAGTTCAATCGTATTGCATTGGAATCAATCCCTGCGATTTGGATTGCCGCTCTACGCTCAGCCTTCGGTGCGCTGATCCTGATTGTGGCGTGTTATTGGTTGAAATTGAAGCGCGAACATGGACACTGGCCGTTGCTGTTTTTAATCGCGACATTGGAAGCTACCTTGCCGTTTCTCTTGGTGGCATGGGGGCAACAAACAACCCCATCAAGCCATGCGGCCGTCATTACGGGTATGAATCCACTGCTCACCATTTTGCTTGCTCCGCTGTTTTTGAAAAACGCTTGTTTGGATGCCAAATCACTGATTTGCGGCATGTTAGGCTTTACAAGCTTACTGTATCTGTTCTATCCCCAGTTACAGGTGCAAGGCGTGAGCAGTTTTTATGGTGCTACGGCCATTTTTATTGCTGCGCTCAGTTTCGCCCTGAGCATGATTTTGGTTAAAAAACTCGATCAACTAAATCCCATTGTGGTCGCTCGTGATGTGATTGTGCTGTCGGCACTACAATTACTGCCCGTAGCATTACTGAGCAGTGAGCTCACGTATAGCCACATTTCAATCCAATCCGGTCTGGCTAGCCTTTATCTGGGGGTCTTCTGCGGCGGTGTGGTTTACATTCTCTTTATGCAACTGATTATGAGCAAAGGCCCTGCTTACGCCTCTTTGAGTAACTATCTGGTACCTACCGTGGGGGTGTTACTGTCTGTTTTAGTGCAAGATGGTGCTGTGGATAATCGTACACTATTGAGTTTGGCGGGGATCTTGGGCGCTATCTTGCTGTTCCAATTCTGGCCGTTTCGCTACTCGAAACCTAACCGTTCTGTTCTCGCAAAGTGAAGAAGCGAATCTCGCTAACACCGCAGTAACGTCCAATAAGAAGTGGATATCAAAACTCAGAAAGATGCCGCGCACCTTTCTGAGCCATCCTTTGATTAAACCGCTTGTTTGGATTAATACGCTACACCAATGCGCTGGCGAGGATGATCGGCGTATTCCAATTCATCAATCAGCGCTACCGCATAGTCAGCAACCGAAATACGGCTGTTGCCTTCGCTGTCGGTCAGCAGTTGATCGCCACCCACACGGTATTGGCCTTGTTTGTCGCCTGGGAAAATTTCGGCCGCTGGGCTGACGAAAGTCCAGTTCACATCGCTGTTGCTTGCGCGGAAAACTTCCAACGCTTCGCCTTGTGCTAGAGCTTCACCTTTGTACTCTTCTGGGAAACCCGGAACGGTGACTAATTTCACACCCGAAGCCACTTCCAAAGAACCAGCACCACCAACCCATAACAAACGAGCAACACCAGCTTGTGGCAGCTCATTGAGTAGACGCTGCGCGGTCTTCGCGACCATTTCATGGTTGCCTGCGGCACGACCGCCGATAGAGGCAATCACAGCATCCACGCCTTCTAGCACAGATTTGAGTGAGCTCTCTGGGTTTAGGATATCCAGTTGCTGTATCGCTACGCCTTTGAGGGTGACTTTGGCAGGGTCACGAACGATCGCAACCACTTCATGTCCGCGCATTTTCGCTTCAGCAGCTAAATGACTACCAATCCAACCAGATGCACCTAGAATTGCGACTTTCATTTTTTACCTTCCTCTTGAATCTATTTAGATGAGTGTGTTCAACGAGGATAAGTATAGTTTGTCGCATCGAGAGCGATAAATGCGCAAAAATGATGTACATTGTATCTAGTTAGTTTGCAAATGAGAGCACTTATGGATCGCCTAACGGCCATGCGCAGCTTTATTGAAGTCGCTAATACCGCCAGTTTTACCCAAGCGGCAGATAACCTAAACCTCAGCCGTTTACAGGTATCGCGCCATGTTCAAGAGATTGAGGATTGGCTTAAGCAGCGCTTGTTGCATCGTACGACACGCCGAGTCAGCCTGACTGCAGCCGGTGAGGAAGCGCTACAACGCTGTGAGCAAATTCTCCATCAGACCATGGAGCTGGAAATGCGCGCACTGGAGCAATCAGGGGCATTACGCGGCAGCATTCGCATTTCGGCACCGATAGGTTTAACACAAAACATGCTGCTCGATGCCGTAATCGCCTTTACCGATCTGCATCCGCAAGTCCATTTTGATGTGCTTGCCTCCGATCGTTTTTCACAATTGGTCGATGAACGTGTCGATATCGCGCTGCGCTTTACGCAACAGCCCGATGAAAACTTGATCGCGCGCCGCTTGCTTGAAGTCGGAATGGTGGTGTGCGCCACTCAGGAATATTTAGTACAACATGCGCCTATCGAATTGCCACAAGATTTGGCACACCATAACTGCTTAGTGCATATCAGTGGCAATAAATGGGATTTCGTAAAAAATAACGAGCAGTTTAGCGTTTTGGTCAATGGCAATATTCGCGCCAATGATATGGGCACCTTGTGCCGCGCCGCATTAAATCATAAGGGGATCATTCGTCTACCCTGTGATTTGGCCAATCCGCTGTTGCAAGCTGGACAACTGCAAGCCTTGCTACCGAACTATTATCTGCCAAGCAGTTCAATCTGGGCGGTATATCTGTCACGCAGTTACCAGACACCTTTAGTCAGACAGTTCATTGATTTTCTCGCCGAGCGTTGGCAAGAAGATTTGCTGTGGCCATAAAAGCCAATCCCCGATTTTACAATCGGGGACGCTTTCTAGAGACTAATAACGGAACTGCCCCATCCGTTTGCTTAACTCCGTCGCTTCATAAGACAGATCATTCACGATAGAGCCCACCTCGCCAACTTGAACCGTCACGGAAGCAGAAACATCTGAAATTGAAGTCATATTGGCGTTAATGTCTTCGGTAACACCACGCTGTTGCTCAGTTGCAGTGGCGATTTGGATGTTCATCTCGTTCAAGTCATTGAGCATATCGACGATCTGCTTGAGCATGTCAGTATTGCTGTTACAGGTCGTGACACCGCGAAGCACGGTATTATTCGCCCCTTCGATACAACTGACTACAGATTGTGTTTCCTGTTGCAAGCGATCAATTTTATTGCGGATCTCTTCGGTCGATGTTTGCGTTTTTGCAGCAAGGTTACGCACCTCATCCGCTACTACCGCAAAACCTCGCCCTTGCTCTCCAGCACGAGCGGCCTCAATTGCGGCATTCAAGGCCAACAAGTTGGTCTGCTCGGCAATGGCTTGGATCACATCCAGTACCGAGGCGATAGATTGGCTTTCATGATTTAGCCGTGAAATCGCTTCAACGGCCGAGGCCATTTGTTGGTTTATTGATGTCATATCTCGTGCTAGCTCATTGCCCACCGAGACACCGCCGTGGCCCTTTTGATTGGCTTCCTGCACGAACGTTGCTGCTCGCTGCGCAAATTCAGAAACTTCGGTAATCGACGCGCTCATTTCGTTCACCGCGGTGACCACAGATTCGGTGCGTTCGTGCTGGTCGGAAACCGAATTACGCGCTCCCGTCATATTGTGTGCAATAACTTGGGTATGGGAATTCAATTTATCAGTCGCTTGCGCAAACTGACGAATAGTCTCTTGCAGATGGTTCAACATGCTATTGAGCGCTTGCGCCAACTGACGGATTTCATCACTGCCTTGTTCGGACAACCGCATGGTTAAATCATTATCTCGACTCATCAGTTGAATCTGGCTAATCGAATCACGAATGGGTTTAGAAATCCCATTGCCCACCATCAGCGCCGCAAGTGTCGCAATAACCGCACCGACGACGATGGCGACCAGCACTTTCACAATCACTTCGTTGGAAAGCTTCGCAACATCCGTCAAGGCTTCATCCGCCTGTATTTCAGTAACCAGCGCCCAGCGTAGACCCAATGCATCAAGTGGAGTGTATGCGGAAAGTAAAGCAGTGCCCAAAATGTGACTCTCCATCACTAGCCCATTTTCTCCTTTCAAGGCATTGTCCACCGCTTGTGAACTGACCTTAAGCAAGCCAATCGCTGAGTGTTTACTGCGAATTTGATTGACTGCCGCTCTGTCGCTCGCTAATGACCCAATGAAGGCCGATTCATCTTCCAATAATAAACGAGGCTGGCTGCGCATCAGTTGATCACTGCCCACTAAATAACTCTGCCCCGTTTTGCCCAGCCCGTTCTCTTTCCAGCGTGAATCGAACGTCATAATGCTATTGATTTCATCCACTGGCATCTGAAAGATAAGTACCCCGACTCGGGTGCTACCGTTAAAAATAGGGGTCGAAATGAACGAAGCCGCAGCCTCATAAGAAGGATAGTAAGGAGCAAAATCATCGAGGTAATACTGATTATTGGCTAATGTTTGGGCTTGCACATAAGCTCTTGCTAGCCCGCTATCTTTGTAGGGCCCATTAAGTAAATTAGTCGCAAAATCAAGCTCTTTGAATACGGTATACACCACATTACCGTCGTTATCGACCATAAACACATCGTATAAACCGAACTGCTCCAGATACTGCTTAATTCCAGGATGGTACTTTTGATGTAGAGCATCATACTCGCTGCCTAGCGAATCACTCACCCATTCATGCTTGGAACCGAGCGGATTAGGGTTGCTGGCGATATAACGTGCTTGTAACGATTCCGCAGGTTTGGATAACAGGCTCAAACGCGTTAACGGGTTTGCTTCTTGGCCGTTATTTAACTTCTGGTAATTCTGACCAAATTGAGCTGTGTAGTAATCCTTCAAAGCACTAAACGAAGAAGCAGGAACTTGATCAACGGGGTAAGCTTGGTAGGCCTGGGTTAACTTTTCCATCGCATCAACTGTCGAAACGACATTGGCGAGTGTGATCAACTGACCAGCAACTCGTTTTAAATAGCGCTCAATTTCAGTTTTTTTGGTTTCTCGTACCGACAAAAGTTGATGGGATGCTCGTTGATAGATCGCTTGCTTGGAAAGATTTACCGCACTCCAACCGATCCACACCCCTGCAAGAACCACCGCAATAACTGAAAGTAAAGTCATTGAAAACACGATTTTGTTGGCAATTTTCATTATTGTACCCCTGAAAAATATTCAGCCCTGCTTAGATTCAAAAATTCGCCAACGAAATATGTCATCAAATTAAAACTATTTTGTAATAGGAATGAACACTCATAACAAGCATAGCTAGCACACTTTCTTTTCACAAAAAAAATACAACAAAAGTTGTAGGCTCATTAATAATTCAAGCTCAACAAGTTGATTAATTAGCAAAAAAGCGACCCTCTCAGATCGCTCTCTTCAACTGTTCAACGTTGGATGAACATTTCATCCATGTGCGACTATGGCTGCTGTTTAGTCGGTGCCAACGCAATCTCACGAATGCACACATTTTGTGGCTGCTGATAAGCAAACAGCACCGCACGCGCCACATCATCCGCTGCCAACACACCGCCCATATCCACTTTCCAAGCATCGTAGCCCTCCTTAATTTCGCTTGATGTGGTGTGTGAAAGCAGCTCTGTTTCTACCGCTCCTGGAGCAATCGTCGTCACGCGCACATTGCTGGCGGCCACTTCCTCACGCACGTTTTCAGAAATCGCATGTACCGCAAACTTAGTTCCACAGTAAGCAGCATGATTCGGGAAGGTTTTCTTACCCGCAATAGAACTGATGTTCACGATCGTACCGTGGTTGCGCTCTTTCATATCGGCCAACACGGCGTGCATACTATTGAGCAGGCCTAGCACATTCACATCAAACATGCGCTTCCATTCATTCGCTTCTTGAGTATCAATCTGCCCAAGCAGCATGACACCAGCATTGTTCACCAGCAGATCCGCAGGGCCATACAGCGCTTCGGCTTTCCCAATCGTAGCCACTAAGGTCGCGGCCTCCGTCACATCCACTTTTTCACACAGTGTATTGGGCAGATTCAGCGCCTCTAAACGCTCCACACGGCGTGCCACCAACAGCAGTGGATGACCCGCTTCACTGAAACGGCGTGCGATAGCTTCACCAATACCAGAACTTGCACCTGTAATAACGACTAATGATTTCATGGGATTACCTTATTGATTCTGAGAAAAATTCTCCTGAACACAGGAGTTCGTTGCAATGCGTGCAGTCTAGGCGAAAGCAGATTGTTGATATATAGTCGACAGGTTCACAAACTGTTGCCATATAATGACAAATAAAAGGGACTCTCAATGCAACTTAACCAACTCAATCTGGCCGACATTCGCGCCTTTGTACTGATTGCCAAACTCGGCAATTTCACCAAAGCGGCGGAAGAGCTAGAGGTTTCTCGCTCACATGTTTCACGCCAGTTGAGCCAGTTGGAAAACAGCATGGGCGTCACTCTTGTCATCCGCACCACACGCAGCCTTTCGCTCACGGATGCCGGAGAACTCTTCTATCGTCAATGTGAACAAGCCCTGAGCAGTATTGAACAAGCCGTGTTAGCCGCTGTAGATGATGTGCAAGAAGCGCGCGGTGAGCTACGCATCAACAGTGTGGGCGGGCATATTGGGGAAGAGTTAATTGCCGATATTTGCAGTGCTTTTATGCAGGAAAACCCCGATGTGCGTATTCACCTTGATTTCAGTAGTCATCGTGTTGATTTGATTGAAGAAGGCTTTGACGTAGCATTTCGGATGGGCAAATTAGAAGATGCCAGCTTTGTGGCGCGTAAACTCACTGAAATCCGCATGAGCACGCTCGCTAGCCCCACGTACTTTACGCAGTGTGGTCAACCTCAACATCCCAAACAACTCGCCGAGCATCGCTGCTTAACCGGTTCGGTAAAACGTTGGAGCTACCAACACCAAGAGACGAAGCAAACTCTCGATGTGCCTGTTGATGGAGATTTACAGTGTAAAAACGGCCGAGTGTTAGTTCGAGCAGCATTGGCGCATAACGGCATCATTCGCGTACCCACTTTCTACTGCCACCAAGAGATCGCCCGCGGCGAATTGGTCGAAGTGTTTCTGGATTGGCATATCCCAAGCGTTGAGTTTTCCCTGATCTACCATAAAGACAAATATCAACCGGTGCGCTTAAAGCGGTTTATTGAGTTCAGTAAGCGTTATTTTGAGCAGAGCGTCATCGAATAAATCGGCGAGTCACGACTCTCGTAGTCCGGCAGCATAAAAGACTGGTCAAGTTCGGCGCGCTTAGCGACAATACCGCACTTTGAATGACAACGAATGAGAAATACCATGCGCAGTTTTATCCTTCGAGCTCGCTCCGCACCGACCGATAGCCAACGCCTACTGGACGAAATTGGTGGCAAATGCCATACCGAAATTTTAGCGCACTGCATGATGAACAGCCTGTTTACCGCGCAGTCGCATCGTGAAGATGTGGTGATTCATCTGGTATTGGAAAGCACGCGCGATTATTCACGCACCATCACCGTCGAAGCGAATGAAATCAGCGATGTGGGCGGCTTCCATGAAGCGGCCTTGATAGCTCTATTGGTGAAAGCGCTGGATGCCTCTGTTGGCATGGGCAAAGAACAAACGCGTGTGGTTCAACCGGGCTTAACCGTGCGTACCATCAGCTTTGAAGCCCTACTCGGTGAGCTGGCGGAGCATCATTCGCTGTACATGATGGATAAAAAAGGCGATTCCATTCGCGATATTAAGATTGGCCCGAACCCGTGTTTTATTCTGACCGACCATATCCCGATGCCGAAAAAGAGCGGTAACTCGATGAAGCGTCTCGGGGTAGAAAAAATCAGCCTTGGCCCCAAAATGCTGTTTGCTTCACAGTGTGTCACCCTCATCCATAACGAGATTGATCACCAAGAAGCGGGTTGGTAAGCAGAACAATTTGTGGGCGAAATAAACATTCGCCCAATTGGTAGCATACAAGCAAAAAGGCGGGAATCCCGCCTTTTTCTATTACAGAACAACTTAGCTTGTTCGTTTTCCAGTAGAGCGTTTACCCAGCCAGTAACCCAGACCGAGCGGGGCAAAAAAGATCACCCCGATAAACAGCACAAAGTATATGATGGTGCTCTTAATAAATTGCGTGACTTTATCCATCGCTAACGCCAACACATTCTGCGAAATCTGATCGATATCGGCGGCAAATTGTGCACGTTCGGTATGGATAATCGCCGCGATTTCAGCTCGCTCTCTGGCTACCATCACCTCCAACGCCGCTCGCTCATCACTGAGTTTATCCAAGTGTTGCTGGGTTTTCTGGTCAATATCTTCCACCAAGGGTTGCAGCTCAATGACCATATATTCTGCAAGGTTGCGCATGTATTCAGGATTATTATTCACGAAATCTTGAAATGATGCGGATGAAGCTTGAATGCTTTGTAGCGTTTCCGTCAATTGCTCGCCACTCAGCGCACTATTCATCGCAATCAACTGCGCTTTCCACGTCATGATTTTCGGGGTCTGTTCCGATACTAGACTGAGCCGATCCGAAACATCACTCATCGCTTCTGGCATAGTTCCCAATGTGGAAATGGCTTGCGCTTCATCAATCTGATTCTCTTGCAACCAAGCTCGATAAGCCGGAGTGCGCGTGAAAGTGAGATCAGTAAAAGGGTGCGCGACAGCAAAAGATTTCACAAAGGTTTGCGTCGTTTGATAACGCTCTTTTTTCAGCAACGACTGAGCCAATTGCTCCATATCGCGAGTTAATCGGGCTGCCGTTTGCTTAGCCTGCTCACCGTTAAAAATAGATTGCCCTTTCCCTGTTTGGAAAAAATTGTCCATCTGTTGCGTAAATACCCAACTATCAATCAGTGCAGCCATGGGTGAAAGTTGATAAGCCGAACGCTGTAAACCTTCTTCCGCATTGATTTTCCAGAGTAAGACATAGGATTGATGCAACTTATCTTGCGCTTCATATTGCGCAGCGATTTGATCGGCACTTTGCTCGACCGCAGAGAAAAACTGGTGGGCATATTCGCGAGTCATCAGCCGCATATTCAACTCTTGCTGAGTCAATGGCGTAGTTTGGCTATCCAGCTTCACTTCCAATAAAGAACACCCACCGAGTAGCAAGGAGAGCGATGCCATGATGCTGGTAATTATATGGCGAAAACTCATACACAACCTCCTGTATAACAATTGGCTGCAATGCTAGCACTATTACGTCAGAAAAATATAAGAATACCGATACATAAAGTGGATTTAGCTGAAATAAAAAGAGTTTACAACAGAAAAGAATAATGAAAGCCCATGTGTTAGCGACGAATCATGGGCTTTCATTATGTGGAACTTTAAGCCAGTTTTAGATCAAACTGAATGCGGTATTGCACCATATCTTCAATGGTCAACACGGGCATATTGTGCAGTTTGCCAAACTCGATGATTTCGGGCGTTTTTGCCATGCTGCCATCTGGGTTGGTCAGTTCGCACAACACACCGGCTGGTTGTAAGCCTGCCATCTGCATCAAATCGACCGTACCTTCGGTATGACCACGGCGCGCCAATACCCCGCCCGCACGAGCACGCAATGGGAATACATGGCCGGGACGCGCCAAATCTTCTGGCTTTGCTTGTGGGTTCGCTGCGGTTTTGATGGTGGTGACGCGATCTTGCGCGGAAACTCCCGTGGTTACGCCGTGTTTGGCCTCAATGGATACCGTAAACGCCGTTTGGTTAGCGCTGTTGTTGTTGACCACCATAGGCGGCAGGGCTAAACGATCGGCTTGTGTTTCTGTTAGGCACAAACAGACAATGCCGCTGCATTCACGGATCATCAGCGCCATTTGCGCTGTAGTAAGAGATTCTACTGCGTAGATAATATCGCCTTCGTTTTCGCGATCTTCATCATCGAGCAGCAGCACACCACGCCCTTCACGTAAGGCTTGCAGTGCGTTTTCTACACGAGTAATTGGGTCGCCGAATTCGGCAAGTAATGAGGACTGATTCATGGTAATACTCCAAAAAATGACCAGAATCAGGGCTTATGAGGGATCAAAATCCAAAACGAAAAGCACTGAAAACCGAAAGATGTAGCAACGCCGCACCTTGAGATTCAGTGTGTTTGTCATTCTCTCTCATCCGGACTGTAACCGTCGGCTCTGGCTTCTCACCAGATCTGCTGACCTCGACGAATCGAGCGCTCGTGGGCTCGCCTTGCGGCATACCACCGGTGGGGAATTTCGCCCCGCCCTGAGAATATTGTTGTGTTTCAGACGATTCTGAAACGCCGCTTAGTGTAGTCAGTTCAACAGGCGCTGAAAAGCGTTATGGATAAACTTGTTTTGAATATCACCGTTTTTGAGCAAGAAAAGTCGATGAAACAGAAGCATCAGAGAGAAAACCGCGCGGATAGAAAAACAGCGCAGACTCGCTGCGCTGTTGACCTGATGGCTTAAGCTTTAACCCTGATCAGGCGTGTTTCAACGGGGTATTTTGCTGTGAGCGCGAGATCGCACCGTACAGCACCCAACCGAAGAAGGTCGCAATCGAACCAAGCATGACCGCGGTTTCACCTGAACTGTACAACGCATAGAAGCTGTACATGGCACCAATAAAGGCCATCACGTTGGCCACTTTCGCTTGGCTGACAGGCACATTGAGCTGCTTTTGCATCACGCCCAGCGCGGCCATAGAGAGGATGTACGGAATAATATTGGTCACGACCGCCAAATTCACTAACGCCTCAAACTGCTTATTGAGTGAGGGACTGATGGTCATCAAACTCAACACGGTTTGAATACACACGATGGTCAGCATACCCACCACAGGAGCATCGGCTTTGGTCACTTTAGAGAACAATTTCGGGAAGAAACCTTCATCGGCCGAGGCTTTAAACACTTGCGCGATGGTAAATTGCCAGCCAAGCAGAGAGCCAGTACAAGACACGATCGCACACGCCATGACAATCGCGCCCATGGTTGGGTTAAACATCTGCGCAAAAGCCAGACCAAACGGTGCATTCGAGTTAGCCAGATCGGCGTTTGGTACAATCCCAGCAATCACGTTGGTCGAGATGATGTAAATCACCGCAGCCCCCAAGGTGCCGCCCATGACCGCAATCGGTACGTTTTTCTCTGGGTTTTCCACCGCATCAGCATTAGCACACGCCGACTCCAAACCTAAGAATGCCCAGAGCGTCATTGCAATTGAGCCGCCGAGCGCTTGGAAGAATGGCAAGCCATGTGGGTTCCATGCCGCACGATACAAGTCAAAATCAAACCAGTACCAACCGATGATCGATACTCCAATCACCGGAATGATGATGCCCCAAACAGTGACACTCGAGACTTGGCCAGTAATACGCGCACCACCAAAGTTGGCCACAGTGGCTACCCACAATACCAAAATAGTCGCAATACAGGTTTCAATCGGAGTGAGATGAAAATCAAACAGCACATCGGCATAGCCGACAGCGGAAATGGCAATCGCCACGTTGGCGATCAACAAGGAAACAGCATAGGTATAGTTGGCCATAAAGTTGCCACTGCGGCCAAACGCGTATTCGGCGTAACCACCCATACCACCGGATTTTTTACTGAACATACCGCATTTTGCAAAGGCAAACGCCAAGGCAGTTGAGCCTGCGGCAGTGACTAACCAAGATAAGATAGAAATGGTGCCGACTTGGGCAAGTTGAGTCGGGAGCATAATGATGCCCGACCCCATCATGTTTACGATGGTCAGAATGGTGAGTTGCACTACACCAATTTTGTTATTGGATTTACTCATGGTATTCCCCTTCTATGGGTCTTTTCGTGTTGTCATCGGGGCAGAAACCTCTGCCCCGATGCCCCGATTAACGTTTCAGTACATAACCCATGGCTTGCACTCGTCCCTCGCCTGTCGGCTCCAGATACACCCCTTGCAATTCAGGCGCAAAACCCGGCAGCAAGTTAATGCCTTCTTCTAGAGCGAGGAAGTAACGCTGTACTGAACCGCCCCATATTTCTCCCGGAACCACACACAACACGCCTGGAGGGTAAGGCAGTGCGCCTTCAGCGGCGATACGGCCTTCCACTTCACGCAGTGGGACTAGCTCAACCTGACCACGAACAAAGGCCAAGTTCGCTTCTTGTGGGTTCATTACCGCACGTGGGAAATAACGCGCGCGGAACATCTCTTTTTGCAGCTGTTTCACATCATGGCTGACATACAGATCGTGCATTTCCTGACACAACTGACGGATGGTGTAGCCTTTGTAACGCTCGCGATTCGCACGGTACACGTTCGGCAATACTTCGCTCAGTGGTGCATCTTCTTCAATCAAGCGTTCAAAACGAGCAATTTGCGCCACTAAATGCTGCATCTTCGCCATATCTTCGGCTGGGGTGAGCAAAAAGAGGATCGAGTTCAAATCGCACTTCTCTGGGATGATGTTGTTCTCACGCAGGAAGTTGGCCAGTATGGTGGCCGGAATACCAAAGTGCTCGTATTCGCCGGTTTCTGGGTCAATCCCCGGTGTGGTGAGCAGGAACTTACAAGGGTCAACAAAATACTGACCATGTTCGTAACCTTCAAACGCATGCCATTTCTGACCCGGCTCAAATTCAAAGAAACGTAAATCATCGGCAATTTGCTCGGTGGGGTGAGATTGCCAAGGTTTACCTTCGATCATTGGTGGGATGAACGGCTTGATGTATTTGCATTTTTTCATCAGAAGCTTACGGGCTTCAATACCAGTTTTCACCGCTTCACGCCATAGGTAGCGGCCACTGTCCCCTTCGTGCATCTTGGCGTTCACATCGAGCGCCGCAAACAGCGGGTAGAATGGGCTGGTTGAGGCGTGCAGCATAAAGGCGTTGTTAAAGCGTTTATGGTTGCAGTAACGCTCTTGACCTTTGATGTGGTGATCTTTCTTGTGGATTTGCGAAGTTTGTGAGAAACCCGCCTGCTGTTTATGCACGGACTGAGTCACGATGATGCCCGGATCTTCAGGCTTCAAATCGAGAAGAAGTGGCGAGCAGTCTTTCATCATTGGGATGAACTGTTCATAGCCGACCCACGCTGAGTCAAACAGGATGTAGTCACACAAATGACCGATGCGATCCACCACCTGACGCGCGTTGTAAATCGTGCCGTCGTAAGTACCGAGCTGAATAATGGCAAGACGGAATGGGCGTTTCGCTTCCGCGCGGCTTGGGTCGACATTACGTACCGCATCACGCAGGTAAGATTCGTTAAAGCAGTGTGCATCAATCCCGCCGATAAAACCAAATGGGTTACGAGCCGTTTCTAAGTAAACCGGTGTCGCACCCGCTTGAATTAACGCACCGTGGTGGTTGGATTTATGGTTGTTGCGGTCAAACAGCACCAAATCTCCCGGTGTCAGCAGCGCGTTACACACCACTTTGTTGGAGGCCGATGTGCCGTTGAGTACGAAGTAGGTTTTATCCGCATTGTACACTTTCGCAGCATAAGCCTGCGCATCATGTGGGGCGCCTTCATGGATCAGCAAGTCGCCCAAACGCACGTCTGCGTTACACATATCCGATCGGAACAAGGTTTCACCAAAGAAATCAAAGAACTGGCGACCAACCGGATGCTTACGGAAGAACTGACCACCTTGATGGCCTGGGCAAGCAAAAGTGGAGTTCCCCATGTCTACGTATTTTTTCAATGTACCAAAGAAAGGTGGCAACAGGCTTTCTTGATAACGACGTACGGCAGTTTCCACTTGCTTACCGTAGAACTCGACTTTGGCATCACACAGCTCAAATACCCCGGTGATATCAGCGCAAAAATCATCTGGGAATTGGTCTTCGCAGCACACAGCAACAAAGATCGGCAGTTTCAAACCGGTCGCATTCATTTTATCTATGACGCCGTTTTGTACGTCTTCGACGGAAACCACCGCCGCACCGATGTCACAGAAGTCGGTTTTCAGTACATCCACCACTTCACGTTGGGTCGTGAAGCAAGAGCGAACCGATAAACTCGTAGCAATTTTTAATGAATTCATATTTAGCCTTTCTTATTTTTTTGAATAAACGAATTCCAAGCCAAATTATTTTTAGCGTGCAGGAAATCGCTCAGCAAAATAAATATTGCCGTCACAAAGGCTGAGATAGAAATAATGGAGAGCCTCAGCCTAAGAACCAGTGAATATTCTTTTGCTTAATAATGATATTTTTTCTTGGGCATACCTAGAGATTCACTCAGTTACGGTAGGAGCAGGCAAAACCAACATGATTTCACATCACGCCAAAGGGCGTAAAAATCAATGAATATGCCTTAATACCTCAACATGAGGAAAGCAGGTATAGGACGAACCTTTAGCTGACAAGCAGCCTAAAGCTCTCGTTACAGATGAGATGTCGATTGGGTAAAGAAAGAGTAGTCAAAGTAGTCACGGTGAGACGGCATCATGATGTGCCGAGTCCTGCGAATGTGTGCCATGATTTTTGATTTCTTTTTCATATACAACTCCGTTACAAATAATCAAGAAACCAGTTTACGTCGTTTTGCTTAGAAAGCAGGCGCATTCTATACCCCAAGGAAAAATTAAAATTTGACCATCATCACACCTTAATAAGCATAGATATATATTTTAGATTTATTTACCAACAATAATAGGTATTACCATATATACCTCAATATAGACGCCTATTTATACGTTGATTGAATTACAAAATCCGCATTAAAACAGCACAACACACTATTTATCACCCCATAAACAAAGAGAAAAAATGCAACTCTAATAACAAATACCACATATTTAATTACATTCAATAACACTGCTATTTTTCAATTTGACGTGACATCCTGCTACCCACCATCAAAAGAACTGTACAACATTCGTATCACCCCAAAATGCGTGTAATCTAAGGAAACCAATATTTGGCACTTGCTCACCTAGCAAAAATTGCCGCACAATGCCGCAACTGATTGCACTTCAAGTCACTCCGGCATGTACCCAAATGACTTGACGTTGCCGCCAACACGGCTGCAGTCTCAAGTAGTAATGAGATAAACAGAGGGAAAAGAAGAACGAGATCCTTTCTTTCATGTTACAACTCAACACCCAATCGCTAGGACACACAATAGCTTATGGATAAGCATCGGATTTTTGAATTAGCCAACCAACTTAGGTGCGCAGAAAACTCAGCATCGATACACCATTGGTTCGATGAGCTTAAAAAAGACATTTCATTTGAATTCAGCATATTAGGCACATTTGGAGAGCGTTCGCCTCTAGAACCACTCTGCTATGGATTCTCTCCAACCCAATTTTCTACTTGCTTTGGCCATAAAAGAGCAGAAAACGATCCTTTCGTCGCGGCAGTACTGCAATCTGGACGAGGAATAATGGCTTTAATGGATCCCTATAATCATCCCGATTACGGAAAAAGATTACTTCTCGCTGGCCAACATGGCGAAAAGAAAGCGATTTTTCTGACTTCCTTTGGCAATAGGCACCCATCCAGTGATGAAATCGATACGCTCTATTTACTCACGCCCCATTTGTATAGTGCGTCAGACGCTATCGCACACCAAGCACAGCAGTTGCATCTACCTCCGCCTCTCAATCCATTAACCGATCGAGAATGCGAACTGCTGCCATGGTTAAAGCTAGGAAAAAGTAACTGGGAAATCAGCCGACTATTGAACATCAGTGAACGCACAGTGAAGTACCATCTGCAAAACATTTATCGGAAACTGGAAACGCATAATCGTACCCATGCGATTGCGAAAGCGATTGAGCTCGGTTGGTACAAAGAATAAACAACAAAATGGATAGGCTTAGAAATTCCTAAGCCTATCATCAAGATACATTGCTAAACTGAGGCAGTCTGCGTTTGCTGTCTCAGCACTTTCTTCGATTGTCCTGTGACTTTGAGTAATGCAGGAACCAACAAGAGATCCAAGATAAGTGCAATCATTATTGTAATGGCCGTCATCAAGCCCATATCGGCGTTCATCTTAAAGCTGCTGCTTGCCAACACCAAGAAACCAGCGCTGAGCACCAAAGTGGTACCGATAATGGCGACACCTGTTTCTCTGATTGCTGCCACAATCGCCTCATTTTCTGATTGCCCTTCTTTACGCGCAGTATGGAAACGATAGAGCAAATGGATAGTGTCATCGACCACAATACCTAATGTCATACTCGCAATGACGGATAGACTAAGCCCAACTTCGCCCACCAGAATGCCCCACAGACCAAATGCGATGGAAGCAGGTAGCACGTTAGGTAACAGACTAATTAAGCCTAAACGTACCGAACGCAGCACAAGGCCAATGAGCAATGAAATCACCAGCAAAGCTCCCGCAGATGCCGTTAACATGCTGACGTTATTACGGTAACCAATATGAGCAAACATGATGTCGGCACTTACTCCAGGGCTTACGCTCGATTCAGGAAATAGAGCTAACAATTGTTGGCGTAAGTTTGCTTCAAGGCTCACCAAATCGTTGGAAGACATCTTCTTCGCCGTCACAACCACTCGCAGCTCTTGTTTATCCAGTGCAACTTGATTGCTGAGGGTTAAACCATAAGGCAGAGACATGTCATAAAGCAGCAAGGTTTGCGCAGACAAATCGGGATCCGTTGGCAATTGGTAGAAAGCCGGATCATCGTTGTGCAAGCTGCTATTCAAACGCTTCATGATGTCAGTGAGTGACTGCACATGATAAACACCCTGTGTTTCACGCGCGGTTGCCACAAAGCGGTCTAGCTTGTTCAGGAAATCGGGCGATGTCACCAGCTCTCCTTTTTCCGGTCTGATCGCGTATTGAATACTCGCTACACCAGTGAGATTCGCATAGGTAAAATCATTCGCTTGGCGCACCGCATAAGAGTGATCGAAATACTCAAATAGAGTGTCATCAATGTCGTTGCGAACCATATTCACGGCGACAACTAGACTGCACACCACAACAACCGCGATTTTCAACACTGGTTTGACCATTGACCACTGAGCAATACGCTCTAGTGGCTTTGCTGAACCTTGTGGGTTTGAAACGGGCAGCGGTTTCACTTTACGCTGACGGCCTACCGGCAGCACAGCAAGCAATGCGGGGACCAAGAATAAGGTCAACAACATGGCAGCGAGCACACCCATAGCCGTGATATTACCCAGATCGTTAAACGGTGGAGAATCACTGAAGTTCATCGAAAGGAAGCCCACCGCGGTGGTCAAGCTGGTCAAAATGATCGGTAAGCGGTGTTTACGCATGGAGTACTGAAGCGCGTCTTTTTTCACCAGCCCATTTTGAATCCCTTGTCGGTATCCTTGGAGGAAATGGATACAATCCGCTACCGCCATCGTTAAGATGATCAAAGGAGCAGAAGCCGATGGCGAGGTAATGGCCATACCAAGCCACCCGGCTGATCCTAAAGCGATAAAGATGGATGAGACGATCGTGAGTGTCATCACGACTGAACTCCAGACACTACGTAGGTAAATGCCCGTTCCAACAATGATCAGCAGTAATGCTGCTGGAACCAAACTCCCCATATCACGTTGGGCGGCCTCACCAAACGCATCGTTCTGCATCACTTGCCCAGTCAAGTAGAAAGAAAGGTTTGGATAGCGAGCTTGCATCTCTTGCTTCTTGTCTTGCCAAAATTGAGCAATTTCACGCACTTCTTCAGATTGCCCTTCGGTGGTCAAACTGACGAGCACATTAATCGCTGTCGAGTGTGCATCCTGAGCCAAGTAGCGGTTCACTAACTCCGGTTGCTTTATCGCATACGCTTTCTTCTCTTGTAAGCCTTGAGGCTGATTCAAGTTGGCCTGAGTGATGAAGTCTTCAACGATCAGATCATCATTTTTCGCATAGGTGTACTGGTAATTGCTTATCGAATCCACACGATATGAGTGCGGGGTTTGCCATGCGTAATCGGTAAGTTCCAATACCGCTTGCAATACCTCCGGCTGAAATACATCACCCAATTTTGGATGTACAACAATCAACACGCTGTCATTGCTGTTGTATTTATTTTCAATTGCTTCGAAAGCCACTAAGTCTGGGTTGTCCTTACTAAAAAAGACTTTGTAATCATTATTTAGGCTGAGTTTACCTAGCCCCATAAAAGCAATAACCATAACAGCAAGCCACGCCATTATAACTAGCCAAGCTCTGGGCGTTGTCCATTTTTCCATGGTGAATTATTTCCTATATATTATTTAAGCTTTTTGTGGAGACAAAATAGAAAGTCGGTAATTTTCTATCGCAATCGCTTCTGTTTTCACTTTCTTTACTGCCATTTCTATTGCTT
Organism: Vibrio tarriae; assembly: GCF_002216685.1. Taxonomy (NCBI): domain Bacteria; kingdom Pseudomonadati; phylum Pseudomonadota; class Gammaproteobacteria; order Vibrionales; family Vibrionaceae; genus Vibrio; species Vibrio tarriae. The sequence goes on along the minus strand of NZ_CP022352.1, from coordinate 583,843 downwards.
CATCAACATCAACATAGATTGGCAAATTAAAATGCTCAGCAATCGTAATTAATCGGTTTCGAAGATCCCCACCTACTGTGATATAGGGAATATTCAGCTCTTTAACTGTTGATAAAAGAAGATCATTCGAAAGTTGTCGAAATCTTTCTGATACAGGTCGATGACCATCAGCTACCAGATCAAATTCAATGGGCAAATGGACAAATTTTGTATACGTCTTCTTAGCATGGCGTTTAGCGACATTTCCAAATGCATCAATATAACCACGATGAACCGATAAATAAGGTTTCCCCATTAAACGTTTTATAGCCAACACTAAATCACTGTCGTTAGGGTTAATTCCTGTTTCAAGGCGTGCAGCCCCATAAACCCATTCGTGTAAACATGAGCCATCTGAGAAAAATTTGTTACCGCACCGCTCTTCATTGACAACTCGTTCACTTAAACGACTTAAACCTAAATTAAGCAACTCAGCAGGGTTACACTGCTCTAGCGTTTTTCCAGGTACAGCATCCGGAAGGATCTCACGCATTGTTCTTGCCTGAGTACGTGGTACTTGAGTAGCGATAGAAAGCGCTTCGGTTAATGTTGTCTTTCCTGTGGAATAGGTTCCTGATATGGCAATTTTCACGCTACTTCTCCTTGTGGCATCTGTGGTAATTGGTGGCAAAGCTTGGCTGTTAAGTTGAACTCAGGGTGTCCCGCAACAGAGCCGGATACCGTGGATAAACGCCATGATTGGTCATTCTTGCTGACTAAAGCATTCTTTAAACTTCTCAATGTAAGTATGTGCTTACGACGAGGGATAATGGGATATGGTGTAGATACAGAAACTGAGCGCATCCAAAGGTTGTGAGTATTACTACGATCCAAGTTATCCAGTCGGTACATGATGAGCTGAGCTAATTGAGCAAAACAGGTAAGCCAATCCACCATCATTAATGCATTAGGGTATTGCCCCATAGCACCAACAGATTGTTTTTCAGGGCATTGGAAAACTAATTCACTGGAAACCGCACAGACGGAGTCGCTAAATGTGCTATTTTCCAATTGACAGCGTCTAAGACGGAAATCATCGCTAAAATATTCATCATTATCTTCTGAAGATAATTCACAAAGATTCAACTTCCCGATGGAATGATCAATGATGACTTCAACTTCCATACTATCTAATGTTGTTTTTACACGACTGAGCATACCAAACATACTGTCTATAGATGGTTCAGAATTAATCAAAGTAGCATTCACAATGACGGAGTCTAAATTTTCCAAAGCTTCTGCCCCTGCTTTTATGGATATATTTCTAATCCATGATTGTGCCATTTGATCTTTAGAAAGATGGAAGCTTCTCTTAATAAGACCATAAGAAATTTGGCCTGCAATTAAAAATGCATCGATCGTACTCAAATGCGGCTTTCGTTCTTTGGTTTTTTTCTTAGACCAATCATTTTTATAAGAAACGCTAATTAATCCCTGAGCGTGTTTTTCTTGATAATGAATACTACATTGATACTGAGTGCGCTTATAACCCTCACCAAAATAACGCTGTTCAGCAGGGCCAAGAATATCATCAATCGTTGCAATGATTTCTTTTCCTTGGCTTCTCAGATTAATCAGTTCTAATTCCATAATATAAAAACTCCTTACGTAACAATTTGTGTATTGGAGTTTTTATGCTACCTATTGCCCTTCTATTTTTACCCTGTCCACTCAGATCTTAAACCTGTCCACTTGGACAGGTTCCACTTTCTCCGAACTCCGGTACTTTGCTTGCGAGATTGGGATTTTTATAAGGAAATGAAGATGAGAATGTGGTCAGCCATGTTGCTAGCACTTTCCAGTAGTGTGATGGCACAACAAACTCTGTCAGGGTTAGATATCGCAACGGAAATGGTGAATCGAGATAGTGGCTATCTCTCTTATACCGCTGATGTTCAAATGAAAATCAGTGCATCGAATGGTGATACCGTGACGCGCCAATTGATGATCAAAGGAATTGAACAAGAGAACGATGGCGACAAAATCGTGACCTATTTTCAAGCACCTTTGGACATTGCGGGAACCGCGTTACTCACGTTCAGCCACGCGATTGAGGCGGATGATCAATGGCTCTACCTGCCTTCGGTCAAACGGGTTAAACGCATTTCATCCAATAACCGTTCAGGTCCATTTATGGGTAGTGAATTCGCTTATGAAGACATGAGTTCTTGGGAACTGGATAAATATCGTTACGAGCTAATTGAGGAAAAGACGGAAAACGGCCAGCAATTCTGGCTATTGGCGTGCTACCCACAATATGAAAACTCTGGCTATTCCAAACTGGTCGCCTGGATCGACCAATCCATCTACCAACCCAGAAAGATTGAGTATTACGACCGTAAAGGCAGCTTATTTAAGCAGCTTTCTTTAACGGAGTATCAGCAGTTTAACCAGCGTTACTGGCGACCCAAATTCGCGCAAATGGACAATCTGCAAAACCAGCGCAGCTCAACACTGATTTGGCAAAACATGCAGCTGGGTGTTGACGTTCCCGCTTCTTATTTTGAACCGAATCAACTTCGCAATGCATACAGGCATAACTGATGGCGAACAAACTGATTTACGCCCTATTGCCATTCTCTCTTTGGGCGTCATTCTCCGGCGCCGAGGAGAAAGTTGAAGGGTATATCGGCCTTGCTGCGGACTTTTATCAAGAGTCCTCTCCCAGCTCGGCGTGTTGTGATCATTTTGCAGCAAGCCTAATCCTTGCACCCAGAATGTCTTGGTGGAATGAACAAGGGTGGACCGTAAACGTCACCCCTTATATGGAATACGAAGCACCATCCGAACAAGGGTTGATCAATTTTCGGGAAGCAAACCTGACCTATGCTGCGGAAACCACTGAGTGGCTCATTGGCTATGGATTGGTGTATTGGGGCGTTACGGAAGTCTACCAACCCGTCAATATTGTGAATCAGTATGATGGGCGCATCGCATTGGGTTACGAGGAAAAAATGGGGCAACCTATGCTGCAAATGCGCTGGTTGCCAGAGTGGGGAGAAACGCAGTTTCTTATACTGCCATTTCATCAAACCAGAACGTGGCGTGACCCCAATCAAAGGCGAGCTTTAACTAAACCTGTAAGCCGTGATGCACTTTATCCTGACGGCGAACAGCCTCTCGATTTGGCGAGCCGTGTGAGTTTCTGGCAGGATGAATTGGATATTGCCTTGAGCGCTTTCTATGGCAATAGCCGTGAGCCCTTGCTGATAGAAGCAGCGAGTGAATGGCAACAAAGTTACGCCAAAATTTTTCAGTTCGGCACTGAGCTGCAATGGACAAAGGATGATCTTTTAGTCAAAGGGGAAGGAACACTGAAATCGGGAGAAGGCAGTACCTACGGAACACTCGTCGCTGGCTTTGAATATTCCCTGTATGGTTTTAGTTTTTCTCAAGGGCAATTGGGACTGATTGCGGAATACACTTGGGATAACCGAGATACTTCTGCCCCGGCAACCATTTATGACAACGACCTATTTTTAGGGCTACGTTGGCAAGCCAACGATGTGAGTGATACCGAACTGTTGCTCTCCGGTCTGTTTGATTTAGAGGATGCTTCGCAGATTTATAAACTCACTGCCTCCGGTCGGATTAACCATCACTGGCGCTGGGTGGCTGAGAGTTACTATTTATCTGCCATGGCCAATAATGAGCCGATGGCTTACCTGAGCAGTGAAAGTTATCTCTCTATTAAAGCTGAATTCTACTTTTAACCTATACCCTTCCTACTTGAAGCTGTAGGTTGGGTATACATCTTGGGTTTAATGATCGAGAATTTAAAAACCTTCAAGCCGAATTGAAACTCGGCTTGAAGTAACTATTAATCATCGTGAATTAACGTAAGAAAAACCGTGTTAGCAGACGCTGCACGGATTTACGATAAGTCAGCAGCCAACCACTACGTGGCAACCACGCGGCTGAACGCAGCACCGTCTTACTGTGCGAAAAAGTCTTAAAGCCTTCGATTCCGTGGTAATGCCCCTGCCCTGATTCACCAATGCCGCCAAATGGCGCATCATCCGCCGCAACATGCATTAAGGTATCGTTCACACACGCACCACCACTGTGGGTACGCTGCAAAATATGATTAGCCAGATGGCTCTCTTTGGTCATCACGTACAGCGCCAATGGCCGTGGGCCTTGATTGACTCGCTCAATCGCTTCTTCAATATTGCGATAACCGATCACCGGCAGGATCGGGCCAAAGATCTCTTGTTGCATCACCAGCATGTCATCACTGACTTCGGTTAACAGATACGGCAGCATCTGCCTTGCTTCGAGTTCTACCGTTTTGCCCACCACAGTATTGAGTTTGGCACCTTTTTGCTGTGCATCATCCAAACAGTGTTGTAATCGGTCAAACTGCGCTTGGTTAATGATTTGTGTCACATCCATACGACCATGACGGATAAAACGGCGCGCAAAACGCTGCAAATAAAGCTCAACGAAGGTCGCGACTTTCGCTTGCGGCAGCATGACATAATCCGGTGCTACGCAGATCTGCCCGGCATTGGTGGTTTTACCCAGCATGATGTTATCCACGCTGCGCGCGAGATCCGCATCGTCAGCGATGATCACTGGAGATTTGCCCCCTAACTCTAACGTCACAGGTGTTAAATTTTTCGCAGCCGCTTGCGCCACTAACTTGCCTACGGCGGTTGAGCCTGTAAACAGCAGATGATCAAATCGCAAGGCACTAAAAGCCGCGGCAACCTTCGCATCACCTTGTACGCAAACCGCGATATCGCCTAACGCGGCAATCACACGCGCTAACACCTGATTGGTGGCAGGTGTGTACTCGCTCAATTTCACCATCACTTGATTTCCCGCAGCAACAGCGGTGATCAGTGGTGCAAGACTAAGCAAAATAGGAAAATTCCAAGGCACCATTACCCCCACGACGCCCAAGGGCTGAAATTGCACTTCAACACGTGAAGGCAGCAGCATCCATCCTGCATGTCGCCGCTGCGGCTTCATCCACTTTTTCAGTTGCTTAGCCGTGTAATTGAGATGATTTAACGTTGGCAGTAAATCGCACAGGCCGCTATCAAAACGACTACGGAAACCGTAATCTTGATTCACGGCGGCAATCAGGGCTTCGTTTTCACGCAATAAAGCCTGTTTGAGCTGGGTTAAACGTTGCAAACGGTGGGTCAAACTCGGATAAGGCGTATTGGCATACTGCCTTTTTAGGCGCGTAAATTCAGCCTGCAAAGCTTCGATTGCTGACGAGATTTCCGGTGACTCAGCACGAGACACCACAGAGAGTTGAACCATAGTAAACTCCGCAGAAATAAAATATACCCAAACTACTTGGAGTTGCAGGTAGGCGGCAAGTGAGTTCATCCCCATGAGCATAGATACACTATGTGATTGGGGTGAACGAACGTAGCCAACACCGCTGCAGCTTCAAGTAGGAAGGGTATAAGCACCCCTCGGGCGTAGAGTATCTTAACTTGGCAAGCTGTAAATCAGCTCAGGGTTGATACCAAAACTGGTTTTGTGCTCTTCAATCACAAACTCACTACGGGTTTGAATCACGCCGGGTAAAGAGCCCAGCTTGCCCGACATAAACGCTTGATACGCTTTCATGTCTTTGACGCGCACTTTAATCATGGTGTCAAAATCACCAGAGAGCGAGTAACAGGCTTCGATTTCTGGGATATCCGCAACAGCATGAGCAAAACGTTCAAAAATTGAGAAGCTGCTTTGATCAAGCCGAATATGGATAAAGACCTGCACATCCAAGCCTAACTTTCCCGGATCGAGATCCGCGTGGTAACCGCGAATGTATCCCTCTTTTTCTAAACGTTTTACCCGCTCTGAACAGGGCGATGTCGTGAGATTAACCAACTTGGCCAGCTCAACGACCGGTAAACGCCCTTTGGCATGTAAGATCCGCAAAATATCGCGGTCAACTCGATCCAGACTCATACAGCAACATCCTTTGACTGTTTAGACCCGAATACAATACTGATAACCCCCAATCGGCAGAAATAGTGTGCGGCAAGGCGTGATGTACCTCACGCAAAAGGGCATTAAGCGAGGGTGATAAAGGGAAACAAAAGAAAATGAGTGCAGCGGAAATCAATCCGCATGAACATCAACCACGTCAGAAAGGCGTGATACTGTTTGATATTGAGTGAAATTGGCAGCGATCGAATTTAAGAAACTCGTGCACTCGTTAGCAGATCATGCGACTTAACGCGCTCATTCTGCAGGTTACAGACTCGGCAGAAATAGCGTTTCTCCATCTGATAGTAGTGTTGGCCTTGCATCAACATGGTGAGAAATTGTTGGAAACCTTGCCAGCCTTCAGGTTGTGACTGCACACGTTTCATCACCATTTTGTGTGCGGTGTGTTTACCACAACCACGACAATACGCTTTAGGCATGACGGAGATCTCCTATCTGATTGGTTACTATTGACAGTTGACGCATTTTGCAGCGGTAAGTTCCGAAGACATAATTTTTTGTGCAAATTTCGTGACCTATATTTGAAAATTACTCAATAATACCAATGCAGAGCAAAAAGAAAGCCTCGCGAAGCGAGGCTTGTTCCATAGAGTAAAAGAAGTTTATTCCAGTTCAATCAGCTGTTTTTTGAAGATAGCGTGTTGCGCTTTCACCTTCTCATCAGGTTCACCGGTGAGCAGGCTGACCACAACGATTGACAGGGTTGAAAGGATAATTCCCGGTACGATTTCGTACACATCAAACCAACCGCCAGAGAGTTGTTTCCAAACCACAATCGTCACACCACCGACAATGATCCCCGTTAGCGCACCATGGCGGTTCATGCGTGACCAGTAGAGGCTCAATACCAGCGCAGGACCAAATGCCGCACCAAAGCCAGCCCAAGCGTAGGACACCAAACCCAGCACTGAGCTATCTGGGGTCATCGCTAAAAACAGTGCAATCAGCGAGATGATCACAACTGCGGCACGGCCAACGCGCACAATCTCTTCTGAGCTGGCATCGGTTTTGAACACTTGCTTGTAGAAATCTTCCGCGAGCGCCGATGAAGAGACCAGCAGCTGCGAATCGGCCGTACTCATGATTGCCGCCAAAATTGCGGCCAGCAAAATACCAGCGATGACTGGGTGGAACAGCGAGTTCACTAATAGCATGAAGATTTTTTCGCCATCATCCAAACCAATCGTGCCTGATTGAGTAACGAAAATCAGACCCGTTAAACCGACCAGAATCGCACCCGCCATTGAAATGCCAGTCCATATCACGGCAATACGGCGCGCCGTGGTCAGATCTTTATTAGAACGTGAGGCTTTGAAACGCGCCAAAATGTGCGGCTGACCAAAATAGCCCAAGCCCCAAGCCACTAAAGAGATAATCGCAATCGCAGACAGAGGTTCACCTTTCGCATCATTCCACAGAGTCAGCAACTCAGGGTTAATCGCCGTCAAATCGTGATCAAGCTGAGTAAAGCCCCCTTCCATCGCAGTAATTGGCACAATCATCAGCGCCGCTGCCATCAGCAAGCCTTGCACCAAGTCAGTCCAGGATACCGCTAAGAAGCCACCAAACAAGGTGTACGACACCACACAAACCGTACCCACAATCACCGCAGTGGAGTAATCCAAGCCGAATACGGTTTCAAACAGTTTGCCGCCGGCAACCAAACCCGAACTGGTATAGAAAAGGAAGAACAGCAGAATGAAAAACGCAGAAATGGTTTGGATCAGTTTTGAGTTGTCGTTAAAACGGCGTGACAAAAACTCAGGTAAAGTCAGAGAATCCGTGGTGATACTGTAGGTACGCAGACGCTTAGCGTTCACTAACCAGTTAGCCCAAGTACCAACGAGCAAGCCGCCAGCCAACCAGAATGATTCAATACCGGCGGCATACGCGTAACCCGGCAGACCGAGCAGTAACCAGCCACTCATGTCGGATGCGCCAGCAGAGAGTGCTGCAGGCCATGGCCCTAATGAACGGCCACCCAGAAAGTAATCGGCTGAGTTTTTCGTTCGCTGATAAGCGTAAACCCCAATCGCCAACATCAAAATGAGGTAGACGATAAAGGTGGTTGTAATAGCGAAGCTATTTTCCATTGTGTTTTGTCCTCTTTTTCAAGATCGCCTTTCATGCCCCCTCTTATCCAAAGGGGGCAAACGCAGAAAGGACTAATGAGTATCCACACCTAGCTCCAAGAGCGTCGCGTTTCCACCCACTGCTGTTATATTTATTGTGCGTGTGCGCTCGGTAATAAAGCGCAGTGATAAATGTGGATCATGTGCCACCGGCAAGGTAAGCAGATCCGTTTCTGAAACGAGACTGACAATCGCGCCTGTACGTTTCGCGAGCTGACGGTTGATCGTGGCCTCAACCGACGGGGTTCCGACATATCCAACGCATCTCACATCTGATTCGATCAGTTGGTGATACGCATCGAAAGAAGCAAACTGCAACAAATTTGCCGGAAGAGATGACTGCTGGTAAGCAGCCACTAACGCAGAACTCAACTCTTTATCGTCACTGCAAAAAACGACACTGTTCCCCGCTACGAGTGCAGCAGTCAGTTGAGCCACTACGGCTTGTTTGGCTTGAATACCGTTATCCTCTTGGATGATCAGGGCAACACCACGCCCTGCGGTATAAAGCTCATTGGTTTCTCCGGTAGGCCCAATCAGTTGGTGCGTATGCGCCAACAAAGTCGATGCCTGTTGAAGATGGTAGGAAATCACTTTTGCCACACCGGGCATGCTATTTTCCAATAAAGATTTCAACGCGAGTAAACACTCACATTTCGAGTCAAAGTCGGTCAGATTCCAATTTTCCCAAGCAGAAAAGGCGTCTGAAAAACGGGTTACTTGATGCACCATGATACGTCTCCTTGCTGTGGGTTACTGGTATTGCACTTGAGTAAAGCGGTAAAGATAGTGAGGCCCGCCCGCTTTCGGTCCGGTACCAGACAACCCTTGTCCGCCAAACGGTTGTACCCCCACCACAGCCCCGACTTGATCGCGGTTGATGTAGCAGTTGCCCACTCGGGCATGTTTTTCAATCCAGCGATACGTGGTTTCGTTACGGCTATGAATGCCCATGGTTAAACCAAAACCAGTTTGGTTGATTTTGTCGACGATCTGCGCCAGTTCGCGCGCTTTAAACCGCACTATGTGCAAGATCGGGCCAAACTGCTCTTCACTCAGCGCGGCAATGTCATCAATTTCAAAGGCAGTTGGCGCAACAAAGTCGCCATGCTGGCAAGCTTCACTCAAAGTAAGCTGAGCGATTTTCTTCTGGGTTTGGCTCATGTGTTCAATGTGCGCCAACAGTTTCTGTTTGGCTTTCTCATCAATCACTGGCCCGACATCGGTTTGATGCAGATGTGGTACACCGACTTTCAGCTCTTGCATCGCGCCCTGAATCAAAGTGATCACGCGATCGGCAATATCCTGCTGTACAAACAGCACACGCAGTGCCGAACAGCGTTGGCCAGCAGAGGCAAAAGCGGAACGCAGCACATCACGCACCACTTGCTCTGGCAGCGCGGTACTGTCCACAATCATGGCGTTTTGGCCACCGGTTTCTGCAATAAATGGCACCGGAGCCGCTTCACGTTGCGCGAGGGTTTGATTAATACGTTGCGCCGTGGCGGTTGAACCGGTAAACGCCACACCCGCGATAGCCGGATGAGAAGTGAGTGCGCAGCCGATATCGGCACCGCGCCCCGGTAAAAGTTGGATGGTTCCAGCAGGGAAACCCGCTTCTTGCATCAGCTCAACCGCGCGATACGCGATCAAACTGGTTTGCTCGGCAGGTTTGGCAATCACGGTATTTCCAGCCACCAAGGCGGCACTGATTTGGCCAAGGAAAATCGCCAGCGGGAAGTTCCACGGGCTAATACACACAAACACACCACGACCTTGATGGCTGACACGACGTGTTGAACCATCAAAGCTTTCAACACTGAACTCGCCCAGCACATCGACTTGTTTGGCGTAATAACGACAGAAATCAACCGCTTCACGCACTTCATCAATGCTGTCGTGAATGGTTTTGCCCGCTTCTTGATGACACAAGGCCACCAACTCAGGCATATGCAGTTCAAGCAGATCTGCCAGCGCATCCAATTTACTCGCACGCTCACTGGCATCGAGCGCATTCCAAGTTGCAAAAGCTTGTTGAGCGGATTCGATCGCAGCGGAAACATGATCAAGGTTAGCGTGAAACACCTGACCGACTTGGATACGGCGATCGTAAGGCGCAGTGACGGGCTCTGCACTGTGATCAGCCTTGATCATGCTTTCGTAATAAGAGTGCCCGCCAATGATCGGTGCCGCTTGCCACGTCTTATCTAACCAAGCGTGGATCTTAGCTTCAAACGGCTTCGCTTCACTCTCAATATCAATGTTGATCCCCAATGAGTTTTTGCGCTCGGCAAAAATCTCCGTTGGCAGTGGGATCTTACGGTTATTTAAGGTTTCAAACGCAAGCAGCATATCGACTGGATGCTGAGTCAACGCACCAACCGGGCAACGAGAATCCACCAAGCGATGTACGAACGAACTGTTTGCACCATTTTCCAGTAATCGACGCACCAGATAGGGCAGCAGATCTTTATGGCTGCCCACGGGGGCATAAATCCGTACCGACTGCTGATAAGCCGCTTTCGCATGGTGATAAAGCGCATCCCCCATGCCATGCAAACGCTGGAACTCAAAATCTTTGTGTTGTGCCATCACCGCAATCGCGGTAACGGTTTGCGCGTTATGGCTAGCAAATTGCGGGAACAGATTGCCGCGTACCGATTCGCTCAGTAAGAAACGAGCACAAGCGAGGTAAGAAACATCGGTCGCTTCTTTGCGCGTATAAACCGGATAGCCAGTAAAACCGCGTTGCTGTGACATCTTAATTTCGCTATCCCAATACGCGCCTTTGACTAAACGGACAGGGATGAGATCGCCCTGCTCTTTCGCGAGTGCCGTCAGCCAAACCAATACTGGCAACGCACGTTTGGAGTAGGCTTGAACCACCAAACCAAACTTGCCCCAACCACGCAGCGTGTCGCTGCGATAGAGCTTTTCAAACAGATGCAGTGACAGCTCTAAACGATCCGCTTCTTCGGCATCAATCGTGATGGCGACATCCAGCTCTTTCGCGCGTTCAAGCAGTTGGATAAGTGTGCTGTACAGCTCGGTCATCACACGATCGGCATTCGCCACTTGGTAGCGAGGATGCAAAGCAGAAAGTTTGATCGAGACCGACGGCGCTGGGCTGGTATCCAGACCATATTTGTCGCGGCCTACCGCTTCAATCGCCATCAAGTAATCTTTGAAATACTTGTGTGCATCGGCGGAAGTCAGCGCCGCTTCACCCAACATGTCAAACGAATAGGTATAACCCTTATCACGCATGGGTCGGCCATTTTTCTGCGCTTCTTCAATGGTGCGTCCAAGCACAAATTGATGGCCCATGATCTTCATCGCTTGATGCATGGCTTTGCGGATCACAGGCTCAGTCAACTTATTGACTAAACGATTCACCGCTTGCACTGGGCTTGCGGTATCCCCATCAGCCAAGCCAATCACTTTACCGGTGAGCATCAAGCCCCAAGTTGAAGCATTCACGAATACCGAATCTGAATTTTTCAGGTGGGATTTCCAATCCGCAACGCCCAAGCGATCTTTAATAAACGCGTCAGCCGTTTCTGCATCAGGAATGCGCATTAACGCTTCAGCCAAACACATCAGCAAAATACCTTCTTGGGTATCCAAGCTGTATTCCAAAAGCAGTGCATCAATCATCTGCACCGCTTTTTTATCGCTGCGGATCGCTTCAATTAAGCGCGTGGTTTTCTCCGCCATTGCTACTTTTTCAGCATGGCTTGGCGTTGCGAGAGGCAATAATTGGGTCAGCCATTGGGATTCGTCCACCATATACAGTGGCGAGATCAGCGACCATAGTTTATCCAGCGGCTGCTCGATAAACGCTGCGTTCAACACATCGGTTGCTGTAAACATGTGGATTCCTTCATCTCATACCTGACAGATTGAGTCAGGTTTCCTGCAATGGCTGGCAGTGTATTTTGAGCGTGAGAAGAAAACTTGTCAAAAAGTCCTAGTATTTTGTCAATAACTCTGAGTTTTAACAAAACAAAAACAAGATCACACCAATTCAAGCAAGTTTCATCGCCAATTATTTTGCAATCATTGCAACTCAACAACGATAAAAAGTGAGCCACCCGTCATCAATAAGCAAACAGATGTGTATTCATTATTGTTTTGCCATCAAGAAGAAATGTTATAGAGATTGAGAGCCTCGCGATCTTAGTGAACACGATGAGAGAGGATTGTTAGGATCCATAAAATTAGGACGTAGAAGAAAAACGTCGCTTATAGTGTGAGGGAGAAATGCCATGCAACCGAGAAAAGGTATGCGCGAAAGTGCTTTGATTGGAAAATCCCGTCAATTCGGCAATTTGCCCCAAATTGAGCCGACCTTGCTCAATCAGCTTTTTCGCCATATCGACGCGCTTATTCAACACATATTGATGTGGAGTGAGCCCCATCTGTTCTTTGAACAAAGCATGGAATTGGCTTTCACTTAAGAACACGCTTCCCGCCAGCTGCGCAACGGAAATACGGTGCGCCAAGTGCTGCTCGATATAGCGATCCACCACTTCCATATCAAAACGGGATTCTTTATGCGCACTGGCAAGCGCGCTGATGTGGCGCTGCAAAAGCGCAACGACCGTATCGTTACAAGCTCGGCCAAGCAGAAGATCATCAGGACTGGCTTGCATCTCCTGCACCAGCATTTGAATTAAACGTTGGATCTGACCATCGAGTTGAAAATAGACATCGCCCACCGCAAGTTCATTCAGTTTACGCAGCAATAACGGATCATCATCACTCGGAATCGGCATATTGAGCACCAGAATATCCGACTGCCCCACGACACCACCAAACGCATGATCAGACCCCGATGTCACCACACAACCCTGCCCGGGCCCGACAATATTCCCCATACCACGTACTTCAAATTCAGCTTGCCCTTTCAAACCAATCACAATTTGCGTGTAACTATGATCATGGCAAGCCATATGCGAAGGCAAAGTGATCAATTCTGCTGGTTTAGGCGACAAAACTTTGGCAATGGAAGAAGCCTTGCCAGCCTCTGGGGCATTCGATTGAGCCATTTCAACCTCATCGGGTGGTATTTGCGCGGCCATGGTATCTCAAATTGTTCCAAAACGAAATCACTCCCATTTAGAGGCATTAATAACCAATTACACACATATTGATTAAAAATCTTGGCTGCAATTGGGTTCAATTCTCATCTCGGAACAATGATCAAGTGCACATAAATTACGGTCAATGTGTACTCAATTAAAAAACGTTAAAGTAGATCGGAAAACTCAGCTTGCATATTTCTCGAATCTGCTCAAAATAAAAATGCTTAGATCTAAAGTTCAAAAAATCAGTCACCTAGTGCACAGATTTGTGATGATTTCTGACTAAGCGGAATAATATTTGCATTAATAATTCAGCTATCTACAAAGCTGTCAAAAGTTTGTCTTTCCCACTTTATGTGGCTAAACATAAATATGTTGCAGGGACCTATGATTAAACGTCGCATCCCAGCGCTTTTGCTTGCGCTATCCCCTTTATGGGTATCTGCATCGGTGTACGCAGAGGAGGTCACTCAAGCTGACCCCGTTGCGGCTATCGATGAGAAATTGAGTAACAAACAGAATGAAATCAACGCGATCCTCACCGACTACGAGGTGGAGAGCGGTAAACTGCAACAACTGAAAAACGAGCAGAGTCGATTGAAACGTGAAGGCGAAGAGTTAGACGCCAAGCGTAATCGTGCTAAGTCAGAGTTGGACAAACAGTATACTCGCCTTCTTGAAGATCCAGACACTGACCTAGTCACCTTTCAAAAACGCTACCAAGAAACGTGGAATGCGCTCAAATCAAATCAGTCACAAAAGCTCGACAACGAACAAGCAGTGACTGAAATTGAAATGCGTCTGTCGCAAATCAAACAGCGACAAGCACGTTTGGATACTGAGCTGACCAATTTGGAAGAAGCCAAAATTGAGGCTCGCGTTAAGCGTTTAGCGGCAGAACTGCGTGAAAGTAGCGTGTTGGAAACTACCTTCAAGACGACCTGTTCAACCACCATGACACTGGGTGAATGTGCTAATCAGGGTCAATACCTGACGAAGCAAAAAGCGGTGAAAACCTTCCGCGACAATCTCATCAATGATGTCACTGAATCGGCGATTGCGAAACAAAACTTAAAAGGCGTTGAATTCAATATTCACGTTCAAGAGAGCCAAATGATCCGCTCGGGTTTTGAAGGTAATAACGAGTACTTCACTCAAATGCAAGCTCAGCTACAAGCAAAACCAGAAGCTGTAGCGGCGTGCAAACTGCTGAATGTGGAAACCCGTTACTGTTTAAAGGGTGAGTCAGAACAAGCGGCGCCCAAGAAACAAGATAAACAGTGGGCGAACGTGACAGTGCGCTCTGATCAATACAATGATTCTGTGACCATTAATGGCGTCAACTATGGTAGTACCCCTGTTGAGCTCGTATTGCCAGCGGGTAAACACCAAGTCACCGTATCAAAAGAAGGTTATGAAACCTACAATCGTGTGATTACGGTCAATAGTAATGACACGGTATGGGTAAAACTCAGACCAAACAAAGACAGCTAGCCGCACAAAAATCCAACGATTTCTTGTCGGAATTCACAAACCTGTCGATAAAACGCCATTTTGTCACTAAGTTATTGAAAGATGACTTCTGACAAAATGGCGTTTTCGTTTAGAATGCTCATAACTTAGACTTAATTTCCTAACTTGAAGTAGACCACCATGCGACAAGGGATTCCCGCTTTATTATTAGCACTTTCACCTTGCTTAATGGCAGCACCAGTGCTAGCAGAAGAAGTCACCTCTTCTGTTCTTGCCATTGACGATGCGCTGTTTGGCAAACATACCGAGCTGCAAAATGCCACGGATGCGGCCAAGCTTCAAAAAGTGGCCGTCGGTAACCAACAGGCCGAGCTCAATCGCTTGACTCAGCAAGCGAAAGCTTTGGATGCGGCGTTAAAAGCAGCCAAAACGAACCTTGAGCGTGATTATCAAAAAATGATTGATGAGCCAGATCTCGACATCCAGCCATCACAAAACGCGTATCAAGCCGCATGGGCTCAGGTCAAACAGAACCAAGTCGCACGTTTGGATGCTGAACAAAAACTGCAAGAGATGCAGTCAGTATTGGCACAATACCAGGTACAACAGCAGACCATAGAGCAGAGTATTGCACTACTCCAACAAGACAAAATGCGCGCCCGCGTGGATAGACTGCGCGAGGAGTTGCAACGCTCTGGTGAGCAAAAAGTCAGCTTCACCAATCTGTGTAGTGCGGATATGACTTTTGCGCAATGTAGCAAACAAACCACGGATTTGGCGTTGCAGAAAGCGGTAAGCCAATTCCAACTTTGGCTTATCGATGAAAGCAGTGAATCCAACACGATCAAAGCTCAATTGAGTAATGTATCACTCAATATTCATCTGCTAAAACATGACGTGGTCGATTCTGGCTTCTATGACGGCATGCGTTTTCGAAGCATAGTGAATGCCCAATTTGAAGCTCGCCCTGCAGAAAACACGCCTTGTAAGCTCTTGAATATTGACTCGCAATACTGCTTTGCACCGGGTCAAGGTGATATATCACAGCAACAACAAGAGGTAGCTTGGATTAACTTAGCCATCCGCTCCAATCAACATGGTGATCGAGTGACCATTGGTGGTGTCAATTATGGCAGTACTCCGGTTGAAATATTGCTGCCTGTCGGTAAGCATAAAGTAAGAATTGAAAAAGAGGGCTTCCGCACTTTTGAGCAAGAAGTCAACATCACCTCCGATCAAACCATACGGGTTAATCTACATGAAAAGGCCAATCCTTTACGTGTCGGGCAAAAATTTGCCGATTCAGGGAAAGGTAAAGTCAGCGCTCCTGAGGTGATCACCATTCTACCGGGGCAGTATCTGTTGGGTGAAAATGCCGCCAAGCAATACAACCTTGATCATGCTTTCGCACTCAGCTCAACGCCAGTCACGGTTAGCCAGTTTGAAAACTTCGTTACTCAAGCCAAATATAAAACTGATGCTGAGCTCAAAAACCTCTGTATTTCGGTGAATGAATCGGAAATTGCTCCGGTATCAGATAGCGATTGGCGCAACCCAGGTTTCAAACAGAGTAAAGATTCCCCCGTCGTGTGTGTTAGTCAGAATGATGCCAAAGCTTATGCTCGTTGGCTTTCCAAAGAAACGGGCTTTACGTACCGTTTGCCAACCGAAGAAGAGTGGGAGATCGCCGCTCGTGCAGGCAGTAAAACCGATTACTGGTGGGGCAATAAATTTGGTGCTGGTAAAGCCAACACCGGGTGGGCAGGAACCTCTTGGTCTAACAAAAGTACCTCCCCAGTCAAAGCCTTCGCTCCTAACGCCTTAGGGTTTTACGACATGGTAGGTAATGTTTGGGAATGGACTGGCGATTCACGCGGTTTGGCCAAAGGCGGCGCTTGGAGCTTCTCGCCTGAAATGGCAAAAGCCTATAGTGAGCTCTTTGTTGGCCCAACGACAGCGGCCAATTATGTCGGTTTCCGAGTGTTGCGCGAGCTGTAATGTTTACTCGAACAATCATGCATAAAGGGGGGATTTCCCCCCTTTTTCATTTGTACCGCGTTCGGTAAAGTACAAATCAGAGCATGAGTTGCATGACTGATGCTTGGTATCAATATGATACCTCTGTGTATTCAGCAGACCCTCGCTGGATTCATGGAACCTCTTCTACACGTCGACAAGATATGTTTCTTGTATTTATGCCAGCCCGTCTTCAGGCTGGCTTTTTTTCATCCAAACAGTCCCAAAACAGGCAAGATCAGCTTACAACAAGAAATGCTCTTGGTATCATATCGCCGCATTTCCAACGGAGGATATGGCGTGCCTAACCATCTGACATTAGAGCAGATTTCTTTATTCAAACAATTACCCGGTTATTGGGGATGCAAGGACTTAAACTCGGTTTTTGTGTATGCCAACCAAGCCTATGGCGAATTGATCGGGTTAAAGCGCGCCGAAGATTGCATCGGGCGCACCGATTTCGACATGCCTAGCCCAACGGCAGCCTGTGCCGCCGACTTTCAACAGCAAGATCGCTATGTGATTGAAACGGGGCACTCCGTCAAAGTGCTTGATATTCACCCCTACCCCGATGGTCACTGGCATGCGCATATTTTTACTAAGACGCCTTGGCATGATAACCAAGGTAAGATCCAAGGCACCATTTTTTTCGGGCAGGATTTAACCGACACAGCCATTCTAGAAGTCGGTCATTGGGTATGCCGCGCAACCGGGTTATCCACCTCCACCACTTTTAAATCGGTCGCCGATCGCGATACGTTGAAATTGACCGCCCGTGAATCCGAAGTTCTGTTTTTGCTCTTGTATGGCAAAAAGCCACAACACATTGCACGAGTGATGGGGATCTCGATTAAAACCGTGGAAGGATATGAAGCCAAACTACGCAGTAAATTTGGTGCATTAAGCAAAGATCAAATGATTGATCTCGCGTTGGATAGGGGATTCGGCTCGGTGATCCCGAAGACCTTGCTTAGAAAACAGCTTTCCGTTGTGTTGAGCGATCACACAATACCCAAACGGCTTGAAGTTGCAGCCCAGTAAGCGGCAACTTCAAGCTTATTGATTGGGGTTTATGGCGCAAGTCTATCCACAGACCAAACGTCACCTTCTCGCGAATATAAGAAGCGGTCATGCAGGCGATGCTCACCACCTTGCCAAAACTCCATACTTTCAGGCTTGATGCGGTAGCCACCCCAGAAGCTAGGCACAGGAATCTCACCGTTTGCAAACTTCTGCTTAAGCTCAAGATACTTACCTTCCAACACTCCACGAGCGGAGATTCGGCTACTTTGATGGCTGGCGATTGCCGCTATCTGGCTCTCTTTCGGACGCGACATGAAATACTTCATGTTTTCCAAGGCGGTGAGTTTTTCCGCCACACCAGTGATATGCACTTGGCGCTCCAGCGGATGCCACGGGAAATGGAGGCTGATTTTGTTGTTGTGCGCAATATGCTGCGCCTTGCGACTGCCCAAGTTGGTGTAAAACACAAAACCGGCATCATCGACATTTTTCAGTAACACGATACGCTGAAAAGGTTGCCCATGTTCATCTACCGTCGCGACCGTCATCGCGGTTGGATCGGACAAGTTAGCGTCAATCGCCTGCTGTAACCAAAGATTAAACTGGTCAATTGGGTTGGCCTGCAAATCTTTTCTTCTTAGACCACCATGAATGTATTCGCGGCGAATATCTGAAAGATCCATTTCTGCTCCTCACTGATTTTTGCCCGATTGTGCGCCTATCCCGCTGATAACTCAAGCGAGCAAAGATATGCCAAGCACGTCAAAATAAGATCACAAATTCTAAAAATTAAGTAATTTATTAAAATGCCGAATAGGCCTTTCGTCGCAGATAGCATATCCTTAACAATTATTAGCCCACGTAATAAAATCAACCGACTATCAATGGTGTGAACAGGAACCACTCATGAGCAATCGCAGTTATAACAAGCTCACCACCGAAGAATTAGACTATGTGGACGATAAAACCGCCGCACTGCTGCTCAATACGCCGCACAGCGCACGAATTATTCTCTGGATCATGGTGGCATTTTTTATTCTAGCGCTCGCTTGGGCCTCATGGGCAGAAATCGATAAGGTCACGGTCGGCCAAGGGAAAGTGGTTCCCTCCTCACAAGTGCAAGTCATCCAAAACTTGGAAGGGGGACTGGTTAAGCAGATCCTCGTCCGTGAGGGGGAACAAGTTCAAAAAGGCCAACAACTTATTTTGATTGACGATACACGCTTTCGCTCCGATTTCCGCGAGCGCGAGCAGCAAGTTGCAAACTTAACCGCCAGTGTTCTACAGCTTTCCGCCTCGATTTCGAGTGTGATTATCGATGAGAATTTTGAAGAAAAAAACTGGTCCAACAGCGTACGTCTTGATTACAGTAAGCTCGCTTTTCCTCCTGTATTGAGTGATAGCCAACCGGATTTGGTTGAACGTCAACGAGATCAATACCGCCAAGATCTCGATAACCTGCGCAACCAATTGTCCGTTCTCTCTCAACAAATCAAGCAAAAACAACAAGATTTGATTGAATCAGAAGCGCGGATCATCAACCTTCGTCAAAGTTATGATTACGCGAAAAAAGAGCTCGACATCACTGAGCCACTCGCCAACGAAGGCGTAGTGCCGAGAATTGAACTGCTGAAGCTACAACGCCAACTGAATGATACTCGCCGAGAATTAACCTCCACTGAGCTAAAAATTCCTGTACTCAAGTCAGCAGTACGTGAAGCGATGCTCAGTCGAATTAATGCTGCGCAAAAATTCCGAACTGAACAGCAAGATAAACTCAACCAAGCGCAAGATAAGCTTTCGGCGCTCACCGAATCGGCGGTTGGACTTGAGGATAAAGTGAATCGTACGGTGGTGATTTCCCCCGTAACAGGCACCGTCAAAACTCTCTATGTGAATACAGTGGGCGGCGTAATTCAACCGGGGATGAACATCATCGAAATCGTACCGACTGAAGATACCTTGCTGGTCGAAGCTCAAATTGCACCGCAAGACATTGCGTTTCTGCGCCCAGATCTCCCCGCTATTGTGAAGTTTAGTGCTTATGATTTCACTCGCTATGGTGGCTTGGAAGGCACGCTCGAACACATCAGTGCCGATACCACACAGGACGAGGAGGGGAATAGCTTCTATCTGGTTCGAGTACGAACCAAAGAAACCACTCTAGGCCATGATCAGAACTTGCCGATCATCCCGGGGATGACTGCCTCCGTCGATATTATTACCGGTAAAAGAACCGTGCTGGATTATCTGCTGAAACCAATTTTAAGTGCGCAAAGCAATGCGCTGAGAGAATAGCCCGCCCTATGAAACGTTGGATTGTGCTGTCTCTGGTTATTTGTGCCTCCTCATTCTCGCTAGCGCTCAATACCAAAGAGCAGCAGTGGGTAAATGCGGTGAAGGCAACGTATGGCCAGCGAGCAGGCAAACGCGTCGAAACATGGCGTCGCAAGATGGCAGAGCTTGCTTCCACATCGGAGCAAGAGCAATTAAAAGAAGTGAATGCCTTTTTTAATCAGCTCAACTTTGTCAACGATATTCACCTATGGGGCTCTAAAGACTACTGGGCGACCCCGTTAGAGTTTCTCGGCAGTAACGCGGGAGATTGTGAAGATTTCACAATTGCGAAGTATTTCTCG
The DNA here is from genome assembly GCF_002216685.1 of Vibrio tarriae. Taxonomy (NCBI): domain Bacteria; kingdom Pseudomonadati; phylum Pseudomonadota; class Gammaproteobacteria; order Vibrionales; family Vibrionaceae; genus Vibrio; species Vibrio tarriae. Next base: position 563,458 of record NZ_CP022352.1, on the reverse strand, counting down.
CTGTTAGAACTCGGTGTATCAGATAAGAAACTTCGTCTCGTGTATGTTAAAGCTATTGAGCTAAATCAATTTCATATGGTGTTGGCGTATTACTCTACCCGAGTGCCGAACCGGTGATTTTGGACAATATAAACCCACAGATTAAACCCGCTTCGAAACGCAAAGATTTACTGCCGATTTACAGCTTTAACGGTAAGAATTTGTGGTTAATGAAATCGAATAACGGCCAACTTGCTGGGGAGTCGTCGAGACTCAGTTTGTGGAATGACTTAAGAGCCAGAGAGCGCTCACTAAAATTAAATAAACCTCTAGTTAGCTATGATGAGTAGGCACTATGACGCTATACAAACAACTAGTCGCAGGGATGATTGCGGTGTTTATTCTGTTGTTGATTTCGGTTTTTACTATCGAATTCAACACCACTCGCAACAGTCTCGAGCAACAACAACGTTCTGAGGTCAACAACACCATAAATACGGTGGGTTTGGCTTTAGCGCCTTATTTGGAGAAGAAAGACACCATTGCGGTAGAATCAGTGATCAATGCGCTATTTGATGGCAGCAGCTACTCGATCGTACGTCTAATTTTCCTCGATGACGGTACTGAAATTCTCCGCTCCTATCCAATCGAACCTAATGACGTGCCTGCTTGGTTTACTCAGTTAAATCTGTTTGAACCTATCCATGATCGGCGCGTCGTGACCAGTGGCTGGATGCAGTTGGCGGAAGTGGAAATCGTCAGCCATCCTGGGGCGGCTTACGCTCAACTCTGGAAAGCCTTGATTCGTTTATGTATCGCGTTTTTAGCCATTTTAGTGATTGGTATGTTTGCCGTCGCCTTCATTTTGAAACGCTCTCTGAGACCACTACAACTGATCGTCAACAAAATGGAACAGGTCGCCAACAACCAATTTGGTGAGCCGCTACCACGCCCAAACACACAAGACCTGATTTATGTGGTAGATGGCATCAATAAGATGTCCGAACAAGTTGAAAAGGCCTTTAAAGCGCAAGCAAAAGAAGCGCAACAGTTGCGTGAACGCGCTTATCTTGACCCAGTGTCTCACCTCGGTAACCGTGCTTATTACATGAGTCAATTGAGTGGTTGGCTCGCTGAAAGCGGTATTGGTGGCGTGGCTATCTTACAAGCAGAATTCATCAAAGAGCTTTATGAAGATAAGGGCTATGAAGCGGGCGATGGCATGGTTCGCGAATTGGCGGATCGCCTTAAACATTCAATCACCGTTAAGGATATCTCGATTGCCCGTATCTCCACTTACGAGTTCGGTATCATTATGCCGAATATGGATGAAACCGAACTCAGAATTGTCGCTGATAGCATTGTGACTTGTGTGGAAGACATTAACCCCGATCCAACGGGCATGGCGAAAGCCAATCTATCGCTCGGAGTGGTCAGCAATAAACGTCAATCGAGTAGTACGACGCTCCTTTCTCTGCTGGATAATGCCTTGGCAAAAGCAAAAACCAATCCAGATTTGAGTTATGGCTTCATTAGTGGTGATACTGATAAGATCATTTTAGGTAAAAAACAGTGGAAAACTCTGGTTGAAGAGGCAATCCATAACGACTGGTTCACTTTCCGCTACCAAGCTGCCAACAGCAGTTGGGGCAAAACGTTCCATCGCGAAGTATTTTCTGCATTTGAGAAAGATGGGGTTCGTTATACCGCAAACCAATTCCTGTTTGCCCTTGAACAGCTCAATGCTAGCCATATTTTCGATCAATACGTGATTGAGCAAGTGATCAGCCAGCTTGAAAAAGGTGAACAAACGGAACCACTCGCGATCAACATCGCGCAAGGCAGTATCTCTCAGCCAAGCTTTATCCGTTGGATCAGCCAAACCTTAAACAAACATCTTTCTGTAGCCAACTTACTGCATTTTGAGATCCCAGAAGGCTGTTTCGTCAATGAACCGCATTACACCGCGCTATTTTGTAACGCGGTACGTAACGCAGGGGCAGATTTTGGGGTAGATAACTACGGACGTAACTTCCAATCTCTCGACTACATCAATGAATTCCGTCCTAAGTACGTCAAACTGGATTATCTGTTTACTCACCATTTAGATAATGAACGTCAGAAATTTACCCTTACCTCTATTTCGCGCACCGCGCACAACTTAGGGATCACCACCATTGCATCACGGGTTGAAACACAAACTCAGCTCGATTTTCTTTCAGAACATTTTATCGAAGTCTTCCAAGGCTTCATTGTTGATAAGTAACCAAGGTCAGAGGCATGCAAGATACGTTACTCAATTCGCTGGTTTACGTAAGCCGTTATTATGGTTTAGCGAATTCTCCTGAAGCACTGATCAACGGCCTACCATTGGCTGACGGCAAGCTCACGCCTTTTCTGTTTCCTCGCTCGGCAGAAAGAGCTGGGCTAATCGCTAAAGAAAACCGCGCGCCGTTAGGCCAAATTCCCCATCTGGTTTTTCCTGTGGTATTACTGCTCAAAGGCGGTGAAGCTTGCGTACTCAGTAGTATCAACCAAGAAACACAAGAGGCTGAAATTGTCACCGCTGAATCGGGATTGGTGCCTGTCGCCTACTCGATCAGCGATTTAGAAGCGATGTATATTGGCCGTTACTTTATGGTCAAAAAGCAGTTTCGCTTTGATGAGCGTTCACCGGAAGTCTTGAAACCAAGAGATGGGCACTGGTTTTGGAGCACCATTTATAAATCCAAACACATTTATCGTGATGTGTTGATCGCATCACTGCTGATTAACTTATTTGCGATTGCCGCCCCGATGTTTTCACGGATTGTGTACGACAAAGTCGTCCCCAACTTGGCTTTTGAAACCTTGTGGGTACTCTCTAGCGGCATCTTAGTGATCTTTTTGTTCGATTTCGTGTTCAAAATGCTGCGCAACTACTTCATTGATGTCGCCGGAAAAAAGTCGGACATTCTGATCTCTTCCAAACTGTTTAGCAAAGTGATGGGCATCCGTATGGAGGCTCGCCCACCTTCGGTTGGTGCTTTTGCACGCCATTTGCAAGAGTTTGAATCGATTCGTGAATTTTTTACATCCGCGACGATTTCTTCGCTGATTGATCTGCCATTTGCCCTGCTCTTTTTAGTGTTGATCTGGTTAATGGCTGGACATTTGGTGTGGGTGCCCGTCGTCGGTGTACTGATTTTGGTGATTTACTCGATTCTCATTCAAAGCCGCTTAAAACGGGCGATTGAAGAAGGCTCAAGACTCGCCTCACAAAAGTATGCCAACCTCATCGAAAGCTTAGCAGGACTAGAAACGGTGAAGCTGTTTGGCGCGCAAGGACAGTTCCAGTACCGCTGGGAAGAAGCCGTAGCGCACATGGCTAACTGGAACATTAAAAGCCGTCGTATCACAGATAGCATTCAAAATACCGCAGGTTTTGTGCAGCAAGCCGCCAATATTGGCATGATCATTGTTGGGGTCTACCTGATTTCCAACGGTGACCTGACCATGGGTGGACTGATTGCCGCGACTATGCTGAGTGGCCGCGCGATTGGCCCTTTAGTGCAGCTCTCACTACTTTCAACCCGTTACAACCAAGCCAAATCATCCATGACCATCATTGAACAAGTGATGTCGATGCCAGATGAACAAGAAGAAGGTAAACGCTATATCCACCGTCCCATCATTCAAGGCAAGATTGAGCTGGACCGAGTCACTTTCCACTATCCGAACTCGCCTATCGCGTCCGTCCGTGATTTGAGCCTTACCATTCATCCGGGTGAAAAAGTGGCGATTATTGGTCGAATTGGTTCGGGTAAAACCACGCTTGAACGCTTGATCATGGGACTGTACAAACCGACTGAAGGGCATGTGCGAATCGATGATACGGATATCTCGCAGCTGCATCACATCGATATTCGCCGCAATATTGGTTGTGTACCGCAAGACAGTGTGCTGTTTTATGGCTCGATTCGCGACAACATTACCCTTGGCCGCCCACTCTCCGATGATCGTGAGGTGATGGATGCTGCCAACCGAGCGGGGGTTACGGTATTTACCCAGCAAGATCCTGCGGGGCTGGAACGCCAAGTAGGTGAAGGAGGTATGCTGCTTTCGGGTGGTCAACGTCAATCGGTTTCGATTGCGCGCGCTTTTCTTGGCCGCCCTCCCGTTTTGTTGATGGATGAACCCACCAGCGCGATGGATAACCGCTCAGAGATGCACATTAAGCAGCAACTTAGCCAACTAAAGCCTGGTGAGACGCTGATCCTTATCACCCACAAAACCTCGATGCTGGATGTGGTTGACCGCGTGATTGTGATGGAGAAAGGCTGCATTATTGCCGATGGTCCAAAGCATGAAGTGCTAAATGACCTGCGCCAAGGTAATGTACGCGCAGTGCAATAGATAAAGTGAGGTAAAAGCCAAGGGGATCATTAGATCCCCTTGGCTTTTTATTACAGTAAAAAACATCATTTTTACTGTGTTTTACTTAACAAAAACCTATTTATACATAAAAACGTCATTAAACTGTCGACCTTACTTCACATTAGAAAATAACAATTGGTGCTTTACCTAAATGGAGTACTATTGTGAAATTTTTAAGCGTCATGAGATGCCGGACTATTAGATTAATGCTGATCACATTATTCATTTCTGCCTGTAACGGCGAAACTGCTGATTCAAATCAATCAACTAACCAAAGTTCAACAACAGCATTTTCAATATCAATAGAAGGGATACCCGCCCAAATCATGGGTAACCAAGCAATAACAGCACAGGCAAAAGTAGATACGAATATTCGTGCTGAATACTTGTGGCAATTAAATGGAGAAACACTTTCCACAGAAAGTGACGTAAATTTGACCACATTACAAGATGGCAACTATCTTTTAAAACTAACAGTAACGGATAAACTTACTTCCGCTCAATCTGTTGCCAGCATCCAATTTAGTATCAGTGGTCGTTCTAATCAAAAACTCTATTTTAGCTATGGCTCTTATTGGAAATATTCAGATGATGGCCTTCCTAAGGCAGAAGATTGGGCCTCAGTCACTTTTGATGACAGTAACTGGAAAACGGGCCGTGGTTTGTTTGGATATGGTGTTGATGCGCAAAATACATTTTTAGCGAATTACTCCACTCAAAATTTTGGAGGAGATAAGCCTACCTCTTATTACTTCAGAAAAGAGCTGACTGTAGACAACATAAACGTTGTGAAAGATGTTTATCTGAAAATGATTGTCGATGATGCGGCTGTGATTTATGTAAATGGTGCAGAGATTGCTCGGACTCCATACATGGTCTCAGGTGAAATAAAAAATGATTCCACGTTGCCAACTGCAACCGCATTTCCTAACGATGAGTTCACATTCGTCATTCCGGCAAGTGCACTGAACCAAGGTAAGAATGTACTGGCCGTCCATGTTGTCAACCAAACAATTTCCAGCTCTGACATCGCATTTGATGCCACTTTAAAGTCAATTGATGTTTATCAAGGTTACTCGGATGGCCCATATGTCTTCTATCAAAATGAGCAAGTTGTCGTTAACACCTTCACAGAGAATAGTTTCAAAAGTCAACGTTACAATAGCTACAATGATGCAAAAGTAACGGTGACACTCCCTGCAGAATTAGGCCAATTTGATGTTCAGTTACAAAGTGAATTTACTCCACCGCCATTTCGTTATGAAGCGCCTGGAAAATTTTTCGTAACCTCTGACATTGAAGGGAATATCGAAGCCTTAGTTTATATGTTAATCAATGCGGGAATTATGGATAAAGATTTTCACTGGACATATGGTACTGGGCACCTTTATCACATAGGTGATCTCTTTGATCGTGGGGATTATGTTGCTGAATCTCTGTGGCTTCTTTATCACTTAGAAACCCAAGCCCAAGCGGCAGGAGGTAACGTCCATTTCCTCATGGGTAACCACGATATGATGAATCTCTATGGTGACTTTCGATATGTTCACCCACGTTACTACAAGAATGCCGCATATGTAGGTAAACCATTAATTGAAATGTATGGGGAAAATACAGAGCTCGGTCGTTGGCTCAGATCCAAAAACATCGTAGAAGTCGCCGGAGAGTATCTATTTGTGCATGCGGGTTTTACATCTGAGTTGATCGACAGAATTAGCGATGGCTCAATTCCTCTAGATGAGATTAATAGTATTGGCCGACAACATAGCATTAATGGTTATAACTCATCAGACAGAAACTTCTATTTAGTCTCACGCTTTTATTGGGATAGGGACATTGCTCGAAACTTAGTCACTCAACAAGAAGTCGAGCGAGGGCTAAACCTCTTTAATGCTCAGAAAATGATGATTGGGCATACAGTATTTGATAAACCAACTTATTTGTATGCCAATAAAGTCTTAGCTATTGATGTCCACCACCATGAAGACTACCAGAATAATAAATTCGTTCAGGGTGTAGAATTTGAAAACGGACAATTTTTACACTTCATCGCGAGTAAAGAAAGTGGTGTGACGAAAACGCCTATTCAATAGAGTAATTCTTTGAGCAAACAATGATGATATGTATGCTTTTCAAGCTAAGGGCACTTAAGTGCCCTTTTATCGCTCAAATCCCAATATCTTCGGATTCCAATAGCGAAGAGAGTTTAATATCGTATTGATTAAAGCTAAAAATCGAAGCGCCATGTTCACGTTTGGTCAATACTTTTTCATCACCAAACTGGATAGTGACATGGGTAAAAACTTTATTTTTCGCCTCCACCGTATTTTCCAATAACTGCTGCTCAAACTCTTCATTGAGCATATCCAAGGCGAGTTTAATTTTTTCCATCTGAGTCGCAGCATCGGCTTTCTCGGTCTCGATATCTTGAGCCTCTTCATCACTACGCTCCGCTTTGGGGCGTTTTTTGAACTCAATTTCACGGCGAATCAGTACCATAGTGGTGTCTTGCGCTTGCTTGTAAAGATCTTTGTGTTTGTTGATTCTTTCTTTATAGTTTTGGTAACGCGCAAAAGCCTCAACATGGGTTGCTGTGTCGCCCTCCACACCGAGATTAAAGCAGAGCACTTTACCACCAACTTTGGCGCTCCCTGCGCTTAAGGTGCCTTGAGTCATTTTGCTATCGAGTACTGTCAGATCGTTCCCGCAGCGAATAATATTGCCGATACTGTGTACCCCAAGATGGATCGAGTCTGCGGCTTGTAGCTCAACATACTGCGCATAGTTAGCGCGAATACAGCCTCCTGATTTCACAACACAGCTACGCTCTTCGTCATCCGTCACCATATGGCCTATGATGCCTTTGCCGACTTCAATATCACCTTGCGCTTGAACATTGGCGGATTCAATAAAACCACCAACTGTAATCGACCCCGTCGCGCGAACAATCATTCCAGGTTCAATATCCCCAGTAATCACGACATTGCCTTTAAAACGGATATGCCCAGTGGCCACACTGACATGATTGAGGCAAAGCGCACTATCCACTTCTATGGTGTTCTTTTTGATAATAGGCATGCCCGCTTGGCTAGCGAGTAATAAATTGGGGTCATTGGGTGAGATATGAGTACCTTTACCTGCAACCAAAGCCGATTCCTTACCGGGTTTGGGTGGGATCTGCTTACCCTGAACGGTATAACCCATTTCACCTTTAGTCGCGGGCAAACGACGCATCACAGGATCATTTTCACCGACTGTGATGGTTTCACCTAAGTTGCGCATATCGAGTTTGCTTTCACCCGCTTTTTGCTGAGGGCGCAGCACACGCTTCGAGACATCTTCCACTAATGGAACAAATTGAGTATCACGCCCTTGGATTGGCTCCTTGCCTCGCGCTACGGGCTGAGTAAACACTTCACCCGGTTTTAATTGGCTACTCACTAACAGCACTTTTTTTAGCGCCAGTTTATTGATGCCTTTGAGAACACTGGCCTGTGCTAGGGCATGCACCAACTCATTGCCACGTAGACCACGCCCCCCATAGGCACCGGTCACCACCATACTGGCTAGCATTTCTTTTTCGCCAAGTGCAACGGAAACCGTCGCATTACGCACTTCAGCAATCGCTATGCCTTCAAACGCAGGACGTTTGCTTTCTTTAACACAATTGATAAAACGAGTGACTTCCTCATCCAATATGAACAGTTTACCCGCTCCAATTTGCGCCAACACCATAGGCAATTCGCTGCGATTAAGCGCTTTTGCTGCTCCTTGCGCCCCTAATTTCGCGATCACTTTTTGTTTATCTGGCGTGAATTCGAGTATCTCTTTCCACATAGCGCTTTATCTTTTACGGTACAGAATATCCATGAACTAAGTGTATAAGAAGAATGCAGATAGCTGAATGTTGCTGCCTGCAAATTAAGGCTTATGTCACTCTGTGAGTATGGAATTTGTCGATATACTCTGCGGTTTATAAAAGAGAAAGGTTCAGATCATCTGTATACCACGGGCTAAGTACTGTTTTTTTAAAGAGCTATCGAGGTCTGTGTTTGTAATCAGGTACGAGATAACCGAAAGCGCGGCCACTGCATAAGGCTCTGTTCGTTCAAACTTGCTGTCATCTGCCAACATATACACAGCCTGACATTGTTGAATGACGTTCTTTTTGACTCCTACTTCAAACATGGAGGAGTTGGTGATGCCAGAGTTGAGTGATATTGCATCACAAGACATGAAGGCTTTAGCGGCAGAAAACTGGCGCAGAGATTCAACCGCCATGCTGTCTCCGATAGAGAAGAAACCATTTCTCACTTTTCCACCCACAATGTACACATCCACTTTTGAGGTTCCTGCTAATAAATGAGCAATGTTCAAATCGGTAGTGATGACGGTGACTTCCATCTCTTTTAAATATTTGGCCAATTCATAACAAGTTGAGCCTGAATCAAGAAACAAACAATCGTTAGGCTCTATGTGTGCCACAGCTTTGGCCGCAATTTCTTGCTTGGCCTTGGTTTGTAACTGCAGCTTGATATCGAATTCAAACTCCAAATCGGTTTTCTGTTGATTAAAGCGAATGCCGCCATGAATACGATGAATGGAGGGATGTGACTGCACTAACTTGAGAAAATCTCGCCGTACGGTAGGCGCGGAAAAACCAAATAGTTCAATGGCTTGGTTGGTAAGTATTTCTCCGTGCTGCCAAACATAACGCAGGATTTGTTGCCGCCGCTGAGTTGCCTGCATAATTCACCCCTTTAGCTGATGAAGTTGTTGCATGAGTGGTTTGGTGTGCGTATAGAGTTCAAGGTATAGCGAATATAAAGGGTCGTAGATGTTCGTTAGCGCCTGCGGTGTATAGTGACGCGTATGTGTAACCCAATGCTCTACTGCCTCATCTAATGAGGTAAATTGCCCTACCGCTTTTGCGGCCATCAAACAGTCTCCATAACACGCGCCCAAATCCACTTGCGGAACTCGCTGCTCTTTTTGCGCAATATCGCTCACCGCCTGCATTAAATAAGGATTGTGCGTTCCGCCTCCGACGGCAAAAAGTTGTGCGATAGCAAATCCCTCTTTCGATAGCGTCTCCAGATTGTGTCGAAGGCTCATCGCAATCCCTTCCAGTACGGAGCGATAAACATCCGCATGGGTATGATGAAGTGAAAGTCCCATTAGCACTCCTTTTGCTCGGTTATCCAATACTGGCGTTCGCTCGCCAGAAAAGTATGGCAAACAAATAAGCCCATTCGCTCCAGGAGTGGACATGGAAAACTCTTGCATCAAAACCGCATAGGGGCTTTGCTGAGTTTCCGTCGCAATACAATAGGCTTCTGCTCCAAATTGCTTGAGATACCATGTGATCAAACTGCCACAGGTTGCTGTTCCACCTGAAATCACATAGGTTTCAGGCTCTAAAAAGTGGTTTCCCCAAAAAATGGGGGAATGGGGTAAGCGCTTGGTTCGGCTAATGAAAAAGGTGGAGCTGCCGTACATCATCATAGTATCGCCAACGGCTTTTATCCCTGCCGCCAATGCTTCAGAGGCCGCATCAGCACAACCGGGTAATACTGGTGTGCCTTCTTGTAAGCCTGTTAACTTGGCGGCTTGCGCTGTGATGTACCCAGCAAATTCACTCGCCCAAAGCAAATCAGGTAGCGCTTTATCGCCGATTAATGCGCGACGAAATTGTTCTGACCACGTGCGGTTTTCTACATCATACAAACCGGGATAACCAATCGCATCGTAGTAATTCAGGCAATATTGTCCCGTCAATTGATAAGTCAGATAGCCGGAGGCCGAGAACAAGAAGTGAGCTTTTTGCCACACCTGCGGTAAATGTTCTTGAATCCAACGCAGTTTGGGCGTGACCGATTGAGAAGAGAGCGTGACGCCACTGAGTTGATAAATTTGGTCATGGCCAATCTGCTGTTCAATGTTGCGCTGCTGCTCTACCGCTCGAGTATCTATGCCATACAAAATCGCGTTGTGTAATGGCTCACCTTGTTCATCAGCACACAAGATACAGGGAGACATCGCACTATGGCCTACCGCTTTGATTTGTGCTGGTGTGATACCTGATTTGCGCAATAAAGTTTGGCAAATTTCGATAAACTCACCCCACCAAACCTGCTTCGCATCGTGCTCTGCCCATCCATCGTGAGGAATGCTCAATGAGTGGTTAATGCCATGGGAGACCACCACTTTGCCTTGTTCATCCACGATCACGCCTTTGCTGGAGTATGTACCAATGTCGATCCCTAAATAATACGCACCCATAATGACCTCTGTGGTTTAGAACAAGAACTGTCCAGCTTTAAAGATCAGTTTGCCATCCAAATACACTTCTCCCTCTTCACGAGTATCTTTAATGATATCCCAGTGAATTGAGGACATATTGGTTCCACCGCATTGCGGATAGGCTCGACCCAGTGCGATATGTAAGCTGCCACCAATCTTTTCATCGATCAGAATGTCATTGGTAAAAAACTTCATTTCTGGGTTGAGTCCGAAAGCAAATTCGCCAATCAACCCCGCGCCTTCGTCGGTGGCAAGGATCTTCTGTAGATAATCAAGATTCGAGCTGGCATTCGCTTTCACTAATTTTCCATCCGCCCACTCAAGATAGATGTTTTCGATCAGTTGTCCGCCTAACACGCCCGGTGTCTCAAACGAGATGTAACCATTAATGGTCTCGGTGAGCGGAGCGGTAGCAATTTCGCCATCCGGCATATTGGCTCGGCCATCAAACACTACCCACTTGCGCCCCTTGGTTGAGAAGCTCAAATCGGTCCCTTGCGCGACGATGCGAATTTCGCTGCCTTGCTCTAGCTGATCGCACAATCTCTGCCAATCTGCTGTATAGCTATCCCAGTCGAGCAAACAGGCGTTGAAGAACTGCTCAGTCAAGGTTTCTTCATCCATTTTGGCTTGGTGCGCCATGTTGAGATTAGGAATACGCAGTAAGCACCAGCGGGTTTTCATCCAGCGATCGGTCGAGATGATCCCCTGCGTTTTTTGGCTAATCGCTTTATGTTCTGGCGCGATGTCCCAATGCATATAGAGGTTTGAAGCACCGCGAAGTGCAATGTACACATCAGCCCACTCCATCCCGTAACGCTCAATCTCAGGGATCCAAGCCATCTGCTCCGTAGAACCATATTTCATCAGATCATGGCGCATCTCCTCACTGAGAAACTGCACTTGCACGTTCCCTCCTACTTTCACAATTTCGCGATTCAATGCTTTTGCAAATGGAATGCTGCACTCTTCCATCGCGGCGATCATCACCTTCTCACCGGGTTGAATCGCCAAAGAGTGGTGAACCAGCAACTCTGCTAATTCATGAATTCTTTTATCTTTCATTATTTTCGTCCTTGTTGTTGGAAAAAGTGCATGACGGCGATGACGAAGAGCAGTAACAGCCCCCAAATCACATCCTTAAGAAAATTACTGCCGCTGGTTTTGTACAGCATCATGTTTAGACCTGTAGAAAAGAGCTGTAGTAGTGCTATGGCAAGTATCACCCCTGAAATCTTGCCTTTTCCCCCTAAGACGGAGATGCCGCCAAGTGCCACAATCAATATGGTGCTCAAAATGTAAGAAGAACCATAATCGGGGTTCGCGGAGTTGGTGCGCGATAGGATAACTAACCCAGTAATCGCAGCGATAACACCGATGAGGGTATGGGTTTTAAAATAAACCCAACGGATATCGATACCGCTATAAAGTGAAGCTTTCGGGTTACTGCCGACGCAATACATCTCTGTACCCAAAATGGTTTTTTCCAAAATCAGCCATAACCCAAGACCAAACAGCAAGAAAATCAATAGAGGGACGGGCACCCCGAAGAGAGTCCCATTACCGAGCACAGCAAATCCCTCTGGCATGGCTGAAATGGCTGAACCCCCAGTAAACCCGATGGCAAAACCGCCATATAACGTCATCGTGGCTAGTGTCGCCAAAATTGCAGGAACAGAGAGGAAACCGATCAACAAGCCATTGATTGCGCCACACACTACCCCAACCACAATGGCAATCATGACCGCAATGCCAACATCGAAAAGCCCAAACGCCGCGCCATCCACACTTTTCAAGTAACTGGCCACCGCGATGGCTGAGAGGTTAGCGATAGCCAGTATGGACAGATCTATCCCAGCTAACAAAATCGCCAAGGCCATGGCTAATGTCAGAAGCCCTAACTCCGCACTTTGAAATGCCATCGACTGGAAGTTGGTGACCGATAAAAATTGGCTGCCTTGTACCGCAAGTAAAACCACCAACACAATCGCAATCGCGATAGCGAGTACACGCACATGTAAGCGTTCTTGCGGGCGACTTAGCATGCCGTGATCCGATGAAAATCGACCAAACATTATCTTTTCTCCATATGAAGAGTCAGGGGAGCTTTAGCACGAGCTTTCACCGCACTTTTCTGTTTATAGCGTTGATGGAGTATTGGGCCTGTCACGCCAATCAGTAGCAACACACCCACCATAAATTTTTGCCACTCAGAGGGGATACCAATCAGGATTAAGCTGTTTTTCATCAAGGTGATCAGCAAAACCCCAAGTAGAGTGCCTAATACGGTTCCGCGCCCCCCCATGATTGAGGTACCCCCTAAAACCACAGCGGCAATCACATCTAACTCTTCTCCTAAAAAGGTGATCGGAGATGCCATTCGATACAGGCCACTGAAGGACACCGCTGCAATCGCAGACAAAGCACCTACTACGGAGAAGACCATGATTTGCAGCCCAAGCATGTGAATGCCCGCACGCTCACATACGCTGTAGTTGCCCCCTGCGGCATACAAGAACCGTCCACGTAAAGTGTAAGTGAGAAAGAAAAAGCACAGCGCCGCCAGAGCCAGCCAGATAAGTACAACGGGATGCAATGAGGTGGTACCCGCAACGGATTCCGCCGATACAACGGCTGTATTTGAAAATTTCCGCAACGCAACAGGCAGCGAGAAGATCACGGTACTGCCAAACACAAACAGCAAGGTGCCGTAAAGCACGCTTGAAGTCCCCAGTGTCACAATCATGGCAGGAGCTCGCAGCTTATGTACCAAATAGCCATTGAACATGCCGAGCACAATCCCGATCACTATCGCCACCGCAAAAATTCCGGCTAGTGATGACCACCCCATGGATTTAAAAAGCAAGATCGCGACATAACTCGAAAATGCACCGACTGCAGGGAAAGAGAGATCGACCCCACCGGTCAAAATCACCAACAGTACTCCAAGCGCCAAAATGCCGTGAATCGAAGCCCCTTTTAAAAGGTCGAATAAGGTTGAGAGGGTAAAAAAGGCTTCAGGGTTGATCACCGCAACGGTCGCGCCATACAACACGATGGCAGACAAAATAATGAACTCATGTGATTTTAAAAATGCTTTCATGCCTCTTCTCCCTCAAAAGCCAGCTGTCGAATGACCCATTGCTCATCCACTTCATCAATCGATACCACCTCGGATGAGCGGCCTCTGGTCATGACCATCACGGCATTGGAAACTTGCAGTAGCTCGGGAATATCATCGGTGATCACAATGACGCTCAGCCCTTGTTCAGCCAACTGATGAATTTTGTCGATGATTTCCATTTTGGCTCGAATATCGACCCCCACGGTCGGGCCAACCAGAATTAAAATTCGCGGGTTAAAGGCCAGCCATTTGGCTAACACCACCTTTTGCTGGTTACCACCAGAGAGTGAACTGACCGGCAGCCGACAGTCATTGGTTTTGACTTTTAAGGCGTCGACCCACTGCTGGGCTTTCTGCTTAAGTGCTGCCCAATCCAATAACTTCAGCTCTGATTCAAACTCGTGCAGAACCCGACACATCATGTTAAAGCCGATGGAATTATCGATGAATAAGCCTTCAGACAAGCGATCTTCCGGTACTAAAGCGATACGATGTTGCAAAGCATCGGCAACATTGCCGATGGTGACGGGGTGTCCATCAATGCACAAAACGCCCGAACTTGCCGGGACAATCCCCATTAAAGCACGCGCCAATTCGGCACGGCCTGAACCAAGCAAGCCCGTGACTCCCAACACTTGCCCAGGGTAGAGATCAAAACTGGCATCAACTAACGCGGGGGGTAATGCCAAGCTTTTTACTGTGAGTAGAGGCTGACCCGTTCGCGGTTTGGCTTGCGCTTTGGTCTCTTCAAGTCGAACCCCTGACATGGCCTCGACAATCGCTTGGCGATCTAACACTTCGATCGGCTGTTCCATGATCAGTTCACCGTTACGCAGTACCACGACGCGATCCGAAACGGTCAACACTTCTTCCATTTTGTGGCTGACAAAGACGATGGCGATGCCTTGCGCCTTCAGTTCATCAATAATCCACAGTAGGTTTTTCACCTCTTTCTTGGTCAGTGCGGTGGTGGGTTCATCCATAATGATCAGCGACGTGTTTTTAAGCAGAGCTTTGGCGATGGCAATCAATTGGCGATCCGCAGCGGAAAGATTACCCGCCAGTTCATCGAGCGGGATTTCTACCCCAATCCTCGCCAAGGCTTGCTTGGCAATCTGTTCCGTTTGATGCCAATCCATCCGCCAATCACCCGATGCAACATGGGCATTAAACGCAAGGTTTTCCGCCACGGTAAGATTGGGGAAAAGCGAGAAGTCTTGGTAAATCACTTGAATGCCTGCGCTAATCGCTTCTTTTGGCGTTAGCTTGGGGTAATCATGCCCTGCAATCAGAATCTCGCCTTCATCATACGGTTGGACTCCCGCGATGATTTTGATGATGGTGGATTTCCCTGAACCATTTTCCCCGACTAGAGTCAGACGCTCACCCGGATAAATACTGAATGAGACGTCATTTAAGGCCCGCACACCGGCAAAGCTTTTACTGACATTTTTCACTTGAACGAGTGGTAGGCCTTGCATTGACGCTTCCCCCTAACCTAGAAGTTATAGTCAGACATGTTGTCTTTGGTGACACGGATCCACGCTGAGCCATAAATCACTTTGCCATCCAAGGTGATTTTGTTGTAACCCTCAACACCAAGATCCATACCGTCAGTGATCGATTCTCCATTGATCACCATGCTGGCGACTTTATTCATTGCGTAGCCTGCAACGGCGGGATCCCAAGCGGTGATCACATCGATGGCTCCGGTTTTCAGCAGATCACCGGCATAAGAGACGATACTGGTTCCAACTACAGTGACTTTATCTTCTAGCCCTGCTTCTTCAATGGCTTGACCTGCACCCACCACATCCAATGCAGAGGATCCTTGGATGCCTTTTAGTTTCGGATAGGTTCTCAATAATTCTCGGGTTTTCGCGTAAGAATTTTTGATGTCATCACTGCTTTCGTTAATGCCTCCCACCAACTCCATTTTGGGGTACGTGGCTTTTTGATAATCAATCGCTGCATTAACCCAAGTCATGTGAGTGGTGGACGTTAAACTTCCGACAAACACTGCATATTGGCCTTCTTGATTCATCCCTTGCGCCAATTGATCCATTAAGAAGCGGCCATACGCCTGATTGTCAAACGCCTCTACGTCATAGTCGATATTGGTGAGGTTGGATGCTTCATGCGCGACCACCACAATGCCTTGTGAACGAGCCTTCTTCAGTACTGGCTCAAGCGACTCGGCTTGAAATGGCACCACATTGATCGCATCGACTTTGCGCGCAATCAGATCTTCAATCACCTGTACCTGCAACGCTGCATCAAACTTGGATGGACCTTGTTGGAAAGTCGCGATTCCCGGATTGTCCGTACCAAAGCGCACCACCCCTTCTTCCATTCGGTTAAACCAGTTGAGTCCAACCGCTTTTGGCACGGTGACAAACTCTTTGTCGGCAGCGTTCGCTACACTGGAAATGCATCCGGCAAGCAACGATGCCGCCAGCACTTTTGTTGTAGACAGTTTCATACCCTTACTCCCTGTAAATCCTTTCGTTAATCAGCTCGAACACTTGGTTGGCGTTATTCGGCTGGACTTATCAAGCGGCGTTTATTGGTTACGTAAACGCTTCACTTCTGACATAAATTCTCTAACTCGTTGTTCATCGACAAATTTATTGAAGTCTCCATCTTGTTTAAAAGTAGTGCCTACCACCGCGCCATCCGCAATGGATAACTGCTCTCGCACGGTATTCACTCGTACCCCAGTGTTTGCAAACACTAGCGTATTAGGAATGGCTTGCTTGACCTGCGTCAGCATATTGGTGTCGGTCGCCGCCCCTGCCGTCATACCTGAAACACAAACCGCGTCCGGCTTACAGTTAAAGACGGTGGTCTTAGCAATGCTGGCAATATCACGATGCGCGAGATACTGCGCTGCTTCAGGAACAATGTTGAATAAGGTTTTCACTTCATCCGCACCAATCCGGTATTGGTGGCGAATCGTCTCACCGCAATTGGTATCCCATATTCCGAAATCACTGGCATATACGCCGGTAAAGATTTCGCGTACAAATTTCGCCCCTGTTGCCTGAGCCAAGTCCATAGAAGCCACAGGATCCCACAGCACATTGACGCCAAAAGGCACATCGATCTCTGGCATTAATTCACCAATGATGCGCGCCATCGCCGCCACCGTTTCCGTTTTCACTTTGGTCAGGTAGGGCAACGAAAACTCATTGGAGAACATGACTGAATCCACTCCACCTGCTTGCAGTGCATGTAAATCTTCACGGGCTTTTTCAATGACCCATTTCATTCCTGCCGCTTTGTCATACCCCGGATCGCCCGGCAAGGCACGGATGTGACACATGGCGATGATCGGTTTGTCGGTTTTTAAAATCTGCTTTGTCCAGTTCATAATTCGCTCTCTTAACAAGGAAAGGAAACCAAGTTCCCTCGGTTACGCTAAAGAGAAAACTAATTACTAATAGAGATTAAAATATCGACACACATCACACTATTTCGGGTTTTTGAGTAGATATTGAACAAGATGTGATTGAACAATCAAAGAAACAATCACAAAAAATGAGCGTTTATTAGCCAAAAACAACGACAATACTCATCGAGATGAATACAGAAGAGCGGGGAAGGAAAGCAGGGAAAGTAAGTGTTCTCCCAACTCAAACCACTCATCAAAAAGGCAGATTGAGCGCAAACAATGGGAGATTTAACGTGGTTTACAGGCTGCTTTTATATTCAACACTGACACTTTACACTGTAAAACCGACGGTTAGATGAAGGTATCCCGAGAATTAAAAATGTATGTCGCCGTGACGCGGCGGCCTTGATTCGAGTATTCCAGTGATTCACACAACTGGGTAGCCAGCATAATACCTCGCCCATAGCTTTTCTGATTGTTCGTATCCTTTAAAGCTTGGCAGTCAAAACCTTTACCACTGTGTTCTAAATCGATTTCGATACGCTGCTTGTCAGGTTGATAGTTGACCTTGAGGATCAGCCAGTGATACTCCGGCAAGATTTTTAAGCGCTTATCACGTAGCTGATAAAATTCAAAAAATCCGTCCGGTGTCTCTTTCAATGAGGAATCAAGCTCCAATAGCCCGTGCTCTATGGCATTGGCAAAAAGCTCCGACAGTACAGAGCAGAGTAAATCGAGATCTTCGCCACCACTGACAATCCCAGTTAAAAAGCGACGTACCTCATTCATCAGTGAAACTTTTCGCAGTACATCGGCTGGGAAATGCAATTCCGTCTGTAGTGGGATACAGCTCAGCACCACCTTGGGCAAGGCTTTATCGCTCGAGTTGCTATTGGTAATAGGGAAAGTCATGGTCAAGATGGAGAGATCATCCCCTTTCCCGCGATTGGAGAATTTTTTAACCGCATCATACAAAGTAGGGATCAAGGCTTCTGAATAAGCTTTGGTGAGTACTTGCTCAAGACGAGCTTGGCCAAAATGCTCACCTTTTTCGTTCATCGCTTCGATGATGCCATCGGTATAGCACACCAGCTTTTGGTTAGGCTCCAGTTTGAAATGCTGCACATCCGCTTCAAACTCATTAGAAGGCAATACGCCAAGCGGCATATGGTTGGAGATTAAGCGACTCACAATATTCCCTTGATGATCAAGTAAATATGCTTCTGGCAAACCACCGCCCCACCAAGAAATTTCAAAGCCATTGGCACGCACCTCAAACACGCTGGCGGCCAGCATCATTCCTACCGGTAAAAAACGCTCTAAAGAGTGATTGAGTTCAATCACCATTTCTCCCAGCGATAAGCCTTTTTGTGCGGTGGAGAAGAAAGTTCGAGTGGCAGGGATGGTCGAGATAGCCGCAGGCAAACCATGGCCTGTGGCATCCGCAATCATGACGTATACCCCACCGTGAGGTCGGTTCGCGACCACAATCAAATCACCATTAAAAATGGTTGATGCTGTCGAGATATAGTGGATCCCGAAAATGTGCTCAACTTGATGGCACATTTCTTCCATCAAATTAGTGAAAATCGATTCAGAAATCGCATAGTCATATTGGACTTGCTCACGGAAATGGCGCAGCTCATCGCGCTGTTCCATAACCTCATTGTGCATCTTCACGATGCGATAATGCGCCTGCACTTTGGCAATCAGCACACTGCGTTCCACCGGCTTTAGGATGAAATCGTCACCCAGTGCCAAACACTTTTCAAACGAATCACGGTCGTCCAATACCGTTAGAAAAATGATCGGGATGTGGTGCTTCACAAACGCTTGGCGGATCTCTTTTGCTGTCGCAAACCCGTCTTTAATCGGCATCATCACATCCAGCAGAATGATATCAGGCAAGATTTCCATTTCTCGCATCGCATCAATCGCTTGCTGCCCATTTTCAAACGTATCTATGTGTGATGCGATGTGCGCCAAGATAAACCGGCACAATTCACGGTTAGTACCGTGATCATCCACTATCATTACTCTCACCGCTATCTCTCCTTGTGAGCGATTTATTCGATATCGAATTTCTTATTAAAACGCGATATCAGGAGGATTTTTCTCACCTGAGGTAAGACGTTGACAATCCGGATAGCACCATCAGCTTGCTCGAGATATTTCTGCATATTGAGCAGCATGCCCAGCCCAGCGCTATCGATGTAGTCAACTTTGCGCAAATCTATGGTGAATCGATGATCATGCCGTTTGGCATAACTCGCGCGAAAGTCGTGAACAAGGTTGAAGCAAAAAGCCCCTTCAATCGAAATGGTGATGTGTTTGTTGTGACTATCAATGTCCGTATGCACACTCATGGTGTTCTCCTAAAATAACTCGACTTCGCCTTCATCTATGCTGTGTTGGTTCGCAGCCAATGCTCCACGTTCACGTGAACGTTCTTGTAATGCTTTAATGCTCTCAATGAGTTGTTGCGCATTACGTGAGTTGGATTGAACTGCTTTCAGCAAGTTGGACGTTTCTTGTAAAAAGGTGATTGAGCCGAATGCATACTCGCCTTGTTGAGAAACAATATCCGTAAATTGCAATGCCCGAGTGCCTTCACGAACTTGTTGAGTGAGTTGTTGCCCTAGCCGTTGAAGTTTATTCACTTCTTGTTCTATTTCGGTATTGAGTTGCTGAACGCCACGCAGCATGTAATCCACTTTTTCTTTCGACTCAATCGCTTGAGTCATATCAAATGACGCCATTTCGCCTACGGTTCGGTTAGCGAGCGCCACCGTTTCTTGCGCAATTTTCATTTCAGTTTCAATTTGAGTGTTCAGATTTGCAGCCTGAATAGAGAGATTACGCACTTCTTGCGCTACCACCGCAAAGCCTCGCCCAGCCTCTCCGGCTCGCGCTGCTTCAATGGCAGCATTAAGCGCAAGTAAATTGGTTTGTTCAGACAACCCTCGCACTTGCTTTAAAAGCTTGAACACTACATCCAGCTTTTGCGACATATCGTGAATGCTGTGAACCGCTGAGATGCTTTTCTCTGAGATATCAACCAAGATTTGTACAAACTGCTGAATGATCGCTTCTGTCTTCGGTAACACCTGCATCAGATCAAACTCACTGCCTTGGTTGGCCATTAAGTTGTCCACTAATTGAGTTGAAACGGAAGATTGCTCTTCGCTGACTCTTTGCAAGCCAAAAAAACTGTTGTTGAGTGTCTCCGCTGAACTATTGATTATAAGGCGCTGTTTTTCTAAAGGTTCTGCAACACGCTGAATGTTTTCTTTTAAAACCTGTTCAAGCAGGCTGAGAGCCTGTTGTTGCTCTGCCGATAAGCGGACATCGTCCGTTGGTTGAGCTTTTGCGATACTCGGTTGCGGGGTAACCCCCGCCAACCATGGCAGTAATCCAATACAGATAGCGATCAATCCTAACCACCAAATCTGACCAAACTGAAAAATCACCAGCAGCAAGAGTATTTGCCCAATCAGTATCGCCGTTATTTTGTGTATTCTCGTTATCATCCTAAGCCTCTCGACGTCTTTCTGGTGTTATGCATGCTGCGGTTATGCGTGCTTTCTTTGCAGTTGTTCAACAATCCAAGCTGCTATTGCCCCTAAAGGCTTAACCACATCGGTCGCGCCGAGCTCAATCGCTACTCGCGGCATGCCCCAAACCACGCTTGATTGCTCATCCTGCGCTGCGGTCGCCGCTCCTTGTTGATGCATCGCCAACATGCCTTTCGCGCCATCTTGTCCCATTCCAGTCAACAAAATCCCTATTGCTTTACTGCCTACATGCTGGGCAATCGAATCAAACATCACATCAACCGAAGGCTTGTGCCGATTAACCGCAGGTCTGTCATCCAACTCGACATACAGCTTCCCCGCCCGTTTCACGATAACGATATGCTTGTCACCGGGAGCCAGATAGGCGCAACCGTTCTCAAGCGCTGTCATCTGTTGCGTTACCTCTTGAACATGAAGAGCACTACTGTCATTTAACCGCTTCGCTAACGAGGCCGTGAACTGCGCACCGATATGCTGTGTCATAACGATAGGAGGTAAACCAGAAGGCAATGCAGAGAGGACTTGTTTGACCGCTTCGGTACCACCAGTGGAGGAACCTATCGCAATCAACTGGTAATCAGTGGATACTCGCTCCTTAATGGGCGCGGGAACCACTGTATTTTGCGCATACCCTACATTGGCTTGCGCTGCCATTTTGATTTTGTCATTCACCAAGTTTTTATAGTTGAGCATTTCTGCCGGATTATCAGAGGAAGGCTTAGGGAAATAATCCACAGCACCAAGCTCAAGAGCCGCTAAAGTCGCCTCTGCACCATGCTGGGTTAAGGTTGAAATCATCACCACAGGTAATGGATGAAGGCGCATCAAATTTTTAAGAAATTGCACACCATTCATTTTCGGCATTTCAACATCTAAGGTCACCACATCGGGTTGATGGTGCTTAATGAGTTCACGCGCTTGATAAGGATCTTCAGCACAATCCACCACCTGTAGCGCAAGGTCACTATCAATCAACTGGGTTAATAAAGCCCGAAATACCGGAGAATCATCCACAATCAATACTTTGATTTTTTTCATTGAAATAACTCCACATCACCAGAGGGGATTTTCTTGCCTATGTTGTGCTGGTAGAGCTCTTCATCCTGTTTAATCGTATGTGCCAAACCAAAACCAATGCGTTTAACCCACGCTTGACCCGTTTGTGGGTCAAACAGCAGTTTTCTCGGTTGCGCTCCCCCCAAATCTTGAGCCACTACGTTGAGCTTCTCACGTTTGGCATACTCAAGAACAAACTCGACGTTTTTTTCCCCAACCAGCGACTGATACCCCAGTAAGTGAGCGCCACCAAACAGTTTGAAATTCAATCTTTCTCGTTCAGCCCCCATAGACAATAATCGGTTGATCAGTAGTTCCATTGCATAACATCCATAGCGAGAGGAGTCCGACAGTAAAGCTTGTGGATGCCAATGCTGGCTTTCAAACTGGCTATGAAAAGGCAGTAAGAAGTGGTTCATACCTCCCACTTTCATCTCAATATCCCAAGCACAAGCCGACACACAAGAGCCCAAGCCAGTATGGATGATTTCCTGATCAGACGTAGCATACACACCGCCCGGCATGACTTTGACCCAGTGTCTATGATCGCTAGGGTGGTTAAAGCGATGGTAGTGACCATTCGCTTCTTCCTGTTTCAATCTGCGCTTGGTGGCAAGTTTACTGTCTGACATAAATGGTATGCCCCAAATGATGGAAAAGAGAACTGCATCGGCCGACACTCTCTGAGTGCCCCAACATTAACACCCCACCCGGTTTGAGTTGCTGGTGAAAGCGTTCGATCAACTTTTCTTGGGTCGGGCGATCAAAATAGATCATCACATTACGGCACAGAATCAGATCCAGCTTCTGTTTAAACGGCCATTCTTGGATCAGATTCAGTTGGCGAAAGTCGATATAGCGTTGCAAACTCTGTTTAATTTTCATGTTGCCTTGTTGATCTTTCACCCCACGGACGAAGCAACGATGCAAATACCGCTCAGGAATCGAGTTTTGCGATTCAATCGGATAAATCCCTAAACGCGCTTTCTCTAACACTGCGGTATCCAGATCGGTTGCCCAGATTTTGACATCAGGGCAAAAATTCATGACTCCCGCGTGGTCTAAAACTGACACTAAGGTGTAAGGCTCTTCGCCGGTTGAGCATCCCGCCGACCAAAAACGCAGTTGACCTACGCTCTGTTTACTCCACTCTTCCACCAGCACTTTCTCAACAAAATCAAAATGGTGACTCTCGCGGAAAAATTCAGTTTTATTGGTGGTCAAAGTATTAACGAAGTGAATACGCTCTTGCTCATCACTTTCAATCAGCTCACGAAATTCTTTAAAACGGCGCAAACCCTTACGGCGCATCTGCCGACTCAGGCGACCATACACCATGGTACGCTTGGAGTCCGGTAGATAAATGCCAACCGTTTTATGCATAAACCATTGAATGAATTTGAAATCTTTATCTGTGAGTTCAAACTCTTGCTCATTGACCGCCAACATACGTTATCCCTAAATTAGAATTCTTCCCACTCGTCACCTTCTTCTGCAGTACGAGGCGGCATTTTATGCACAGCCTGATGTACTGGCGTTTTATGCATGCCAACAGCAGGCTTGGTTTTTGGTGGCGTTGACTGGCGAGGTTTGCGCTCAAAGGTGGTGACATTGTTCTCGGTGACAAAGTAATTCATCAGATTGAGCAGCTCTTTCCCTTCGTCTTTGAGTGATTGGCTCGCCGCCGATGTTTCTTCCACCAGCGAAGCATTCTGCTGAGTCATTTCATCCATGGCAGCAATCGCTCGGTTGATTTCATCAATACCGGTTGATTGCTCAACACTGGAAGCGGCAATCTGTGCAATCAAATCTGAGACTCTCACCACGGCTTCGACGATTTCTTTGAGTGTCGAGCCAGATTCATTCACTAAGCGGGAGCCTTCATTCACTTTATCGACACTATCGTTAATCAGACCTTTGATCTCTTTTGCCGCTCCAGCACTACGCTGGGCGAGATTGCGCACCTCTCCGGCAACCACGGCAAAGCCGCGGCCTTGCTCGCCAGCCCGCGCGGCTTCCACCGCTGCATTGAGGGCCAACAAATTGGTTTGGAAAGCGATTTCATCAATCACGCTAATGATGTCAGCAATTTTCTTACTGGCGGTGTTAATCGCCCCCATTGCATTGATGGCTTCACCAACCACTTCGCCACCTCTGGTCGCTTTTTTCGCGGCATCGGTCGCAAGTACATTGGCATCTTTCGCGTTATCCGCATTTTGGCGCACCGTCGCCGTGATCTCTTCCATGCTGGCGGCGGTCTCTTCCAAGTTAGAGGCCTGAGCTTCTACCCGTTGGCTGAGATCGTTATTGCCATCCGCTATCTCTGTAGAAGCGGTCGCGACGCGAGCAGATGAGACGGTAATTTTGTCGACCATATTGCGTAAGTTCACAATCGAAGCGTTGACAGCGCTAGCTAATCGACCAAATTCGCCTTGGTACTCTTCAGACATGCTGGTATTGAGATCGCCTTCTGCCACTCGACTCATCACCGTAATACACTGGCCCAATGGCTCCACAAGCGTGTTAAGCAAGTTATTGATGCCATCACCTAATTCACGCATAAAGCCGTTGTAAGCACTGGTGTTAATCCGGTCGTGTAAGTCACCTTTGATCGCTTTTTGGATCAAGGATTCCACTTGGCGCTGACCATCACGTTGCTCGGTAATATCCATCCACTGCAGAGCGGGGCCTATGTATTGCCCTTTCGTATCGCGCATCGCAATACAAGTCAGGTTAAATTCTAAAGACCCAACTTTAATCATGGAGGTAAAGGGCAGACGTTCGGGGTTACTGATGATCGAACGCTGATGTGCAGGATTTTTATGGAAAATGTCGATATTTTTCCCCACCAACTCTGCGGCTTTAAAGCCGGGAAAGGCCTGCGCGAGTTCTGGTTCACGGTGGGTCAACAGTTGCAACAGTGCGGGGTTAAGATATTGAATAATTCCCTCTTTATCCGCCATCATCAGGTTGGTCGTCATGCCTTCGACCGCCGAAGCTAAACGACCTATTTGCTGCTCACGCAGGAGCTCTTCTGTCACATCACGCCATTCCAAGGTATTGCCAATGTACCCACCGCGATCATCAATAATCGCGCCTACAATCAACTCGATTTTGACCCCTTTGATGTTGATCACTGTGGTATAGGGTAAATGGCTCGGATCTGCGAGCATGGTGCGCTGATGGCGAGGATTAAGATGAAAATGGTCGATGCAATAACCCTGTAAAAAATCGGCTTCGGCACGAAAATCAGGCCATACCGTGCGAAACAAGGCTTCATGTTTCTTCAGCAACTTGAGCGTTTGATTATTGAAGAAGGTGATCCGAAAATCGCGATCTATCATCATCAATGCCGTTTGCGCTGCATTGAGTGCGGAAAGTAGCTGATAGTTGGATAAGCCATTTTGAGTTTCTGGCTCGTCAAATTCGCTACTGACGCTCTCCTTGGTTGGCTCAACAAACTGGGGCGCAACCTGTTGTTTACGATTCCAAAATGCCATGTGTCTTCCCTCGTTATATGCTTTCGGCAGTGGTGCTTAAGCGCAGCGTCTCAACATCAAACAACGCATCAATATCAATAAGAACTAAGTGTTTGTTTTTCACTGCCGCAATCCCTTTCACGTATTGGTTGCCGATCACAGTGGAAATACTGGGCGCATGTTTGATCTCTTGCTCAGACAAGGCATACACCTCAGCCACTGCATCAACAATCAGCCCCAACGGTTGCTGGTTCGCCGCGTTAATCACCACCACGACTGTGGTCGCGTTGATTTCAACCGGAACTAAGCCTAAACGGCGTTTGAGATCGACAATCGGGATGTACTCGCCACGAATATCCAGCAAGCCAATCACAAACGGTGGCGCATTAGGCAGGATGCGCACTGGGCTCCACCCACGCACTTCACGCACTTCTAGGATCGGGATGCCGTACTCTTCATCATCTAAAACGAAACTGAGAAATTCACGCTGCATCATGCTTGTCCCTCACTGAGGATTCGGTCCATATCCAGCAACGCATCACTGTCCAGCAGTGACATCACCTCATCCCCGACATTCAAAATGCCGCTTAAAAAAGGCACCACCATACTCTCACCTATCGCAGGGTGCAGTGGCGAATCGCCTTGCCCAATCACATCGCTGACGGAATCAACCACTAAACCCATCAGGCGTTTTTGCTCTTGTTCGCGAGCACTCAAGATCAAGACAACCGTTGTTGGCAAATACTCGTATTGGGTGAGTCCAAATCGTTGACGTAAATCGATAATGGGAACAATCATGCCGCGCAGGTTAATCACCCCTTTAACAAAATGCGGCGCTCTCGGGATAGGCGTAGGTTTTTCCCAAACGCGGATCTCTTCCACATGAGATAAGGTCACGCCGTAAAGCTCAGTTCCCAAGATGAAGCTTAAAAAATCTGCGCCCCCAGTCAGCCCCATATCCATCGATAAGATTGGCTCAAGGAAAGAACTGGATGATGTGGTCAGATTCGCTGAATTCATGCCTACTCCTTATGCCGCTATACCTTTATTAGAGGAAGATGAACTACGCTTCATAAAGTGCGCGATCAACCCAGGAATATCGAGGATCAAAGAGACGGAGCCATCCCCCAAAATCGTGGCTCCTGAGATGCCAGCCACTTTGGCGTAATTCGATTCTAGGCTTTTGATCACCACCTGCTGTTGATCAAGCAGATCATCCACCAGCAAACCAACCCTGTGCCCTGCCGATTCGACAAAGCAGAGCAAGCGTTTCTCTAAGCTGCCACTGCGGCCCATCGCAAGCTCATCTTGCAAACGTAAAATCGGGATATTCTCTTCGCGCAATCGGTAGAGTTCGATCCCGCCTGCAGCATGTTTAACACTGGCAGTGTTGATCTGAATCGATTCGACAATCGTCAGTAGCGGAATGACATAAACCTGATCAGCTACTTTGACCAATTGACCATCCAAAATCGCTAAGGTCAGAGGCAGGCTGATGGTAAAACGGCTTCCGCGGCCTAATACTGAATCCACTTCAATCTGTCCACCGAGCTCTTCAATATTGCGTCTCACCACATCCATGCCGACGCCACGGCCAGAGATGTCAGACACTTGTTCTGCGGTAGAAAAACCGGGCGCAAAAATTAAATTGATGATCTGTTTATCAGTCAGATCGCTACGTTGGGTCTGGGGTTCTAACACCCCTTTTTCCACCGCTTTGCGCCACAATTTGTCACAATCAATTCCAGCGCCATCATCACTGATTTCAACAATGATCGAGCCACCTTGGTGAAAGGCTTTTAACGTGATCACTCCCGTTTCAGGTTTATCTTTGGCAAGGCGGACATCCGGCATTTCAACACCATGATCGATTCCGTTGCGCACCAAATGCACGAGAGGATCAACAATCCGTTCGAGCACGGTTTTATCCAGTTCCGTTTGTTCACCTTGGATTTGTAATTCGACTTTTTTTCCCAATCGACCACACAAATCTCGCACTAAACGAGGAAAACGGCTAAATGCAAAACTCATCGGCAACATGCGAATGTTGAGTACGTTTTCTTGCAGATCTTTACTGTTTTGCAGCAGCTGCGCTAAACCGGCTTTTAACTTATCCAACTTATCCATAGAAAAGTCATTGCCCAGTTCGGTGAGCATGGATTGAGTAATCACCAACTCACCGACCAGATTGATCAGGTTATCGACTTTCTCGATATCGACGCGAATAGAGGAAACACTTGAGTCCGTTTTCGCAGGCTTGTTAGTCGCGGACTCTTTGGGGTTAGAGATGACAGGAGCGACAGTTGCAACCGGCGGTTCTACCGCAGGTAAGTTAGCGATGGCAACGGGCTCGACCTGAGCTTGGGTGCTGATTTGAAGGGCAACTGAAGAAGCGTCCTGCTCATCCCCGATCTGACCGATGGCATCGTCACAGAGTATTGGGGATATGTGTAAATCACACTCATCTTCAACCCAGTCAAACAACTCACGAATGTCGTTTTCCGAAACCTCTCCTGTTAATCGAATCGTCCAACTTAAATAGCAGAGTTCAGGATCGATTTCGGCCAACTCGGGTAAGGCTTGATGGTCTAACTCTATTTGATATTCAGATCCTAACTCACGCAGCTCACGTAAGATGCGCAGCGGGTCATTACCGCTATAAAACAGCGTTTGATGAGGAACAAAACGAATGCACCAACCTTGCGCCATAACTGTAGCGTCAGGGGTTTCAATAGAATTGGCTTTTGTATTGGATGCCACTGGCTGCACTTGACTGGTTGCCCTATCGACGACCTTGTCTGCTCCCTGATCCGCTAACAAAGCTTGCAGCTCTGCCCCAACTTGTTGTTTCAAGGCTTCGTCAATCGCAGTTTCTTGCTCCCGACTATCCAGCATGTTGCGGATCACATCGCAGCTTTTGAGCAGTGTATTGACACCTTGAGCGGTGAGCTGTTTTTTCTGGTTACGGATTAAATCGAGGTAGGTTTCAACCGCATGAGTGAATTCGCTGATCTCATGCAAATTGAAAGTTCCGGCTCCCCCTTTTATCGAGTGAGCCGCACGAAAAATCGTATTGAGCACCTCAAGATCGACCTGAGAAGGGTCCAGTTGCAACAGTTCCCCTTCTAAAGTCTCAAGATTTTCACGGCATTCGACATGAAAAATCTTGCGCAGTTGTTCCATATCTAAAGCCATAACTCACCCGCCCACTGAATAGTTTTGATTATTTGAGAGTTCAGCTTTTACAAAACGCGCTGCAAAGTTTTTAGCAGGGTTTCTGGGTTAAAGGGTTTGACTAGCCATCCTGTCGCTCCGACTGCCTTACCCTCTTGTTTTTTTTCTGGGCTGGTTTCAGTGGTTAACATCAAAATGGGAGTGAATTTGTACTGGCTTTGCATGCGCACCGCTTTCACAAACTCAAAACCAGTCATGATGGGCATGTTGACATCCGATATTATGACGTCAAAACGAGTTTTCTGTGCTTTGGTTAAAGCTTCACGCCCATCGGCTGCCGTTTCAACTTCATAGCCCGCATCTTGCAAAGTATGAGACACCATTTGTCGAATCGAAATTGAATCATCCACTGCCAAAACTTTTGCCATAGTGTTTCCCTCATTCACTCTTTAGCTGCATCAGGTCGGCCATCCCCAGTAGGGCAAGTCCTTCTGCTAACACGTCGGATAACTGTTCAAAATGGATCTGCTGTCCATTGTGTTGTGCGGTGATAAATAAGGAAGCCAACAGTTGAATACCAGCCGCATCGACTCTAGCAACCGCGCTTCCATCAATCACTATCGGTTCGTCTTGGGTCATCCACGGCAAAAACTGCTGCTTGCACTCTTGTACGTGCGCAATGTCCAGAATTTCATTCAGTATCAACATGGAAATTCAAACCTTTCAGATGAATCGAATAATCAACTATTTTCCTACTTTCTGTTTTTGAGTTTAGGAGGGATTAGCCAATTATCAAATGCAACAAGAATATCTCTCACCAAAGTCGTAGTGTGATGAGCCTTCAACAATCAGCAAACATCAGCGAATATCAAGATTGTTTCTTTTTTCAACCAGACACATATGGACATGATTTTCATTCTCATGATTTAATTGACTGTTATGTTATAACATTTTAATTAAGGACATTTTGATGAAAAAAAGGTTGTTGTTCGGTTTAGTTTTGGCACTCGGTAGCGCAGCGTTTTGGCTGACTAAAACGGAACCTGCACCGAGTTCGCTAGAGATTTCAGGCCCCTTTGAGTTTAATAGCCAAGATTTGTCTAAAGACGGATTCCTGTTTTCGCGTCTGCAAGTGGTTGAATCCTTGGTCGGCATCAATGAGAACTCACAGCCATACCCTTTGTTGGCAAAAAGCTGGACAGTGAGTGACGATGGATTGGTGTGGCGTTTTCAAGTACGTCCCGAGGTGCAATTTCACGATGGCAGTCAATTAACAGCACAAGCGGTGGCAACGGCGCTTAATCATGCGCTGAGTAAACCTGGGGTGATAAAACAAGTGCCGATCAAAGCGATTACCTCTCAAAACAATGACGTGGTGATTGAACTTAATACTGTATATCGTCCGATGGCAGCTGTACTTGCTCACTACTCACTCGCGATTGCTGCACCGAGCTCTTATGATGCCAGCGGTAACGTGATTCGACTCTCTGGTACTGGCCCGTATCAAATCGCGCAGTTGCAAGCTCCTCATAAGGCGAGCGTCACCCGTTTTAGCCACTATTGGGGTAAGCCAGCCAATATCGAAACCATCAATTATCTTGCAGGCCATCGTTCAGAAAGCCGCGCTTTGTTAGCACAAACTGGGCAGGCCGATCTGGTCTACACGCTTGATCCTATTAGCATCCCCAGCTTGCAGCAGAGTAATGATTTGGATCTCTATATTGAATCCATGCCGCGTACGGTTCTGATCAAACTCAATAACGAACACCCTTTGCTTAATCACGCCGACGTACGTCAAGCAATCAGTTTGGCAATCAATCGTGAAGGTATTGCTCAATCGGTACTTAAGTTACCGGGATCAGAAGCGTATCAGCTCTTTTCTCCCGCACTCGGAGCTTGGTACTTAGCAGAAAAAACACAACCGCAACGTAATTTAGTCACCGCGCAAACCCTGCTAGCCAATCAAGGCTGGACACTCAATGACCAAGGTTTACTGGAGCGAGAGGGCCAAGCGTTCCGAGTTCAATTGCTGACTTATGCTGATCGCCCTGAACTACCTTTGATCGCCACCGCGCTACAAGCCCAGCTCAAAGAGATTGGCATTCAAGTGGATATTGCGATTGATAACTCAAGTGCCATCCCCGCCAAACATCATGATGGCACCCTAGAAATGGCATTGATTGCTCGCAACTTCGGCACCATTGCCGATCCGCTGCCACTGCTTTTGAGTGATTTTGCAACACATCAAGGCTCTGATTGGGGACCTACCAATTGGTCATCACCTCAATTTAGCCAGCTGCTGGCTGAGCTTTCGACCGAATCAGACAATGCGCGTTATCAGCAATTGGCCGCCCAAGCCTCTCAATTACTGGCCGATGAGATGCCGCTCATCCCTGTTACTTATTACCGTCAAATTGTGTCGGTCAATAAACGAGTCGCGGGGTTCTCATTCGATCCCTTTGAAATTAACTACCGCGTCGCACAGATGAGTTTCAATGACTAAGATTCTTGTTCACCGTTTTTACCAGGCCCTCTTTGTGGCCTGGTCCGTTGGCACACTGACCTTTATTTTGATGCGCTTTATCCCGGGCGATGTGGCTTATCGCATTGCAGCCGGTCGCTACGGCTATGATTATGTCAATGCCGAAGCCGCGCTTGCGGTACGTGCTGAGTTAGGTTTGGATCGCTCCGCTTTTGAGCTTTACTTGCAATGGCTGTGGGATTTACTGCATCTCAATTTAGGCAATTCTCTGGTCAGTAGTGAGCCCGTCATTGATGCGATTATGCATAATCTCGGACACAGCCTTTTACTTGCGGGCGCTGCGACACTAATCTCGCTGTTTATCGCGATCCCAGTTGGGGTCTATTGCGGTAAACGCACAGATCGGTGGGCAGATAACCTTGCCCTGCTCGCCTCAATCATGATTAAAGCGCAGCCAGTATTTTTGATTGGTTTAGGGCTTGTCATCCTGTTTGCCTTACAACTGAATTGGTTGCCTGTTGCTGGATTTGGTCATCCCAAGTTCATTATTCTGCCTGCGCTGGCTTTAGCACTGGGTATGGCAGCAATGTCGAGTCGCATGATCCGTAATGCCACCGCTCAAGTGTTGCAATCTCCCTATTACGCTTTCGCGCGTTTGAAAGGTTTGAATCACGAGCAAGCCTTTACGCGCCACGCACAGCGTAATATCGCCCTTCCTGTTATGGCGTTTGTCGGCATTCAGGCGGTGAGCTTAGTAGAAGGGATAGTGATGATTGAATCCCTGTTCTCTTGGCCCGGTGTGGGGCATGCCTTGTCACATGCGATTTTCCAACGCGATATTCCAATGATCCAAGGCTCTGCACTGGTGATGGGATTACTGTTTGTCGCGCTCAATACGCTGGTCGACTTAGCCCAATACGCATTAGACCCTCGACTGCGTTTAAGCCGACATGTTCAACCAGAGGCCTAACATGAAACTGCACTTATCGAAACCACAATGGCTTGGCGTTAGCCTGCTGATTTTGCTCGTGACGCTCGTGCTGATCGAACATCTGCTGTATGGCGGCGATCCGGCCAAACAAGATCTCAATCGCGCTTTAGCCGCCCCCAGTTGGGGTGAACCGCTGGGTACCGATCACTATGGGCGCAGTAACTTCGCACGTTTAAGCTCTGCAATTGCGACCTCGTTAACCATGGCCGTCGCTTGCGTAAGCAGTTCCGCGTTACTGGGGTTAGTCACTGGCGTGGTCGCAGCATGGAAACGCGGTTGGTGGGATAGAGGCTTTTCTTGGCTACTCAACATGTTGCTGGCCATGCCTGGTTTAATCTTGGTGTTACTGTTTGGCGCTATGGTGCCGGGCTCTTTTTTCATCCTCTATCTCGCCATTGCCTTAATGTTATGGGTGGAATTTTTCCGCGTAGTGCGCAGCAAAACCCTCTCATTACTTGAACAGCCACAAATTGAAGCCTCACGATTGTATGGCTTCAATGCTTGGTATCTATTTCGCCGACATCTTTGGCCTGAGCTAAGGGAAGATCTCTTCACGCTGGCCTGTTTTGGTGCGGGCAACGCGATTTTAGCGCTCGCCTCCATCGGCTTTCTTTATGTTGGACTTAAGCCACCCCAAGCGGAATTAGGCATGATGATGGTGGAGCTCTTTCGCTACTATCACCAAGCCCCTTGGGTACTCGCCCAACCCATCTTAGTGGTGTTTATTTTAGTGTTAAGTTTTCAACTGCTGGCCAAAGGAAAAATATCGTGACCGCGCTCCTCTCTGTACAACAACTCGCGATTTCTAGTGTGCAAGAAACCTTAGTCGAAAGCTTGTCCTTTGAACTGCATGCTCACCAAGCGCTGACGATATTAGGTGAAACGGGCTCGGGAAAAAGCTTATTGGCGAATGCGATTATTGGCAATTTGCCCGCCGGGCTGCGCAGCCAAGGTAAGATTGCGTTATTTGGCCAATATCAACATCAGCGAACTCAAGCAGAACGTGAAGCGCTATGGGGAAAACAACTTGCCGTCTTGCCCCAAGAGCCTTGGCATGCGCTCAACCCGATCATGCGCGCGGGCGAACAAGTGGCGGAGGTGCATCGCTTGGTGATGGGCAATCACGCCGCTAGCGCAGCATTAACCGACTCCGCTTTTCAGCAAGTGGCACTTCATCAGGATCAGAGCAAGTACCCACATCAGCTCTCTGGCGGCATGGCGCAGCGCGTCGCCTATTTGTGTGCCACCCAAACGCAGGCGCCTTTACTTATCGCCGATGAACCAACCAAAGGTTTAGATGCCAGCCGCCGCGATCAAATCATTGCCTTATTGCAAGCACAATTAACTCGTGGCGCGTTGTTAACCATCACTCACGATATCGAAGTTGCCGAAAAGCTGGGTGGAACCATCATTGTGATGCGCAAAGGTGTTATTCAAGAGCAAGGGCCAGCCCAACAAGTGTTGAGCCATCCTCAATCAGATTACACCAAGGCGCTGATTAGCGCCGACCCCAGATATTGGCCAACAACACCGCAGAGTAAAACAGGAGAGCCCCTGTTGACCGTGGACAATATCGCCATGCATCGCGGGGAGAAGTGCTTGTTTGATTCGCTCAGTTTTACCCTCAGCGCCGGGGAAGTTCTTGGCATCAGTGGTGACAGCGGCTGCGGAAAATCTACCCTTGCCGATCTATTACTCGGGTTACTCAAGCCCAGCCAAGGCCGTATTCATCGCCCACAAGCGATCCCGGTAGGTAAAGCACTAAAACTCTATCAAGATCCGCCTAGCGCCTTGGCGAAAAGCGTCACTTTACAGACACTATTGGAAGATGTGTGTCGTCAGCATACGGTCGAACGCAGCCAAATTCCTCGTTTACTGGAACGCCTCGCTTTGTCACCTAACTTACTGTCACGCAAAGCCAATCAAGTTTCAGGCGGAGAATTACAACGTTTTGCGATTCTGCGCGCTTTACTGACTCGCCCCAAGATCTTAGTGGCGGATGAACCTACCTCTCGGTTGGATCCCATCACGGCCACCAGCACTCTCAGACTGATTATCGAATTAACTCAAGAAATTGGCTGTGCATTGGTGTTAATTAGCCATGAAAAAACCATGCTTGAGAAAACTTGTCATCGCATCCTCACTTTGTAACCCACATGAGGCCAAATCATCTCAGCCCTTTTACAGGGTAAATGGACTGAGATGATAGACATAGATCGCAATTATTTTTGAAAGCAACACTACATATCAATTTATATGTTAGCAAATGCATATAATGAAGTTGATTCTGGTTTTCTTAAGGTTTTATTAAGAAACCGTTGCTAAGTTTCTAATTAGTTTAGGTGACTTTTCTTATATGGGTTCATGTATAAGAGCTCATGTTGAAAATATCCTACCTCATTCACTTGTGCGGAGAGCCTCTTCATTACTCTTCGTTGAGTTTTTAAGTGTTGTATCGCCAAGAAACTGTTGGGAGTCAGCATCCATCAATGGAATCGCAATTTTGAGGTATGCATACGAATCATGAAGCTAAAAGCCTTTTCATATAATCAGTTGGTATTTCTGCTGGCAGTCTATTTCGCATTGCCGATCAATCTACCGGTTTACGCCAAGTTAGAGCAAATCTTCGCTCAGGCTTCTCAAATTCATTGGGGGTTTGCTCTTTCTATTCCGCTTTTTTTCCTGTTTGCTCTGAATTTTATCTTCCAGATTTTCAGTTGGCCTTACTTGTTCAAGCCCTTTTTTGCTGTGTTACTTGTGCTGTCGGCCTTAATCAGCTTCGCTGGCTTTCAATACGGTGTGATTGTCGATCAAGATATGTTAGTGAATGTGTTGGAAACCGACCGCGGCGAAGCGGGATCTTATCTCACGATCTACTCTGTACTTTGGTTGCTCGGGTTGGGCCTCGTGCCTGCGCTAGCTCTGCTTTTTACCCCGATCCGCCCAGAAAAAAGTGCCCTGCGTTTTTTGATGAAAAAGGGGCTATCCATGCTGGTTTCCGTTGTCGTGATTGGGGTGATCGCTGGGCTTTATTATCAGAATTACTCGTCCGTTGGACGCAACAACAGCTCACTCAAAAAAATGATCATCCCGACCCATTTTCTCTACAGCAGTTTTGGGTTAGTCAAACAGCGTTATTTCACGGAGCCAATGGTGTATCAGGAGATCGGTCAGGATGCGCAGCAAAAGCCAAGCGCCGTTCGTCACGCAACCCAAAAGCCGACCTTAGTGTTTTTTGTGTTAGGTGAAACCGCACGAGTACAAAACTACCAATACTTCGGTTATCCGCGCGATACCAATACTTACACCGCCCCTTTCCAGCCGATCTTTTTTAAAGATGTGGCGAGTTGCGGTACAGCAACCGCCGTTTCAGTGCCTTGTATGTTCTCCAACATGAATCGCCAAAATTTTGATCGCTCCCGAGCGGACAACCAAGACAATGTGCTGGATATTCTGCAGCGTGCGGGCATCAGTCTGCTCTGGAAGGAAAATGACGGTGGCGATAAAAATGTCGCGAAGAATATCCCGCGAAAAGAGTTAGCTAGAGATAACCGAGAAGGGCTTTGCGATGGCGACACCTGTTACGACATTGCGATGTTAGAGAATTTAGATCAGGAGATCGCCACGCAGCAGGGCAACCGAATGATTTTCATGCATTTCATCGGTAGCCACGGCCCCACTTACTTTAAACGCTACCCAAAAGAAATGGCAGTTTACCAGCCTGACTGCCCAAGAGCAGATATTGAAAACTGTAGCGTCGAGCAGATCGTAAACACGTATGACAACACCATTCGCTACAGCGACTATGTGATGTCGCAGCTCCTCGCCAAGCTCGACTCACTGCAAGACCGATATAATACCGCGCTGATTTATATCTCCGATCATGGTGAATCATTAGGTGAAAATGGCCTGTTTTTGCATGGTATGCCCTATAGCCTAGCGCCTGAGTACCAGACTCGAGTCCCTCTCCTCATCTGGATGTCCTCTGGGTTTAGCCAAAGTAAAGGGATTGATGTTGCATGCCTGCGCAGTAACAGTGAATTACCTTATGCGCACCAGAATCTGTTTCACTCACTGCTCGGCGTGATGGATGTATCAACCAAAGCGTACCAAGCCAATTTGGATCTGTTTGCGAAGTGTAGAACCAGCCAATCTTAGCCATACCCAAACAACTTAGCCTTAGGTAGCGGGCAAATGAGTGCATCCCCAAGAGCATAGGCACGCTCTATGGCTTGGGGTAAACGAACGTAGCCAACACCGCGACAACGTTAAGCAGGAAGCGGATAAAGTCACATGATAAGTTAGGACGTTATTCGCAATTGCGAAAACGAACAACAAAGGTATTGCGCTCATCAGTACGTGGCAGCAAGAGTACTTGACCGCCATGAAGCGCTGCAATATCACGACAAATCGACATGCCAAGCCCTGCGCCATCGCCTTTTTGGCTGTTGGCACGATAGAAGTTATCAAACATTTTTTCACGAGTCAGATCGTCAATCGCAGACCCCGTATCCGACACACGCACTTCAATCTCACCATCGTGGTCACTTAGCTCTACCGCTATCTGGCTAGAGTGGCCGGAATAACGAATGGCATTATCCAGCAGATTTTTAAATAAAATGCCTAGGAGTAACTCATCTCCCCATAAACGCGAACTTTCGCCATCAAAACTCAGCTGCTGATCCTGCTTAAAAGCGATAGGCGCCAAATCCGCTATCACTTGTTTAATGAGGTTTGCCAGCTCAACCGGCTGTTTCGCTAAGGTATGTGTACTTTCTACTTTGGCCAGCATTAAGAGCTGATGAATCAATCTATCGGTGCGTTCTATACCTTTGAAAATACGTTCTAAATCTTGCTTTAACTGTTCCGGATTGGTGCTACGCAGGGCATTTTCAGCATTCAATCTTAAAACGGTCAGCGGGGTTTTTAACTCATGTGCCGCCATTCGAGTAAAACGTTTCTCACGCTGCCATGCTTGCTCTAGCTCATTGAGCAGTTGATTCAACGTCTCCACTAAAGGCAAAAGTTCCACCGTAGGCTTTTCGACATAAATTCGATCTAGCTTATGGATGCTGCGCAGAGCAATCGCTGCTTTCAGCGCTTGGATTGGCTGAAAGCTACGTTCAATCAGCACCACCAAAACCACAATCAAGCACAGAATTAAGATTAATTGCGGAAGTGCGGTGGATAAGGCGATCTCATTAATCGCTTCATCACGAATGCTCTGCTTTTCTGCAACCAAAACATACTGTTTACCCTTTTCTTGATCAGGGAGACTCAACTGGAAATAACGCCAGCTTTCACCATTGAGCGTGATATCACTAAAACCATTCGCATCACGGCCGAGACTCAGCGCAGGCAAGTGAGTATCAGAGCTAAAGAGAAGCTCGCCCTCTCGATAAAACTGGAATAATAAATACTGTTCATACGGGTGGCCAAAGAGTGTGGCGACATCATCATTGGCTTTGGAAAGGCGCTGAATATGCTGCATCCAAAGATCGAACTGCTCATGCTGATTACGATCTGCAAATTCATTGGCCGAAACAGAAGTGGCGATCAGTAATAATTTGG
Organism: Vibrio tarriae; assembly: GCF_002216685.1. Taxonomy (NCBI): domain Bacteria; kingdom Pseudomonadati; phylum Pseudomonadota; class Gammaproteobacteria; order Vibrionales; family Vibrionaceae; genus Vibrio; species Vibrio tarriae. Next base: position 525,914 of record NZ_CP022352.1, on the reverse strand, counting down.
CGGACTGCCCAAGACGGGCATCGTACACTTCTCCCACTTCATGTTGGGCGTTGGAATAACTGAACCCAAACGAGACCAGCATCAAACCGGTACTCAGCAAAACAGAAGTCAGGGTAAGTCGGCGTTTAATGGAAAAAAGAGGTTTATTTTTCAATCATGTACCCCACACCTCGTACGTTTTTAACCAGATTATCCGGCAATTTTTTGCGCAGATTATGAATATGTACTTCGATTGCGTTATCACTGCTGCCTTCCTCCCAGCCGTGCAGCGCTTGCTGCAAAAGCTCTTTACTCATCACTCTTCCTGCTTGCGTCATTAAACTGGCGAGGATTTTGTACTCATTCCGCGTTAATTTCAGAGCTTGCTGAGCGTAGTAAATTTCTTGTTTAGAGAGCGAAAGGTCAAGATCCCCCACGGAGATGAGCTCCTCTGCACTCCCTGAGCTACGACGAATGATCAAGCGTAAACGTGCGAGCAGCTCTTCGAGGGCAAACGGCTTACCTATGTACTCATCTGCACCGCCATCCAACCCTTTGACCCGATCACGGATGTCATCCCGTGCCGTGAGTATCATGACAGGCAATGTGTAACCCGCTCGCCGAATTTGGCGCAGGACTTCCAAGCCATCCATATCTGGCAAGGTGAGGTCCAAAATCAGTGCCGTAAATTGCTCGGTTTTCAGGGCGGTCACTACGCCACCACCCCGCTCCAGCCAGTCAACCGTATAGCCTTGTCGGCTTAACGCTACTTGCATTGATTCACCGAGCAACGTGTCATCTTCAACTAATAATAAACGCATAAGGTTACTTGATGCTCTCCAATAAGTGCGCAATCTCTTCCTGACGTCCCGCATCCGCAATTTCTCGTTTCGGTCTTGCGGGTGCATGCTGAGCTTGCAGCAAATAGCGCTTTGCCTCTGCGCTACGGCCTTCTTGCAGCAAAAAATCTCCGTAGAAATAGTTGGCATCAATGCCATTGGGATTCACAGTCAAGGCTTGTTTGAGCAACTGCTCTGCTTTTTCTTTATCCCCAAAAGCGACAGGCCAACCAGGCACTTTATAGTATAGCGTGCCCAAACTGGTCAACGCGGAGCCTTCCAGAGTATTTGGCGCTTGCGCGATGACCTCTTCAAATAAACTTTTGGCCTCTTTCACCAGCGATAAAGCCCCCAATCCGCCCCTCACTCCCGCTAAAGAAGATTGATTGATGGCCAGCCACACTTTCAACTCAGGGTTATCGCCCGAAATCGTTAACTCCAGTCGATTACGCGCGATCGTGCGTTCAAAACAGCGCTCTTGCTCCTTAGCAGAAGCGGTACGGTATTGGCATTTTGCCCAATCCGTTTGCACTTGTTCTAAAGGCGTAATCGCGTAACTTGAGTGGGCATACCCGAGCAACAGTGCGCTAAGACTCATCCATTTAAGCATAATGTTCATAAACTCTTCTCCTTGAATTATCACGCTTTAGCGATTTAAAAATGACAATAAGACGGGTTGTTGCTTTCTAATTGCCCGAGAAACCAAGCTCGGCACTAATTGGTTAAGACGCACCAGAAGTTTCTCCGGCCAACCGATCCACATGACGTTTTGCTCCGTTTCGATCATTTTGGCCACCTGCGCAGCAACCAAGGAAGGCTCATCACTGCGATTCCCCAGTGCTCGATTGAGCTGCTGAACGGCCTCACTGTTGAGCGAAGTATTGGTGGCTCGTGGCGCTAAATAGAGCACTTTCATTCCCGTCCCCGCGAGCTCTCGGTTCATCGCTTCGCTAAAACGGTGCAATCCCGCTTTCGCAGCACAATAGCTGGCATAGCCCGGATACCCTATCGCCCCGAGACTGGAACCAATATTGATGACCATCTGCGGTTTATGACTCCATTGCAAAACGTGGTGCATGATTTGGATTGGCGTCATTAAATTCAGAGCTAACTCACGCTGCACCGACTCCATCGAACGACGCGCCAGCAAACAGAACTGATTGGTCCCTGCATTATTGATCACGACGGCGATGCGCTGCTGGGCGCGGTTTAATTCTTCCACCAAAGCCTGCAGTTGCTCCATTCCCGCTTCACTGGTTAAATCTGCGCTCACAACCCGATGCAGCTCAGGCTTGGGGAGTGATTGACGCAATGCTTCAAGTTTTTGTGCATCACGCGCTAACAAGATTAACCGCGCACCACGCGCCGCTAAAGTATGGGCGATAGGCTCGCCAATGCCACCTGAAGCGCCCGTTAACAACACATATTGTTGATGAATGTCCATAAACGCCTCCTAAGCTGCCTGTTGCTGGGTCTGGGGCAGCAATTCACGCAACATCTGCCCATACAGATAAAACACCTGATTCGCCGAGTGGATAATCGCTTGCTGATCCTCTTCCACGGTAATTTTGTCCATTAAGGATTCGAAGAAGCGAATGTGGTCTTGATCCAGTTCACTGTGTGAGGTGAGATAGCTCATGGCTTTAGCAGGTAAATTGAGCTGCTGTTTGACCAAGTACGCTATGTTGCCGCCCACGCCAACACTCGTCCCTTCGAGCACCCAGACCATACCAAACAACGCGAGCGGATTGGCGCGATCAATCTGGTGGTAGAGATAAGCGACCATCAATTCAATCGGTGTACTGACTTGACCCACCCCTTGGTTATTTCGCACTGCTTGAGCATCACCACCGCAAGCTCGAATATCATTGAGGATCCATTCTTGGTGACCTTTCTCCTCATCGATATAGTCGGCAATGGCAATACGCACCCACTCATAACGATCACTCAATCGTCCCCCACACGCCATTAACAGTGGTACGGTATGTTTGACGTGATGGTAGGCTTGGGTCAAAAAGCTTAGGTACATGTCAAGCGTGATCTCGCCGCGAGCACAAGCTGCAAATACTGGAGCTTGTAACATCTGTTGCTGAGCCGCTTGCGTCTCTTTTTGTAAACGTTGAAAAAATCCTGTCATGAGAGTTCTCCTCATCGTGAGCCTCAAAGAGGCCCGAACGACTTACCGTGAAATGTCGCCAATACCGCTACCACTTCTTGCCGGAAGGGGATACAGGTATTGCCAATTGAGGTCGGGCGCATTACGCACTCGACGAAAAGTGTGCTGCGCGTTCTCAATCAACGCTCGCTTGGGTCGGCCATTGGCCGTCAACCAAGCCTGCCATGTACTCGGTTGATTGACGAAAAGCAGTTGTTGGATCTGTGCGTAGTCGGGTAACTGACGATTTATTTGTTGCACACGTTGCTCTAGATCGGGCATTAGGCGATCAATCACAGCCACTAACCCCACCTCATCATCGCCGACCACCACGAAACGACATTGCGGTAACCAAACTTGCGCTTGAGACTCAATCCATTCCGGTGCGATGTTGCGCCCAAAGGGAGTAATGATGAGATTTTTTTTGCGCCCTACGATACAAAGAAATCCCTGCTCATCGAGTGTCGCCAGATCACCCGTGGCAAGCCATTCGTCGGTCAATGGCTCGCCGATATAACCCAGCGCACTATTGCCACGAACCCACAATTCACCATCTTCAGCCAATTGGATTTGTAGATGGCTCAGCGGCTTGCCACAACTACCGGGCTGGTCATGTTGCGGCGTATTCATGCTAACCACCGAGGCGCATTCAGAAAGTCCATAGCCTTCATAAGCAGGAATGCCCAGAGCTCGTGCGCTATGGATAAGTTCAGCCGCAACACGCGCCCCCCCGACCGCCACCCATTGCAGTGACTTCGCCAACTCGGGAGCCTGTTTCACCACCTGAATCAGCGCCATCAATAACGCTGGGGTAAGAACCAAACTGGATGGCTGATAAACGCTCAATGCGTTGACAAACTGAGTGGGAGAAAATTGACTAGAGCCAGACAGCCCCACCGCTTCACCAAACAGTACGCTTGAAGTTACCCCGAGCAGCAAAGGCACGTAAATTCCTGTGATATTTTCCAGCAGCGTGGCGAGCGGCAACATCACCAAATGCTGCTCAACTTGCGCGCTCATCTGCTCTGCGATCGCCAGCGTAACGCTCTCTAGATTCTCTTCACTCAAACAAACCCCTTTCGGAGTGCCTGTTGAGCCAGAGGTGAACGTGATTTTTTGTGTACCCGCCAAAACGCGATTGGGTCTATTGCTCGGTTTATTGCCCTGATAGTGCCAAGCGTCAAAGCCACCGACTGTCAGTGAAGGCGAACCCAACTCAGGCCAATCACCAAGACAGAGTTCGACATTCGCCTCATTCAGTAAATGAGCGACTTGTTCTGATGTAAAAAAGGTCGGGACAGGAACCATAACGATGTGTGACCACATCGCGGCTAAATCGAGCGCAACCCAGTCGACACTGTTTTGTGCACGTAGTGCGATGCAGTTTGCGGATAACCGCTGCAGCTGATTGGCGATCAGCTCGACTCGCTCTAACAGTTGAGAATAATTGAGAGCAATCCTCTCTTGCTGAGAGTTATGGCCAACAAAAGCCATTTTCTGCGGTTGGTGCAAGGCATGCTGCTGCAGCGCAGCGAGAATTCGATTCATCTTTCACTACTCACGCTTGCTTTTGATTAAGGTGTAATTGATTGAGATGGGTGCAACCATGTACTAAATTGCCCGCCAAAATACGCGGACGGTGCTGATAATAAGTTCCCCAGATTTGAGAGGCATTGGGAATACGAGCTGGAGAAGCTTGAGCAATTAAGGTGGGTTGCAGGCCAAAACGACGCATCAGGGCATGCAGAGGATCGGTTGCAGTAAAAATGCACCACTCAAACCCCATGGCGACCAACTGCTGTGCCATCAAACGAAAGTGAAACGCTGAAAGCCCGCGACCAAAAGAAGCAAGATGGCCAAATTCAATCAACTTGCCACGAGGAATGGAACATGCAAAACGTTGTGCAAGAAGACGATCGGCAGGCTCATCCAGATATTGCTCAAGAAACAGCGGCTCTTGCTCTGCAATCCGGTATCCACAAACAGACTTCATGACCTGTTTATCAAGTAGCGCTAAATAAGCAGGCATATAAGCGGTGAGGTGGGCATCAAACGCTTGCTGATAGCGCTCATCAACCAGTTTGATCGCCTCATTCCAACGTGGATGCGTGGGTGTAATGACTTCCAGTGTCAAATCGGCTAGACAAGGTAGAGGTTTCATTGGTGTTTCCCTTTGCTTACTCTGTAAGTCAAAAGTAATCCACCTAACTTAAGAATCCCTTAATATACCGAAACGACTTAAAGTGTCAGCTCGCCAGCCAGTGCGTTCATCCTGATGAGCAGAGACAAACTCGATGCTTGAGGCAAACCCACCTAGCCAGCACCGCCACAACGTCAAATAGGAAGAGTATATTTACACTGTAAATTCGCTAGCAAAGCCAAGATTTCCGTTCGCACCGCTTGCTCGACTTGCCGCTTCCCACTTAACTGAAACTGCTCGGCACAGGCCACCCAACTTTTACGCTGCAGAATTTTACTGATCAACAAAGGGGATAGGCTCTCTAGTGATGGAGCCGTTGCCAGTAGCCAAGCATAAAGCCACACCGCCACGCTTTCGTAATTTGCTCCACCTCGCGCGTAACGCTCGATCAAATCCAAAGGGATCTGAGGTTGAGGCAAGGCGACAGTGCTAGGTAAAAGCTGTTGGATGATTTGTGGCTCCAACGCTTGCAGAGAATCACTGAGTTCAAAAATCCAATGTGCACTAAACTGCTCTTTGGCTTGCTCCAACCAATCGAGATGCTCTCCGCGCACCATCAAGAGAGAGTAACAACCACTCGCCTGATCTCGATGTGAACCGAGTTTTATTGGTACGAAGTGGTTAGCTAGCCAAAATGGCAACAAATCTTCACTCACCCCGAAGCTGGTGGCGTAATAATCCGCGTGATGCTGCGCAATAAAATGGGTCAACAATTGGCTACCCATACCTTGGCGTTGGCAGTCGGGATGGACGGCAATGCGTAATATTCGCCAGCAAGATTGGCGCGCCGCTTGGCTAATTCCTAATTGATTCGCCAAAGTCACGGGCGTTAAATGCCCTTTCGGACGCCGCGTTCCAAGTTGAATCGCCTCAATCATTGGCGCATCTAACTCCCCTTCACGGACCGCCAAAACGCAACCGACGCACACCTCTCCTTGATAAGCGACGAACAACATCATCGCTTCATCTTGCAGTAAAGCAAAGAGATCGTTAGGCGAGGTTTGATAATGCGCATTGACCAAAAGTGCAAACACTTGTGCTAACCGTTCAGGTTGCTCAACACACTCAGGCTGACTGAATAAAGAAAAAGACAGTGGCTCTCTCGCCTGCCCCAGGGCAACTTCAGGCAACTCACTTTGTAGAAGAAATACCTGATTTTGCCACTGTTCCAGCGCATCTCCCGCCGCCCAGCGGATCGGCTGCTCAAGATGCAGTGAACGCATCTGCGGACGCTGTACTTGCAACCAACTCTGAAATTTCAGAGAAAAACCGCGCCCACACCCTTCGTAGCCATGAATGGTCGAAGAAAATACTGCGCGGTGATAGCGCTCCACAAAACGTTTTAAAAATGGCAACGGCAGCGCAGCGGCTTCATCAACCAACAATAAATCACACTCAGGTTGAGTGCGCAGTAGCTCATCCGGAGCCATAAATCGTAAGCTTGACTGTTCCGTTTGCACCTCACCGCGCTGGCGATGGGCTTGCGGTAATATGCGCTGAGCATGCGCAAACAGCGGCTCCACGGCAGCCAAAGTAGGCGCAGTCACCACAATATGAATAGAGCGCGATGACATCAGCTCTGCGGCCGCCAATCCCAGTGCGCTGGTTTTTCCACGCCCGCGATCCGCAGTCAGCACTAAAGGACGCTTGCGATGCCCAGTCACGACTTTAATGATGCTGTCGATCGCCACTTTCTGTTCGGTATAAGTTTGTTCGGTATAAATTTGTTCGGTATTCGTTCGCGTAACCGAAGCCGAATGGGGTAAAGCCGGGACCGTTTGTGGCGTAATCACAAGCAAGCGATGACAAGCGCGCTCTAGCCAGACTCGTGCACAATGGTTGAGGGTCGTCGGTTCGCCAACCACCAACAGTAATCCACCGCCCACCAAGGTACCCAGCACCGCATTAAAGCTATTGGCATCCCAACCTTGCGTTAAATCTACGATCAGAAGTTGGCATTCTCGCCCTAACCATTGCTGACCTTGGCGATAGTCGACACAAGTCACACCCTCTAGCTCAGTTTGTCCTAACATCAATATCGGTTGTTCGGCAAAGTGCGGAACAAGTGTTTTCAATAAGTGATGCTGCCACTGTGCATCACCACGCAGCCAACAGCCAAAGCGAGTCTGTCCTTGCTTGGCGAGCTGCTGAAGTTGCAATAAATAGGTGATTGGCTGAGTCATAACGAGCGATATTCAAAAATGATGCGTCATGTTAGCACAAGCCCAACCGATCGCTGTAACGCCTTGAAAGGCATCGTAAGAAAGAGGAAACATTTGTTAACAGAAGGCTAAAATATTTTTTCTTAACGACAAATTATATTTGCTTTATCACAGCAAAAAATTCACTAATTATGCACTCTAACCCCGGCATTGGGCTGGGCTAAAAAGGAATCAAAATGCAATGAAAACTTTCATTAAAGGATTGGTACTTTCTGCAGTCGTTGCCTCTTCTCAGGTTTATGCAGAGCAAACCCTAAACGTGTATGCGTGGGGTGGCTATCTGCCAGAGAAGTCGCTGAAAGCTTTTGAACAACAAGAAGGCGTTACTATTAACTATTCAACCTTTGAGAATAATGAGTCAATGTATACCAAACTCAAACTTCTGAAAGGCACTGGTTACGATGTCGTGTTTGCGTCCGCTTATTTTATCGAAAAGATGGGCCGTGAAGGGCTACTGGCAGAAATCGATCATAACCAAATCCCGAACATGAAAGATGCAATGCCAACCGTATTAGGACTGGCGCACGATCCTCAAAACAAATTCTCACTCCCTTACATTTGGGGGATTACGGGTCTGTACTACAACTCGTCGACCCTGCCTAACGGCATCACAAAATGGGCAGATCTATGGGATAAGCAATACGAACAACAAGTCATGCTGATTGACGATATCCGCGACGTGTTTGGTATGGCTCTAAAGCTTAACGGCTTTAGCATCAACACCAAAAATGAAGAGGAAATCAAGAAAGCGTACGAATCTCTGGTGGCACTGAAGAAAAACGTATTGCTGTATAACTCAGATGCACCACACGTGCCTTACGTTTCTGGCGAAGCCACACTGGGCATGCAGTGGAACGGCAACGCTTACCAAGGCCAAGTGGAAATGCCTGAGCTGAAATTCGTTATGCCAGAAGAAGGCGCTGTACTGTGGATGGATAACTTCACCATTCCTTCAGGCAGCAAGAACATTCCGTTGGCGCACAAGTTTATTAACTTTATGTACCAACCAGAAAACCAAGCTGAGATTGTACAAAGCTTAGGTTATGCCTCAGCAACCAAAGGCGGCCGAGCGCTGCTACCGGCAGAACTGCGTGATAACCCGACTATCTTCCCATCGGATGAAGATATGAAAAAAGGCGAGTTCATCAACGATGTCGGCCCAGAGACGCTGGCGATTTATGAGAAGTACTGGCAGCGCCTAAGAAACCAATAAGGCTAAGGCCCCTAAAACGCACAAAGCCCGCATCAGCGGGCTTTGTTATTTGAGTTGACTCAGTTTAGCTTACGCTGCACAAAATCAAGAATATCTTGCATCAGCTCATCATCAATTTTCTTCAAATTCAGCACCAAATTATTGCCTTTACGAGCATAGCTGGCGCGGCCTTTGATGAGCTCCACCTTCGGTGTTTCGGTGCGCTTAGGAGGTAACACATCTTGAATCCAGCTTTCGATAGTTTCCGTGACTTCTTTGGTAATACGCGCCACACCTTGAGCTTGAGATTGCTGCCACACGAAACCATTTTCTTGATGGCATTTCGCTAATAATTGCTCACGCTGAGCCTCATTCAACTCGTTAAACTGTTTATGTAATTTAACGATAGTAGGGCGGCCCAGCTCGACAACACTCGGATACGCCTGCAAAAGCTCTAGCGGTAAAGCGGCGGCTTTTAAGGCACCACTGACCAATGCCTCACTGCACTGGAACATTTTGGCAAGCGCTTTTTGGTCTTCCGCTTCACCACTATCGAGCTTGGCTTGCATCTCTTTACCTTTCTCATACAGAGAAAGAGGTTTATGCGCATTCGCGACATCAGACAAAAACTTAGCGTGCTCAGCATTGATATTTTCAGCCACATACACCAAAAACTCTTTGCCCGCCAAGATACAAGACATGCGACGACGGCTACCATCGAGCACTTCGATTTTGCCATCTGCGGTTTTACGGCCAACGGCTGGGTATTGCTGTCCACGCTCACGCAATGTGGTCAGAACATCAGCCAAGGCATGTTCGGTTAAAAACGCCTGTTCACGGGCATTTTGAGCAAACACCACGGTTTTTTCCGCGACTTCATCAGCCGGAATTCGCATTAGTTCAAAGGTCACTACCTCTTCACCCGCTACAGCCAACTCAATCATCTGTGCTTGCGCTTTCACCGCAGATTGCGCTTCTGCAGGCGTCGTTGCACGGCGCTTATCCGCCTTTCCAAACAGCTTTGCGTTCAGTTCAGAAGTTTTAATTGCCATAAGTTACTTACCCCTGATTCAGTGAAGACCAATATGAATGAAGTACGCGCTCAATCTCTAACGCACTTTTTTGTACCGCATCCTGCGCGGTCGCCAGCGTTTTTTTACCGCCCTCGAAATCGTTAACGGTCAAATCAAAGACGGTACTGTAAGTATCCGCACAGGTTTCAAACGCGCGGCTGCGTGGGATGGTCGCCATCATGACTTGATCGCCCAACAAATAATTCATTTCGGTCAGTACCGACACCTGCTTCTTGTTGTCATCCTCAAACATGGTTGGCATCAGGCGTACAAATTCGAGCCCTTTCCAATCTTCAGGGAACATCTCGTACACCGTGGGCAAATGTTGGAAGAAATTGACCGTAGAAGCCCAGTCCAGTCGCTTCGCCGCACAAGGGATCAGCAAGGCATTCGAGGCATACATCGCGTTCCATACCAGTGGATCAACGTGTGGACCAGTATCAATCATGATGATGTCAAAATCGCTGGCAATTTTATCGATCAGCTTCTCTTTGAGTAAGCGAACAATATCTAGTGATTGATTTTGTGAGAGATATTGCCACGCCTCTGCGTTAAACATCGCATCTTCAGGAAACGCAGAAATGGTTTTCAAATTCGGATATTGAGTTGGCAACATCACGTTTTTGCGCAAAAACTCAGTGTCCACTTGCACCCCATCTGGCACATTATCCAGCATGATATCAACCGCGGAATAGATATTCGTATGCTCAGCCAGACTGATTTGTGGATTCAAAAATAGGCGCAATGAACCTTGTGGGTCTAAGTCAATCAAGCAGATGCGGTAACGCTTATCCAAATTGAGCGCTAAACAAGCGGCAAGGTGTACCGCGGTCATTGATTTCCCCGTACCACCCTTTTGGTTCTGCACGTTGATGATCCACGGTTTATTCTCATTATTTTTTTTGCGCTCATGGAATTTAGGCACGCCAGCGGCATCCATCAACATATGCGCTTCAGAAAGAGAGATAGAGTAGTGATTCGCGTTATTTTTAGTAAATTGATGTCCCGCTTCTTCCATCTTAGCGATAGCTTCATCAAGCTTGCGACGTGTTAAGCCAGAGCGAGTTTCCATAAGGGCTTTAGACATTGGAGGAAAATGCTCATCACGGCGTTCCTCTAATACAATCTCAATACGATCGGCCTGCACTTGTTGGGTAAGTTGTGCAAGCTGGTAGAGATTCTCTATCGTTTGTTCTCTTTTCATTGCCAATTTCCGTTATTAGGGCTTCAAACAGATTGTACAGCATAATTTACTTAAAACAACAAAAAGGTGAACACAAAACAATGAATCAAAATCACACATATTGGAGTATTAACAGAAAATTGATACCAAACGAACAAAGTTAGGCATAAAAATCGCGTTTAAATAACCTCCTATTGCTTCTATCAGACGAAAATATTTTAAATATTACAGTGTCACTTATTTACAATGTAAAGCCACATTTTGAAGCAATGATGAAGAAATAAAAGCGTGCAGTAAGCGGAACGATTAAACAGCACCACTAAGTTACGGTGAGTGCCATTCTGATTGAAATCATACGCAGGATTCAAGCAAGATGAGAGAATGCCTATCTTTCCTCCAGTGAATAGGTATAACCGAAACGATGATCAAGAGCAGCATCTTGATCATTCTTCCGTAAAAATAAGGAGGTAAGGAAACATGATCAAGAGTTCATCTTGGCTATAAATCGACGCAAGAGAATCAATAATTGAAGATCTTTAATCGGATCGATGATCAAGAGGTAAATAGTCGCGGAAGCATGTAAATTCATTATCAATTTACGGTCGATGTCAGGCAGAGTAAGGCTTTGGCTAGTCAGTGATGAAAAACAGTCTATCCTTACAAGTCTCAATCAAAACAAGATAAGCAGAACAACAGCCATGATCATGCATTCGAAATCCCGCTCAGACACCTTAGTCAGCCTAGTATGGCGCTGAAGATGTCAATTGGAAGCACAAGCCACAAGCATTCATTGCGATATGGCCAAGAAATCATCCTCTCTTGATCATCTTTCCGTGGTAATGAGAGCACTAGGGGTAGGAGATGCAACGACCTATTTTGATGTCATCCGCTCAGGTTGTGGATAAACTGTGTGAGCACCTTGATCATGCTTAGAAGCTTACGTTGATCATTGATTCTGTTGACTGATGATCATGCTTAGAGGAACAAATGATCATGCTTTCGATCTTGTATTGATCATGGTTTCCATCAATACATGATCATGCTTCTGAATGGCTAAAAATAATCTCTTTTTATTACAATAAATTAGAACTAAAAACCGTCACAGATCATTAGATCACTCTAATCATATTTAATCATTTAAATCAGAAAGATCAGTTATTTAAAAACAACAAATTTTTCTTTATTTATGATCTCTTTTTCTTTATTCTCTTGGAACTATAGTGATATTACGGTAAGTGTGATACGGATCTAACCATGAGCTCAGAAGAAAAACGATTGATCAAACTGCCAAGAACTCACAAAGATGGTCATCTTTTTGAAGTCTCTGAAGCAGCGATTGACTGGATTGAACAGTATCAACACTTTAAAGGTGTCACGAAAAGCATTGTTGAACTTTTGAATCTGATCTCACTGCGTGGATTACGCAGTAGAGATGGCTTAGTTTCAACCACAGAACTGATTGATGCAACCGATGGGCAGCTGACGCGTGCAGCCATCCAGCAGCGGTTGAGAGCAGCGGTAGCTGTTGGATTATTCAAACAAATCCCAGTCCGTTTTGAAGAGGGGCTGGCTGGCAAAACCATGCTCCATCGTTTCATTAACCCCAACCAATTGATCTCGGTACTCGGCTCAACCAGCTTAGTCACTGAATCGGTTAAGCAAAATGAAAAGCAAAAGCGTTCGAAAGCGTTAGCGCAGACGCAAGTCAATCAACGTTTACTGCATGAACATGGTTTAAATACCCCGCCAGCCATGAAAGATGAAGCTGAACAGTTTGTGGTCTCACCCACGAATTGGGCTGGGATCATAGATCAAGCGTTAGCCCCACCCAGAACTCGCAAAAGTTACCAAAAGTCCATGGTTTCTATATCGGGTACTCGCGCTGTGATTGAAACACGGTCGTCAAAAAATATCATGACAGTCGATGATCTGATGACCTTGTTTGCACTGTTCACTTTAACGGTGCAGTACCATGATCATCACCAAGATGATTACCATTTCAACGCCAAACAAGCACCAAACAAAACACCGCTGTATATCACCGATATTCTCTCTTTGCGTGGCAAAAAAGACAGCGGCCCAGCGCGTGACTCGATTCGAGACAGTATTGATCGTATTGAATTTACCGATTTTCAGCTGCATGAACTGACGGGGCGTTGGCTCAGTGAGAACATGCCCGAAGGCTTTAAAAGCGATCGTTTTCGCTTTTTAGCACGCACCATCACCGCCTCCGAAGAGGCTCCGGTGGAGGGCAGTGATGGCGAGATCCGTATCAAACCCAATCTGTACATTCTGGTGTGGGAGCCTTCGTTTTTTGAAGAGCTGTTAACGCGAGATTATTTCTTCCTGTTTCCACCGGAGATCTTGAAACAGCATACCTTGGTATTCCAGCTCTACTCCTATTTTCGTAGCCGAATGTCTCGTCGTCATACCGATGTGATGATGCTGAGTGAACTCAACCAAAAATTGGCCAGAAATATCGAATGGCGCCGTTTTTCTATGGATCTGATCCGCGAACTTCGTCGTCTCTCCGAAGGGAAGGGAAGCGAGGATCTGTTTGTGGTCAATCTTTGGGGTTACCACTTGACAGTGAAAAGCATCGAAGAAAAAGGCAAAGTGGTGGATTACCAAGTCGATATCAAATGTGATGTGGAAGAGGTACTGCGCTATTCACGAGCCAAAACCACCAACGCGGGTAAACGCAATATGGCTCCAACCTTGCCTAACCCTTTACGTAACGAGCTGGTTTCCAAGCAGAAACTGGCTGAGTTATCGAGCATCATCGATGGTGAATTTGAACCAATCCAGCGCAAAGCCCCTTCGCCGAGAGGCCGCTTAGGTCGGCGCGTGAAGCTACGTAAACATCTGGTCGAAATCAATGCTGATGAAATCACCATTACTCTATCGCGTTATACATCTCCAGAAGCGCTAGAACGCAGTATAACGGCTTTAGCGGCTATGACGGGACATGCCCCTTCATCAATCAAAGAAGAGTGTGTAGAGCTCATAGACAAGCTAGATTGGCTGCGTGTTGAAAACGATGTGATCCAATACCCGACCTTGAGCAAGCTGCTTGAGCTCTACAACAGCCAAAATGAGAGTAAACATCTGTCGATCGAAAAATTGATCGCAGGTTTAGCGGTACGCCGTAAAGTCTGTAAATTGGTTCAAGATGGGCACATTGACGAGACGGTGTATCGAGCCTTAGATGAGATGGCCGCGGGAGCCTAACCAAAACGGATTAGGCTGGGTGTTGGTTTTGTGACTTAAACCTGACAACAGTCTGACATTGAACCGAATAACCGCCGATACACTGCTTCACGAATAGACAACCTTTTGTCCTATCTGATGAATTGTAGATTGGCTCATATGTTTTAAGCGAGTTTAAATAGCTCGCTCTTTTTTTGCCTACGATTTGGCAAAATCCCGACTCAGTGCTTTCGATCCCGACTATCCGCGCATCGGATCTCGAGTTCCTTGATCATCGTTCCAAGCATGAAACGCCATAAAACGTACATGCGCATCGATCAATGCGTGAGATTGAGATTCTCCACCCACTTGATGGTTGAGATGTTCAAGACTCAGCACCATCAGCTGTTGCATCCGTAGCAAGCACCAAGATTTCAACTCCAAGTCACACTCAGGTTGAGCGGCGCAGAGCTGGAATCGACCGTAAGCCAAATTGAGATATTGCAAGGCCTTCTCGGTATCCGTCTCGCGATAAAACTCAAATTGACGCAAACAGGCATCAAGCCAGCAGGCAATCGCTTTGCTTTGCGTTTCATCAACGTTTGGGCCCCAGATCTGAGCTGGGGCATTCAAAATCAAAGGTTGCAAATTGGCTACATGTTCACCTGTTTTGTGTTGATACCATTGGTGAACAGTATTCAGCCAGTGGTGTAGTTCACTCATGCGGCAAGATCCCAACGTCTGACAAAGTGATTTGATCCGATTTGATCAATATGAGGCTGAAGAGAAGCACTTTTTTCTCGGATTTGATCCGCCTCTACTGAGTAGTTTGGCTCATTATCAACCAGTCTGCCAAATGACACATCGGGATCGGGAACGGCTGAAATCAACAAACGGGTATAAGGATGTTGAGGATTGGTCAAAATTGATAATGTGTCTCCCCATTCAACAATTTGACCCTTATACATGACTGCCGTTTCTTCGGCTATGTAATGGGCAGTGGCCAAATCATGGGTGATGTACAAAAAGCCAATATTGAGCTCCTTTTTCATCCGCTGCATCAGATTCAAAATTCCAAGACGGATTGAAACGTCAAGCATTGAAGTTGGCTCGTCGGCTAGAATTAATTCCGCCCCCACAGCTAAAGCACGCGCTAAATTCACTCTCTGCCGCTGACCACCGCTGAGCTCGTGAGGGTATTTTGCTAAAGTGTCGGGAGATAATTCAACTAATTGCAATAATTCATCAAGGCGCTTGGGGATCTGCGATGGATCAGTCATTTGCTTATGTATTTTTAATGGACGTGTAAGATGGTGCGCTATGGTATGAGTAGGGTTGAGGGATCCAAACGGATCTTGAAACACCATTTGCACTTTACTGCGGTAATTAAGGAGTGCCTTGCGCCCTTTAATCTCATCTATACTCTGGCCGTAAAACAGGATGTCGCCTTCGGTCGCTGGATAAACTTTAGTGATCAGACGGGCACAGGTACTTTTACCGCAACCGGATTCTCCTACTAGCGCTAAAGTTCTTCCTGCACGTAATTTAAAACTCACACCTGTAAGTGCCCGAAAAATATCCGTTTTCGCTAAACCTCCACCCACAGTGAAATCTTTCACCACGTTTTTCATTTCTAAAATGCAGTCACTCATGCGACGACTCCTTGTTGTTGATGGCGAGCACTATGGATATTAGGGAACGAAGCCCATAATTTTTGGGTATAAGCATGTTGAGGGTTGTTGCGGATTTGATGAGAAGTGTTGACTTCGACAATTTCGCCGTGACGCATGATCGCGATACGATCGCAAAGCTGTGTCATGAGCGCTAAATCGTGGGTAATGAATAATATTGAGAAGCCAAACTCCTGTTTTAATTGATAAATCTGCTGCAGTATTTCACGCTGAACCACAACATCTAATGCCGTAGTTGGCTCATCCATAACGATCATTTTAGGATTGAGCGAGAGCGCAATCGCTATGACCAGCCTTTGTCTCATTCCACCACTGAATTGATGCGGATATTCGCTCAATCGATGCCGCGGAATATTCACTAAATCAAGCAGTTTTTCTGCACGATCTTGCGCTTGTTGATTGGTCATCCCTAAGTGAAAGCGCAGTACATCGGCAAATTGCTCTTTAATGGTGAGGACAGGATTGAGAGAGTTCATTGCGCTTTGGAAAACCATCGCGATTTGGCTCCAGCGTAATGCATTGACTTCATTCGGAGCGAGACGCAGTAAATCCTTATCTTCAAACCATATCTCCCCGCTAGAGATTCTGGCTGGAGCTTTATGCAGCTGATTGATAGCAAAAGCAATAGTGCTTTTACCGCAACCTGATTCACCGGCAAGGCCGAAAATTTCGCCTTTACCAATATCAAAACTGACCGATTTAACTGCTGCGAAATCACCATGATCAGTAATGTAATCAACGCAAAGATTACGTATTCGCAGTAAAGGGTCTGAGTGAAAAGCCAAAGTGTGGGTTGTCATAGCTTACCTAACATAAATAATAATAATTATCGTTTATGTTAAAGATAACGTAAGAATATGCAGCATTAAAAAAGTGACTTGACTCGAAGAAGTGAGGATTGGTGCAAGGTTATGCACAATAGAGTTTTGCGGAAAACTATCGAATCAACGCGCCAATTTAGCGATGAGTTTGGGTATTAGCAAAAAGAATATCTATAGTTCTATTGATAGGTTTTCTGAAGTATTGCCACAATCACAATATGGATTAAATCTACTTAACAAAGCGCTGCGCCTTTGCTACAGATTAGCTGTTCCTAGCATGGTTTATCGGAGGTATCTATGTCCATTAATTCTATTGACCATGATGACATGACGAACATTGCCAACAAATGGGATTCAATTGAGGAAATTGAGTCACAGCGACCAACAAAGAACTTGAAGTCAGCGCAAGCTCGACGCCGTATTGAAACGCTACGTGAGATACGTGAAAGTGGTTTGACTATCGAGGAAGCTAAAGAGCTGGGTTTGTTGCACTAGCCTTTGGTATCAAAGATATCGATGAAGGGTGACTTAGGTCACCCTTACTTATTTTTATTGCTTTAGTTGATTTGAAGCACCCAAAGCAACATTTTGACTCTTAATTTTCCGCATTCCTATGTTATATTTCGCCCCACGATTTTATTGATTGTGGGCTTACTAATGTCTTTCAACCTTGCACTACTGACTGCGGAAGAAAAAAACAGAGTAGAGCTTGATAAACAAGCTTCTTACCTTGTTTGGCGCCTTAAGCAAGCAAAAGCAGGACCGGAAGAGATCACTAAGCAGATGGCCAAGATTGCTTCTGAAAGCGAAAAGCAGTGGTTTCAACAGTCGATAGATAAGTACAAAAGAGTGATGGGCGCTGTGTAGCGCCTATGCTCTGCAGGTGGCAAACAACAAGCCTTCTGCTAAAATCCGTCGCAACACATTGAATTAGAGAGAACATCCCAATGGGAAGAAGTTTTGAAGTGCGCAAAGCCTCAATGGCGAAAACTCAAGGCGCAAAGATTAAAGTTTACTCAAAATACGGTAAAGAGATTTACGTTTGTGCGAAAAACGGCGGTACTGACCCTGACATGAACTTATCGCTGCGTCATCTGATCACGAAAGCGAAAAAAGACCAAGTACCCGCACACGTTATCGAAAAAGCACTGGATAAAGCCAGCGGTGGCGCAGGTGAAGATTACCAACCAGCACGTTACGAAGGTTTTGGCCCTGGTGGCGCGAGTGTGATCGTTGACTGTCTAAGTGACAACGGTAACCGTACATATCAAGACGTTCGCCAATGCTTCGTGAAAACGGGTGCGAAAATTGGTACTCCAGGTGTGGTTGCGCACATGTTTGATCACCAAGCGGTGTTCCAATTTCAAGGCGATGATGAAGAAGCGATTCTTGAAGCGCTGATGATGGCTGACGCGGAAGTGACAGACATCGAGCAAGAGGATGGGGTGATCACCGTATTTGCACCTAACACCGAATTCTTCAAAGTAAAAACCGCGTTGAACGAAGCTTTTCCAGACCTGACTTTGGATGTAGAAGAGATCACTTTCGTTCCACAAAACCGCACAGTAGTAAGCGGTGAAGACGCAGAAAAATTCCAGAAGTTCCTCGACATGCTGGATGATTGCGACGATGTACAGCAGGTTTACCATAACGCGGATATCGAATAATCGTTATCTTGGAAGCCGAGCGAAAGCTCGGCTTTTTCTTTTAGGGAAAGAACAAAAAATAAAAAGGAGAACAAAATGAAAGTCAGCTTTATTGGATTAGGCGTGATGGGCTATCCCATGGCGGGACATCTGCAAAAAGCCGGTTTTGAGGTGACGGTTTTTAACCGTACTCAAGCGAAAGCCGCTGCGTGGGCGAAACAGTTTGGCGGGCAGTATGCTGAAACGGTGGCAGAATGTGTCAAGAACGCTGATGTGGTGCTGACTTGCGTAGGTAATGACGATGATGTGCGCAGTATGACGACAGCCGCTGATGGCGCTTTTCAGGCGATGAAGCCCGGCTCTGTCTTGATTGATCACACCACGACTTCAGCGCAGCTGGCGCAGGAACTTTCTGCTGCAGCGCAGCAAGCGGGTTTACGTTTTATGGATGCCCCTGTTTCTGGCGGTCAGGCTGGGGCTGAGAATGGTGTCTTGACCATCATGTGTGGTGGTGATGAAGCACTCTTTACTGAGATGCAAACTATCTTTGCTGCTTACGGACGCTCTTCAGTTTTGATGGGCGCGGCAGGGCAGGGGCAGCGTGCCAAAATGGTCAATCAAATCTGTATTGCGGGTGTGTTGAATGGCCTCTCTGAGGGATTGATGCTGGCAGAGCAAGCTGGGCTGGATATCCCGAATCTCGTGGCGTGTTTGAAAAATGGCGCGGCTGGCTCTTGGCAGATGGAAAATCGCGCGCTCACTATGAGCCAAGAGAAGTTTGATTTTGGCTTTGCGATTGATTGGATGATCAAAGATTTGGGTTTCTGCCTTGATGAAGCCGCGCAGTTAGGCCTGAGATTATCGATGACAGAAAACACGATGGCCGCTTACCAGTACCTTTCTGCGCAGGGGTTAGGTCGTATGGATACTTCCGTACTGATTCAAGCGGTAAAAGGCGCAGGTAAGAAATAACCACGCTTACAACAAAAGTGCCTCAGTGAGAGAGGCGCTTTTGTCATCGGTGACCTTGGGGCGGTTCGTGGTATTACGATTCAATTTACACTGTAAACAACTTACACCTTAAAGCGCGCCACCAGCTCATACAGTTCGCGAGCTCTTCCATTTAATGTCTGGCTACCTTGGCGATTTTGGTTTGCCAGAGATGCCGATTCGCTACTTTGATCAGAAATCACCACAATACGCTGTGAGATCTCTTGACCGACAATGCTCTGCTCTTCGGTTGCTGTCGCGATGAGCGCGTTCATATCCATAATAGTGCCAATTGACGCTTGGATTTTTTGTAAGGCTTCGGCCGCTGCGTTGGCTTCACGCACTGTGGTAATGCTGCGCTGTTGGCTAGATCCCATCGCTTTCACTGCAGCGTCTGAGCCCGCTTTCAACTGTTGGATCATGGTATGAATTTGCTGAGTACTCTCTTGGGTGCGGCTGGCAAGCTTACGAACTTCATCGGCTACCACTGCAAACCCGCGGCCTTGATCTCCCGCCCGGGCAGCTTCAATTGCCGCGTTGAGGGCGAGTAGGTTAGTTTGTTCGGCAATATCTTGAATTACAGCTAATGAGCTAGTGATGTTGTTGACATCCCCTTCGAGTTTCGCAATAACGCTGCTCGCATCAGCCACTTCTTCCGCTAAGGCTTGGACTGAGCGAGCTGCAGCGTTAACGATGTTATGAACGTCGGTTGCATTATCTTCTGCATCTTTGGCTGACTGCGCGGCATTATTTGCGTTGTTAGAGATCTCTTGAGCTGTGGTCGTCATCTCGGTCATCGCAGTGGCCACTTGTTCGGTCTCTTCTCTTTGGTTCGACGCTAAATGGTCAACTTGAGTGGCCCGTTGACTCATGGCATTCGTTTCTTCAACGACCTGCTGTCCAACTTGATTGACCCGTTTAATGATGTTTTGCAAGCTCTCTACAAAGCGGTTGAAGTTGTGGCTCAGTTTATGGAATTCAGGAACACTGAATCTCTCCATGCGTGCGGTTAAATCGGCATCGCCACTGGCAAATGAGCTGATGGATGCATCAAACAGCTCGAGTGGGCGCATGATGCTACGGTTAATCATAATCGCCATCACACTAACCAAAATGACAATGAGCAGCGTAATGCCGGCCAGTGTATACAACCCTTGCTCTAGTCTTTCTTCTGCACGCGCCTCCATTGTTGCAATTTCAGCATCCACATCGTCGGTATAAAAACCAGTGCCAATGGTGAGATCCCAATGCGGGAGATAGACTGAATAACTCAGTTTAGGCAAGGGAGTCTGTTCACCGGGTTTGGGGAAATAATAAGTCGTGAACTTGTCCAATTTGGCATTTTTCAGCAAATCTTGAATGAGATAGTTGCCTTGGGTGTCTTGCATGTTCATAAAATTGTCGCCTAGGCCATTCGTCGCTTTACCCAATAACAGGCGAGTGCCTTTCGCATCGTAACCGAAGATATAACCACTTTGCCCAAACTGAATTTCACGCAATATCTCGAGTGCTTCATCGAGGGTAGCTTGGCGAGCTTTGAGTGGAGCGAGCGCGGTATCCGCGATTTGTAGATAAGATTTCAGCTCAGCTTGCTTCATTTCCATCATGGTTTCACGGGTATTGCGCATCTGTTCTTGACTGAGCAGACGGGTTTCGCTAAAGGTAAAGTACATCATACTTAACGCTATGATAAGTAAAGGTACCAAGGAAAGGATGTACAGGCGTTGTCGAATGGTTAGGCTCATAGTGGTGGCTCACGTCATTAGTTATCATGAGAACTTTAGTAATAAGCCTAGTTCAAAAAGGGAGTTTGTGTAGCTGAGTGCTAGAAGTTGTTTGAGTATAAGCTGACAGAGCGTGCTATACTCTGCGCCCTTTCTGTTCGATAGAGCGACCATCATGAACCTTAAAACCGATATTCAACAACTCAACAATCGCATCGATACTTGCCGCCGTAAGTTGGATGCTGCAAAAAGTCGCGCCGATTCAGAGATGGTCAGCAAGTTCACCGATGAATTAGAAGTCCTGACTAAACGTTTGAATAGCGTGAAAGGCAAACAAGATTACGATCTCAATAAAATGCGTAAAACCATTGCCGATATGCCTTTTTCTCGTGAGCTGACTAAGCTTGAGCAAGCGGATTTAGGTAAGTTGAAAAAGTTGGTGAAAGGGTTAGTGATCGTGCATCCCACCACTAAAATCGGTAAAGCAATGCGTGTAGAAGTGATGACAGGTTTTGCGCCTAAGCCTTTCTAATTGAGCAAAGCATAGAGATGAAAAGAGCCAGCGTTTGCTGGCTCTTTTGCGTTTGGCCAAGGAAAACCTAGTAGCCCATCAGTTGCAACAACTGCTCTGCCGTTTGTACCGCTTCTTTACGGTTGGCGATATTGAGCTTCTGATACAGGTTGCGAATGTGGGTTTTGATGGTAGTACCTGCCACATCTAATTCATGGGCAATTTGCTCATTACTGAAACCAGAGTAGATAAGTCCAAGCACTTGCCATTCACGCTGCGTGAGCGGGCTAGTGCGTACCAGTTCTGGAATGTTCGGGTGATTAACCAGCTTTTCGACAAACTCTTCATCAAAATGAATGGAGCGGCTGCGTTGAGTGGTTGAGATTTCCTTGAGCAGCAAATGAGCGCGATGGCGTTCCAAATCGCCTAATTCACCTTTGTGCACCAGTTTTTCGAGCAGATAACCAATCTTGCCGCCATCAATTAAGAAATTACCAATCATGCCGGTTTGATTGGTAAGGCGTAGCGCTTGCTTTAACTTATCACAGGCTTGCTGATCATTGCCTTCGGTGATGGCGAGAAGCGCTTCTACAATCAAATTGCGATTAATGTCGGTGACGAGTTGATATTTTTGCGCCTGCTCTTGAATAAAGTCCAAGGTATGGTGCGCTTCGCTGAGTTCACCCAGTTGGATCTGCGCACGCGCGATATTACGCCACTGCAATTGGGAGAAGTGGTTACACGCCTTATCCGGCCGAGTGCTGGTTTGTAGCCACTGGCGGATCTCGGTGCTGTTCTCTTTAGCTTGCCAATAGAGCAGCAAAGAGAGCGACGCATTCGCCGTCCAATCCACATGGTAAGTTGATTGCTTGAGTAAATGCTGTATCTGTTCAATGAAGCGTCCGGCTTTATCCAACTCGCCTCGGCCAATCGCAATTCTAGCCAGCATCGAATAACAGTGCAGGTGCTTACTTTGCGAATGGTTTTCTAGCACGTTCAGCCCCTTATAAGCAGCTTGTTCGGCTTCATCTAAGCGGTTCCAACACCATAAAATTTGCGCGCGAATCCGCAGCAAAAACTCATGCAGCGGTACTTGGTGCAGTTGCTGCTCTTCAATCAACTTAAACGCGTTATCCTGAACTTCGTAAGCCGCTTGCACGTATCCCTGCGCCAGTAAAATTTCGCTCTGTTGCAGCAGTGCCCATAAAGCTTGGTGATACACCTGATATTGGCGCGCCAGTTTTTCCGTTTGCTGCATCATGGAGAGTGCGCGGCTGAGATGACCTAATACGTGGTTCACTTCACCAACGACAGAGGTCGCGACAATGCGGCTGCGATAGGTCGTGTGATCCAACTGGCTTAACGCGAGTTCAGCCAGTTCCAGCGCTTTTTCTGGCTCGTTTTGGTTAATCGCGACTTGGGCACGCAGGGCGTTAAATTCGCCTTGCTCTTTGGTGGAGAGCTCAACGTTGAGCTCTTTCATCTCTTTCGCCGCTTTGGCAAGTAGTGCGCCGACATCATTGTATCTATGCTGACTCTGCGCCAGCCAAGCTTGCAACATGCATAATTTGGGCTCGCGATACAGTTGGACAGGCGAGAGCTGATTGATCGCCGCTTCCAACACTTCGAGTTCGCCTTGGTTAAACATTTTCCAACCATATTGGCTCAAAATGCTCGCCAGCAGCTCGGTATCTTGTGCTAAATGAGCATGACGCAGCGCTTGATGAGGTGCTGCGGCTTCTAACCACGCTTTGGCGGCAGCGCGTTGCAAATCTTGTTCTTGCTGCGGAATGCGCGCTTGACGTTGGTGCGCTAAAAACTCAGCAAACAGATTGTGGAAGCGATACCAGTTGGTTTCCCCTTCCAGCGGTGAGATAAATAGCCCGAAGCGGTTAAGTGACTCAATCATCGCCAGAGCATCGTCACGCCCTGTTAAGCTGCTGACTAACGCATCGTCAAAATGGTCGAGTACCGAGCACTGCATCAAGAAATAGCGAGTTTCATCGTCGAGTAGATCAAACACTTCTTCGACCAGATAATCCCAAAGATGCGCATGATTAAAGTGCGAAACTGATTCTATGGTTTGAGCGAGCGTGCGGTGCTGATGCTGCGCTTGGAGAGCGATGAGCTGCATCGCAGAAGGCCAACCTTCCACATAATCGCGTAGGTGATTGGCGGTCAGCGTATCAATCCCATCGGAAACGCGTTGGTTGAAAAAGCGCGTCGTCTCTTCGGTATCAAACGCCAAAAGCTCATTGCCGATCTCAATCATTAAATCACGCACGCGCAGGTTAGCCGTACCCAAAGGAGGAGTTGAACGGCTCGTTACCACCAAGGTTAAGTTATCGGGCATGTGCTTTAAAAAAAAGCGCATTGCTTCGTGGATGGCTTCATCATGGATCAGATGATAATCGTCCAGCACCACATAGCACTCGCCGTGGTAGTCAGCCATCTCGGCAAACACCTCACTAAACAGCGAATGTGATGACGAAAACTGACGCTTTTCTGCCAATTTCTGCGCATTGGGGCAGGCGTTATGGGTTGCTTTATTAATCGCTTGCAGCAGGTAGTTCATAAAGCGGAACGGATCGTTATCGCTATCATCAATGCTGTACCAACCCAGATTCGGCTTATCGGCAAGCCACTGCGCTGCCATAGTGGTTTTGCCATAGCCAGCGGGGGAACGAAACAGCACCAATTTATAACAAGTGGCGTGTTGCAATAAATCCAGCACACGGGGGCGGACGATGGCGTTATGCAAACGTCCTGGGCGAGTCAGTTTCGAAGGGATCCACATCTTCTTTCTCTCGTCTATTTCAGTCAGAGCCTCATGCTCTTTTAACTTGAAACGCAAGTTCCAAGCCTATGGCAGAGGTGAATACGCGAGGCGTATCACACTCAGATGGACGAATGTTACTTGAAGTTATTCGGTGCGTTTATTGATCCATACTGACTTTTCTGTGCTCTTCACGTTTCGATACTCATTACGCCCTATATTTGTGATGATTATCACTAATCAATCTTTCTTTGGCTGACGATATTGCTCTTGCCTCTACGTTATTGAGTGAAAAATGGGTAACGAAAGCGAATTTATTGTGATCTATTTAGCAGAGTGGACAAATGTTCAACCTCTTGTTTTCCGAACCTTCATAAAGCCTAGCTATGGTTAATCGGCAGGTGGTGTGATCCGAATCACTGCTATCTCTGGCTGAACCGAGCATTGATGAGAGCTAGATCACTCACTACCGGACTCCTGTGCCTCTACGCCTTGGCTCCTCCTCCCAATGTATGAGAAAAGTGGGAGGATGTTTTGCCAAAGTCGTAGAGGCAGGATAGGGCTCAGATGGATTAGAACCAAACAGTGAGAGTTCACAATGAAACCTACTCAACAGAAACAGTTTGACAAGAAGTTGTTCCAAGAAAATGTGAAGCGTCATTTGACCGCAACTTATGCCACAACAGTAGAGCACGCTTCGGCGCGTGCTTGGTATTTGGCGATGGGACGTGCCCTTGCTGAATTTACGACGTTTGATTTGCTGGAAACCGAACAGGATGAACGCATTCTCAATAGCAAAAGCCTGAACTACCTATCGCTGGAGTTTTTGATTGGCCGCTTAACGGGCAACAACTTGATCAGCATGGGTGTGTATGAAGCCGTAGGGCAAGCGATGGAAGAGCTTGGCCAGAACTTGAGTGACTTGCTGGAAGAAGAGCGCGACCCATCATTAGGTAACGGTGGTTTAGGCCGTCTTGCCGCCTGTTTTATGGATTCTTGCGCGGCGCAAGAATATCCGACCGTGGGTTACGGTCTGCATTACGAATATGGTCTGTTTAAACAGTCTTTTGAAGAAGGCCGTCAAAAAGAAGCGCCGGATGCATGGTGTGGAGTCGAAGGCTACCCGTGGGAAGTAGCGCGTCCTGAGCTGAAGCAGGAAATTGGCTTCTACGGCCACGTTGAAGTCGTCAATGAAAATGGCAAAGAGCGTCGTCGTTGGGTACCGGGCATGCTGGTGCAAGCGATGCCGTGGGATCTGCCGATTGTCGGCTACCAAAGTGATACGGTTTACCCGCTGCGTTTGTGGGAATGTCGCGCGATTGCGCCTTTCTCGCTAGAAAGTTTCAATAACGGTAACTACTTTGAAGCGCAGCATGCGCTGATCGATGCTGGCAACATCACCAAAGTTTTGTATCCAAACGACAACCACGAAAAAGGCAAAACCCTGCGTTTGATGCAGCAGTATTTCCACAGTGCAGCGTCGGTGCGCGATATTCTTCGTCGTCATGAGGCGGCAGGACACGCGTTGGCGGATCTGCCGAAATACGAAACCATTCAGCTTAACGATACGCACCCAACCATCGCCATTCCTGAGCTGATGCGCATTCTGATCGATGAAAAGCTGATGTCGTGGGAAGCGGCGTGGGCGATCTGTTCGCACACTTTTGCTTACACCAACCACACTCTGCTGCCAGAAGCGCTGGAAACGTGGAGTGAGTCACTGATCCAACGCCTGCTGCCACGTCACATGGAGATCATCTACGAGATCAACCACCGTTTCTTGCAACAAGTGCGTGCCAAATGGCCGGGTGATGTGGCGAAACAGCAAAAGCTCTCGATCATCGAAGAAGGCTTCCACCGCATGGTGCGCATGGCCAACCTGTGTGTGGTCGGCTCTTATGCGGTGAACGGCGTAGCGGCGCTGCACTCAGAATTGGTGAAGCGTGACCTGTTCCCTGAATTTGTTGAGCTCTATCCGGGCAAAATCCAGAACGTGACCAACGGTATCACGCCACGTCGCTGGCTGAAGTTCTGTAACCCTGGTTTATCGGCGCTGATTTCAGAGAAGATTGGCCATGAGTGGCCTGCGAAGCTGGATCAACTGACCAAAGTGGCGCAGTACGCCGAAGATGCGGCGTTCCAAAAACGCTTTATGGAAGTGAAAAAAGCCAACAAAGCGCGTCTGGCTGAGTGGGTGAAAGATCACATGGGCATCGAGCTCGATACCAATGCGATTTTTGATGTGCAGATCAAACGTCTGCATGAGTACAAGCGTCAGCACCTCAATATGCTGCACATTTTGTCGCTCTATCACCGTCTCATCAATGATCCAAGCTTTGACATGCATCCACGTGTGGTGTTCTTCGCGGCAAAAGCGGCGCCGGGCTACCACTTGGCGAAAGAGATCATCTACGCCATCAACATGATCGCGCAGAAAGTCAATAACGATCCGCGGGTCGGCAACAAGCTGAAAGTGGTATTCATCCCTGACTATCGCGTCAGCATGGCCGAAATCATCATTCCAGCGGCAGATGTGTCTGAGCAGATCTCAACCGCAGGTAAAGAAGCATCCGGTACTGGCAACATGAAGATGGCGCTCAATGGTGCTCTGACCATAGGTACGATGGACGGCGCGAACGTCGAAATTCGTGAAGAAGTGGGCGATGACAACATCTACATCTTCGGTTTGGAAGTGGATGGCGTGGAAGCACTGAAAGCGCGTGGTTATAACCCATACGATTTCTATCATGCCGATCCGCTCCTCAAAGCATCGCTGGATCTGCTGGTGGGTGAAGAGTTTACGCCGGGTGCTCCGGGCAAACTGCGCGCGACCTATGACAGCTTGCTCGATGGTGGTGACCCATATCTGGTGCTGGCAGATTTCGCCTCTTACGTGAAAGCGCATGAAGCGATCGATAAACAGTATCGTGACCAAGCGGGCTGGGCGAAAAAAGCCATCCTCAATACCGCGTTAGTGGGCAAATTCAGCTCCGACCGCAGTATCCGCGACTACGTGAATAACATTTGGAAACTGAGCGCTGTACAGCGTTAAGCCCCTTTGGTGAGTCAGACCCCTCTGGCTCACCTTTTTTACATACCCTACACGGAAGGGGAAAGCAGTCCCTTCGGAGAGAGCGATGAATCAAGACAATGCATTAAAACAAGTCGCTGCAATGGCAAAAATTGCCGATCGATATGTCAGCGCGTGGGGCAGTGAAGCTCAAGTGGAAGATGACACGATCCGTCGTCTTTTGGCGTCTCTTGGCTATGACACCAGTAGCGATGAAGCCTTGCTGCAATCGGCAGAGAAGAAACACAAAAAAGATGTGGTGGATCCGGTACTCGTTGTACATCAAGGTTCGGCGATCGAAGTCCCGCTCTACCTTGGCGTGAGTGCGCGCGAAAGCGAATTTGATTGGCGCTTGCAGACCGAGCAAGGCGAGGTGCTGGAAGGCTATCTGCAATCACAAATTGTACGTGATGAACGTGCCGAAGGCGGCCCACTGGTGTTTGCTCTGCCGAATGATCTGCCGCTCGGTTATCACACCTTATTGATTGCCCGTAAGCGTCGCAAAGCACCTTACGAAATGACACTGATTGTGACGCCACAAGCTTGCTACAAGCAACCAGCCTTGGCACAAGGCAAAAAGCTGTGGGGACCGAGCGTTCAACTATATACCCTGCGTACTCAGCACAACTGGGGCATGGGAGACTTTGGTGATTTGAAACAGCTCGTGGCGGATATTGCATCACGCGGCGGCGATTTTGTTGGCTTAAACCCGATCCATGCGCTGTTTCCAGCCAACCCAGAGGGCGCAAGTCCGTACAGCCCATCCTCTCGCCGTTGGCTCAACATTCTGTACATTGATGTCAGCTCAGTGCCTGAGTTTGCACTCAGTGCCGAAGCACAGCAAAAAGTGGGGAGTCCAGAGTTCCAGCTGCGCCTGCAAAAAGTGCGTGATGCCCATTGGGTAAACTACAGCGAAGTGGCTGAGCTTAAAATGAGCGTATTACCGCTGTTGTTTGCCGAATTTAAAAAACGTCATCTGGATAAGCATTCTGATCGTGCTCATGCTTTCTTGAATTTCGTGGAACAGGGCGGTGAGAGCTTACTGCATCAAGCGGCATTTGATGCGCTGCATGCCGAGTTACATGCACAAGATGCGTCGGTGTGGGGCTGGCCTGTTTTCCCAGAGAAATATCGCCGTTTTGATAACAGTGCGGTACAAAAATTTATTGAAGATCATCAAGATACGGTGCACATCTACATGTACTTACAGTGGATTGCCGATACACAGATCCACGAAGTGCAATCACTGGCCGAAGAAAAAGGTATGGCAGTTGGCTTATACCGCGATCTCGCGGTTGGCGTGGCCGATTCTGGCAGCGAAACGTGGGCCGATCAGGGCAACTTGCTGCAAGATGTCAGCATTGGTGCGCCGCCAGATGTGCTTGGGCCTTTGGGGCAGAACTGGGGTTTACCGCCACTCAATCCGCAAGTGTTACAAGCGACGGCGTATGACGCTTACATCAAACTGCTGCGTGCCAATATGAAGCACTGCGGCGCCTTGCGTATCGACCATGTGCTCGGCTTGCTGCGTTTATGGTGGATCCCGAAAGGTGAAAACGCGACGAAAGGCGCGTACATTTACTACCCAGTCAAAGATATGTTGGCGATTTTGGCGCTCGAATCTCACCGTCACCAGTGCAGCGTGATTGGCGAAGATCTGGGAACCGTACCGGATGAAATTGTTGAGCTGCTGCGCGATGCGGGCGTGCATTCGTACAAAGTCTTCTTCTTCGAAACGTCGAAGGAAGATGGCGGTTACGTTTCTCCGGCGCATTACGCAGAGCAATCCATGGCGGCACTCTGTACCCATGACATGCCAACCCTGCGCGGCTTCTGGCACTGTGATGATCTTAAAATGGGACGTGAAATAGGCTTCTATCCCGATGAAGAGCAGCTGCAAGGTTTGTTTGATGATCGCCTGAAATCCAAACAGGGCATTCTCGATTCAGTGGCGTGGCACGGCTATTTGCCGGATGGCGTTGGACGTGATGCGACTCAGGTTCCGATGGATTCCTACTTGAGCGAAGCTCTGCAACTGCATGTGGCGGCAGGCTCTTCCGCGTTACTGAGCGTGCAGTTGGAAGATTGGCTAGAGATGGATAAGCCAGTCAATATTCCGGGAACGGTCAATGAATACCCGAACTGGCGACGTAAGTTATCGATGAATCTGGACGAGATTTTTGCGCGCGAAGAAGTGAACCGCATTGCGGCACGTCTGACCGAAGTGCGCAGCAAAGCCAGCCAATAAGGAACTCAGTGACCAATTTCTTAACTATGACCCAAAGAAGTTGAGGGTTGGTCACTCTTTCCTCCTTGAGAAGTCCGGTAAGATGGACACACGCTTTGCCCGCGGTTTGCGGGCTTTCTGCTATACCCAAATACCTTGAAGAGGCGCTAACACGCCGATCTTTAAGCCGGAAGGGGATATTCGCTAGTTAGGTTAGGAGTTAGGTTTGAAGATCACAAAAAAACCATCCAAGGTTCAACAATTTTATGATCAGTTGGCGCGTGCAGCGTTTGCTGATCCCTTTTCATTTCTAGGCCCTTACATTCCCGCTGAACAAGGTGCGCTGCGAGTGTGGATGCCGGGGGCTGATAACGTCGCGTTGGTGGTTGAAGGGCAAGCTCGTGTGGCGTTAGAGCGTGAAGGCGAGGGCGGCTTTGTGCTGAAAGATGGCCGTAATCTGCGTTTTACGCACTACCAATTGGCTGTCGATTGGGCGGGTACCGAGCAGTTACTCGATGATCCGTATCAATATCACGGCCTCTACGCTGAATATGAAGATCTGCATACGCCAAAGCAGATGTATCACCATATGGGGGCGCAGTTTGTCACCCTAGAGCGTGATGGAAAAATGGTTTCTGGCGTACGTTTTCTGGTGTATGCCCCTCACGCTGCGGCGTGCAGTTTGATTGGTGCGTTTAACCATTGGGATGGGCGTCGCCATCCGATGCAGCGTCTCGATTACGGAATTTGGGGAATTTTTATCCCCGGCTTGCCGGAAGGCACGCAATACAAATTTGAGTTGAAAGGCCCACATGGAGAAGGTCTGCCGCATAAAGCGGATCCGTGGGGTTTTTATGCTGAGCAATACCCTTCTTTTGCTTCTGTGACTTATGATCATCGTCGTTATCAGTGGCAAGATACGGCTTGGCAGCAGCGCCCTGTGACTGAAAAGCGTAAACAAGCGCTCTCGTTTTATGAGCTGCACGTTGGCTCATGGAAGCGAGGCGAAAACGGTGAATTCCTCAATTACCGTGAATTGGCCGATCAATTGGTGCCTTATCTGGTTGAGATGGGTTATACCCATGTTGAGTTAATGCCTGTCGCTGAGCACCCATTTTATGGTTCTTGGGGCTATCAACCGGTTGGTCTGTTTGCGCCCACTAGCCGTTACGGCTCGCCGGATGATTTCAAATATTTTGTCGATTTGTGCCACCAAGCGGGGATTGGTGTGGTGCTCGATTGGGTGCCTGCGCACTTCCCATCAGATTCTCACGGTCTGGCCAATTTTGATGGCACGCCCTTATTCCATGATCCGGATCCACGCCGCGGTTGGCACCAAGACTGGAACTCTTACATCTACGATCTTGGTCGCGAGCATGTGCGCCGTTTCTTAGTCGCTAATGCGCTGTATTGGTTTGAGATGTTCCATATCGATGGCATTCGCGTTGATGCGGTCGCGTCGATGCTCTATCTCGATTATTCGCGTAGCCATGATCAATGGATCCCGAATGTTGATGGTGGACGTGAAAACTACGATGCGATTGCTACCTTCAAATGGATGAACGAGGAGGTGTACAAACACTTCCCGAATGCGATGACGATTGCCGAAGAGTCGACCGCGTTTCCCGGTGTTTCTGCCCCGACCTTTATGGGCGGTCTAGGGTTTGGTTTTAAGTGGAACATGGGCTGGATGCACGATAGCTTGTCGTACATTAAAGAGGATCCGGTGCATCGTAAATACCACCACAATACCCTGACTTTCCCGCTGATTTACGCGTTTAGTGAAAACTATGTGCTCTCTTTATCACACGATGAAGTGGTGTATGGTAAGCGCTCACTTATGTACAAAATGCCGGGTGATGAGTGGCAGCAAACCGCCAACTTACGCGCCTACTTGGGTTATATGTATGGTCAGCCGGGCAAAAAACTCAACTTTATGGGCACTGAGTTAGGACAGACTGCGGAGTGGGATCACGATGGTCAGTTGCAGTGGTTTTTAACGCAATTTGAACGCCATGCTGGGGTTCAGCGCCTAGTGCGTGATTTGAACCATCTGTACCAAGCCCAAACCGCGTTGCATCAGCTTGATTGCGATCCGCGCGGCTTCGAATGGCGCTTACAAGATAATGCCGATCTCAGCGTGATCGCTCATGAACGGATGGATGAAGCTGGTAATCGTGTGTTAGTGATCACCAACTTCACGCCTGTTCCACAGCAGGCATTTCGCTTAGGCGTTCCTAAAACAGGGAAGTACCGCTTGTTGCTCAATACCGATGCCAAGCAGTACAACGGCAGTGATTATCGGGTATTGCAGGATGTGAGCACGGAAGCGATCAGCAGTGAAGGCTTGGAGCAATCGCTGCTATTGAGTGTGCCGCCGCTCGCGACGCTATTTTATCAATGGAGTGCGAAGTAGCTCTTCCCGTTTGTTGTTATATACCCTTCCTACTTGGAGCTGCAACGCCAAGTAGGAAGGGTATACCTTATGAAAAAAACCGCTGCGGCGGTTTTTTGTTGATTCCCTACTCATGATCTTCTACCTGCAGCGCTAAGTGGTGAGTGGATCTCTCTGAATACGGGATCTTTGCCAAAGATCTCAGCTTCCTAAACTCGTGACTTTTTGCCCGCCAAGCAAGATCTTGCTCAGTCTTGGGCAGCTTTTTGCTTTGCTGATGGGGTTATTTCTATAACTTATTGATTTTGAATGGTGTGAAAGTTGGCATCCCACTTGCTCTTTGTATCGCGACGGTGCGCAGAGCGCGTTAACTCATTCATTTATTTAAAAATGATTTATTGAAAGGAAATAGCCATGCCAACTCCATGTTATATCTCTATCGAAGGCCAAACTCAGGGTCTTATCACTGCAGGCGCATGTACTGCTGACTCTATCGGCGATTCATTCGTTGAAGGCCACGAAGATGAGATGCTGGTTCAGCAGTTTGACCACGTTGTGACTGTACCGACTGACCCACAATCTGGTCAGCCTTCAGGCCAACGTGTGCACAAGCCATTCAAATTCACTGTGGCGCTGAACAAAGCGGTTCCTCTGCTGTACAACGCGCTCTCTTCTGGTGAGAAGCTGAAAACCGTTGAGCTGAAATGGTACCGTACCTCTATCGAAGGCAAACAAGAAAACTTCTTCACCACTAAGCTGGAAAACGCGTCTATCGTTGATATCCACTGTGAAATGCCACACTGCCAAGACCCAGCAAAATCTGACTTTACTCAGAATGTGACTGTGTCTCTGTCTTACCGCAAAATCACTTGGGACCACGTTAACGCGGGCACCTCAGGCTCTGATGACTGGCGTAAGCCAATCGAAGCGTAATTTACGCTGCGAGAATGTCGCTCACCTTCGGGTGGGCGGCTGTGAACCTTAAACCCAGAGTATCGTTTGGCGCGGTATTGTGGGTTTAAGGTTTTGCCATTTTTAATGTAGGGGAAGGAAAGGCAGGATGGCGACATTAGCGTACAGCATTGAGGTGGAAGGGCTGGAAGATGAGACTCTGGTGGTCAGAGGCTTTCACGGGCAGGAGTCACTCTCCAACAGTGTTTTTTTAGGGCAACCCTGTTACGGGTTTCGCTATCAAGTGCAACTGGCGAGTCGGGTATCCAATCTGACTGCCGAGCAGATGGTGGATAAGCGTGCTGAGCTCAAGCTTTACCGCAATTCACAGTTGGTGCAGCGCGTACACGGCATTGTGCGCGCCTTTAGCCAAGGCGATATCGGCCATCACCACACCTTCTACGAACTCACCTTAGTGCCTGCCTTAGAGCGCTTATCCCTGCGCCACAATAGCCGCATTTTCCAAAAGCAAACTGTCCCTGAGATTATTTCTATCTTGCTGCAAGAGATGGGCATCAACGATTACGCTTTTGCGCTCAAGCGTGATTGCGCGCAGCGTGAGTTCTGTGTGCAGTACCGTGAAAGTGATATCGACTTTCTGCACCGCCTCGCCGCTGAAGAAGGTTTGGTGTACAGCTTTGTCCACGAAGCGGGCAAACATACCCTCTATTTCAGTGATGCCAGTGACAGCTTAAGCAAACTGCCGGAGCCCATCCCTTACAACGCTTTAGCGGGCGGTACGATGGATACGCCGTATATCCACGGCTTAACCTATCGCACCCAAGCAGAAGTGAGCGAAGTTCTGCTCAAAGACTACAGCTTCAAAAAGCCAGCCTACTCCTTTTTACAAACCGTGCAGGGTACTGAGCTGGATTATCAGCAAACACGCTACCAACATTTTGATGCGCCGGGGCGCTACAAAGATGATGTGAACGGTGCCGCCTTTAGCCAAATCCGTTTAGATTACCTGCGCCGCCATGCCCACACCGCAACAGGGCAGAGTAATGAACCGCTGCTGCGTGCTGGCTATAAGTTTGACCTGCAAGAGCACCTTGACCCCGCGATGAACCGCGATTGGGTGGTGGTCTCCATTAACCACCAAGGTGAGCAGCCGCAAGCGCTACAAGAAGAGGGCGGCAGTGGTGCCACTACCTACAGTAATCAGTTCAGCTTAATTCCGGGGCATCTCCACTGGCGCGCCGAGCCACAACCCAAACCGCAAGTCGATGGCCCAATGATCGCCACGGTCGTAGGCCCTGAAGACGAAGAAATCTTCTGTGATGAACATGGGCGGGTGAAAATCTATTTCCCGTGGGACCGCTACTCGAACGGTAACGAGCAAAGCTCCTGTTGGGTACGGGTGTCGCAAGGTTGGGCGGGCAGTCAGTATGGTTTTATCGCCATTCCGCGCATCGGCCATGAAGTGATTGTTTCCTTCTTAAATGGTGACCCAGACCAACCCATTATCACCGGACGTACTTATCACGCGACCAACACGCCGCCGTATACCCTGCCAGAGCACAAAACCAAAACCGTGCTGCGCACCGAGACGCACCAAGGGGAAGGGTTTAACGAGCTCAGTTTTGAAGACCAAGCGGGCAAAGAGCAAATCTACCTGCATGCGCAGAAAGACTTCGATGGTTTGATTGAAAACGACCACACCGCGGTCATTCGCCATGACCAACACCTGACCGTTGAAAACGACCAATTTACTCAGATTAAGCACAACCAGCACCTGACGGTCGAGGGGGAGAGTCGTACGCTCGTCAAACTCGACAGCAGTAGCGAAATCGGTGGTTCATTGCAGCAAAAAATCGGCAGCAAAGCGATTTACGATGCAGGCACAGAGGTTCACCTTAAAGCGGGTAACAAACTGGTCTTGGAAGCAGGCAACGAGCTTACAATAAAAGCGGGTGGCAGTTTTATCAAAGTCGATGCCGGCGGTGTGCACGTCGTCGGCTCTGCTATTAACCTCAACTCCGGCGGCAGCGCAGGCAGCGGTTCAGGCTATGGCGGTAAAATGGCCGAGTTGCCATTTGGATTAGAGGCTCTAAGTGCGCCAGATGAGATAGATTTTATCTTACCGACAGCAAGCCTAATCCAGCAGGTCATTGCTGATGTAAAAATAGAAATGCCGATCACTCAGGTATGTCAAAAGCGCTCTGATGGAAGCTGCCCGTTAAGTGATTGCCCTTGTGGGAACAATAAATAATGTTAGTTCTCGATAGCCATTGCAATGGAGTTACAGTTAACTGGTTCGCTCTAGTTAATCATTATCATAATATGCACGCTGAGGTTTATAACAACATCTCTGGACATTTGGTTGAGCCGTTATATTTATCGACATCAGTTGAGTCATTACTAGATCGTAGCCCTTTGTTGATTGCATTGTATGAGCAAGATCCAATGACAAACATCTTACCTAAAGAACATACACTGTATTTTTCTGCACCACTTAATGTCTCTTTTAATGTTGCCTTAGCTCAACTAAGGAATCGATTACATATTCAATTCTCAGGTAATCGAAGAGGGCTGTTTCATTATTATTGTCCTTCAGTGGCAAGTTATTTTTTTGAGCGTTCATATACGAACGATACTGGCAAATGGTTGGGATGTTTCAGCAGCCTTTATTTTTATCGTCAAACATACAGTGATTTAGCTAAATGGAGCAAAGTCGTTGGTGAGGGGGGGGAGCTTGCTTTAAATCTTTGGCTTCTTACAGAATCTCAGGAAAATGCGCTCAATGATAAATATCATGAAAATGAGATCGTGCAGTGGGCTACAGAAAACAATATTAAAGAGTTGAATTGGCAGAAACAGAAAATGGTTCATTTATTCTGCTCACAACACCAGATAACAGAGCCTAAAATTTCTTCTCGATTACGCCATTTAATACAGCGCTATGATGTTGCCCTCAATGATCTTAATTTTCATTCGAAGTCACATCAAACATCAGAAAATATCGTCGAACACATAGAATACTTAATGTCTAGGGAGAACGCATATGTCTACTAAGTTTGCTTCAAGTCCGAGCTGTGATGGTAAAAAGTTTTTCATTGAAGTAACGGGTATACAACATGGCTCTGAACAAGACTTTGAGTTTTATGACTTAACTGATATGTCACAGCTGGCTGCTCTAGAAGCGAAAAAGAGTATTGATCCTGAACTTGATGAAAGTACGGTATACAGTTGGGATTGGTGTGATGAGAGTGCCAATCGAAATGTTTGGCTGAAAATTGAAGCGGAAGGTGATCCAATCAAATTACCGCTTTTTCAAAATGTAGCAGACATACCAAGAAAGAAAGACGAGCAAGATTATTTGGTACATGCAGTTTTACCTTTAACGCTTTTACCTACTTATCAATCATCGTTAACTTATAAAGAGAGAATTGCTCCTGTTCGAGCAGGTTTTATTTATATCTTTTACAACCATAAAGTATGGCGTGAAATTCAAATTAGCCCAGAAGATAGCGGTGATTACTCTCTTAAAGATGTCAATCTTTACCAATATCGTACTGGTAGAGATAAACCGTTTAAAGATGAAGCTCGAATCGCAACTGGTGTGGCACTAAAAGAGATTTGGATACCGGCTAAAGAGAATAACAAGGGGGCACGGATCCATCTTGCCTTTTCAGAAGTTCAGTGGAGTGCACAATACCTTAATTATCTTGAGGCGAATCAAAACGAGTTAGTTCAACGAGCTGTTGCATTTCATCAGTTGAATGTGGATAGCAATGTCGATGTATTGAAAGCTAGCTTACTGCCACCAATGCGAATAAGAGCGCCAGAGTTGGAGTTGTTTCTTGCTGAGCCAAGTAATCTCAACCGTGATCTCTCTGGGGAGTGGGTAACACGCACTTACCAAACCATTAAAGAGGAAATCTTATCCGCGAATGACGACGGTGATAAGGCGGTACAGGTTTTTAAATATGCTCAACCTCATCGATATGAATATGCTATTAAGCAAGCCGCACTGATTGAGATTATCAACTCAGATCCAAATCAAGCTAAGTTGTGGACTATTGATGACTCGAAAGATTTTTTAGAAGATGCAAAAAAGCGTCATCTGAGAGCAATTGTATTGGACGATCCTCTTTTTGACTTAAGACATCACGCTTTTCTTACTCAATCTGCTGTTGGGTATTTACAGCAAGTCTATATCGATATGAGTCAACAAAAGTACTATCGCACTGCAGAGCTAGTGCAAAAATTGGTGGTTCCAGCCAAGTTCGGACAACAAGAAAATCCTTACTATCAATATCGTAATGCTATAGACAATTACTATGGAGGCGTTTTCCACAGAACATTACGTACTACTGAGCGACAGTTTTGTTGCCAAGATGTAAAGGTATTGCAAGAGAAACTCCAATTGCAGGTGAACCAGAAGAGATTGGCTCATGTGCTGCGTGATATCAGTTCAATGAACGATATTAACGCATCGGCTGCGCATGTGATTGTTGGCTATGCGCTGAGCGCTCTGAGCGTGAATTTTGATAAATTGGATCAAATGTCAAACCCTGAAAGTGACGTTCGTTCACCTTATTTAGAAACCGCTAGACAAATCCTCTCTCCAAAAGATAACCATCCTTTGCACCGAATATTATTTCCAGAAGAAGGTACGATAAATTTGGAGCAAGCTAGCTATAGCGCACCACCGCCATTTAACTCGGGATCTGGATATGCAACGCTTGAATCGTTAGCTTTGTGGTCGAAAGAGGAGATGCTCATTCAAGATGAGCAGTTACAAGTGATGGATCTGGCTTTTATGTCGCCTTCCAATAGCAACCAGGAAAAGGCTTTTAACCTTGAACGGCGTATTGCCGGTATCATGAATGATATTTTAAAGGGTTACTTTGATACGTTGCTGAACCTAAGCCAAGATCTCATCAGTGAAGCGAAAGTGATCCAATTTAACGCCGCTTATGCCCCTGTACTCGGTTTAATGAAAGCCACTAATGCCAAAATGTGGGGAGATATCACTTATGTACCCGTCAGTGGTGCTGAGCTGAAAGGTACGGTGGTTGGTGTGCATGGTCATGGCTTGAGTTATGGATTGAGCGCTGCTGATCGTGAATTTGTCGACTCGAAAAAGAAATCAGCGTTTGGTCGTTTGTATGATCGTTCGGGCAAATTGGTGGCATCGACCAATAAAAATGCTTTTAGCTCTAGTGATCTGATTTCAGAAAGTCGAGGTTCAGTCGGGGCTAAATCACCACTTAAAGTGGTGGTGATCTCTCAAGAAAGCCGCATGGCTGCGGCCCTAAATCAAGCGAATACGCAAAGAGCGTTACGGGATATGAATCGTACGGATCTCAACGTCAGTAATGCTTATGAAAAATTCAGAATTCCTTACTTTATTGCTGTAGTGGAATTGATTAACCTGAAAAATAATCAGCAGCATTTAATAAATACATTTATAGGTGTAGATTCGAACTATTCATATTCACTTGCTAACGCGCTAAGTGCCGCGGCGGATCTTAGTATTGCGCTCACTCATGCTTCAAATCTGTATACACAAAATGCCTCTCGCTTGGCAACAGCTTCACATAAAACCGCAGTTGTTATGCCTGATTTCCTTGTGAAAAAAATGACGTTTGATAATGGTAAGGTGCGTTTGGTTTCCAGCATCAGTCGATTAGGTGTCATAAGTATTGGTGCTGGTTTTTTAACTGCGGGTATTGCTGGTTGGGATGCGATGCGCCGTTGGCAAGAAAATGATCTTGATGCCAGCGTTGCGATGGGTATGGTGGCGATAGGGACGTTAACCACCACCGTCGCAACGGGTTTTTTTACTACCAGCGCTCCGGTGTTATTTGGTATGGGACCTGTGGCATGGTTAGGGATTGGGCTGTCTGTTGTAGGTTTCGCGCTCTACATGTTTTGGAAGGATACCCCAATGGAGGCGTGGCTGAAAAACGGCCCGTTTGGTCAGTCACCCTCGGCGACTTACGCACATTTGCAAGACCCGACGACGGCGTTTGAGCGGTTTATTGGGTTGATTTTTACTCTATCGGTTAAAGCGTACCGCTTAGGCCCACAAACCGAATTCTCCGAGGTGTTTACTCAGCAGATGCAAGCATTAGGTGCTACCCATGTTATTCATGTCAACACCAATTTAGCGGCGTTACTCAATGCTCAATCGGTCACGGTTGAGTTTTATGCTCGACAAGCGATTGAAAAAAAGACCATAACAAGTAGCCGAACGGGTTCAAGGGAAACCAGTGAACTGATTAACTTAAGCTCGCACAATGTCAGTGTTATCCATCAAGAGCAGCGTAATGAAGGTACTGCCTATTTTGTTAAATATGATTTAACCGTACCCGAATACAGTACCGATTTTAGCCTACTGATGATGCGTTCTTATCAGTATCGCTACCAGCCTGTTTTTGTGCTCAGAACCAAGCTGCACGTTGAGCAGGCCTGCTTTCCCACGTTAGCATTAGAAGAGCGTGATGATTCTCGCGCTGTGAATGTGGTTCCAACGTTTCGTTTAGATAACAACAGTGATCAAGATTGGGCGCAAAATACCGTATTAGCGTAAAGCGTAGAATCGATTATCGAAAAAATTAGGAATGATAATGGCTTATAACTCAGAGCAATTAACCCTCCAACCACCTAAAGAAGCGCAAGGTTTTTTACGACGCGTCTTAACCAAAGGGCAGGTATTTCCTTTTACGAAAGCCAATGAGACCATTGCTCTCTCTTTAGCGGGGGAAATTACACCTTCATATCATCAGGAGCTCGAGAAAGAAGAAGGCAAATCGTCTTATTGGAATGAAGAACGTTTAAATAGTGAAACTTTTTCGAATTGGACTCAGTTGTACTTATTTATTGTAGGTCTAGCTAAAGCAGCATTGTTTTTTTTCTTACCGCTTGCATATTTTTTGATTTTTATAGGCTTAATATTTGGAAGTGGTGAATGGTCTGCTCGTTCTGAAACCTTTTATGGATTAACCCTATATATAACATTTCCTTTTTTACTTATTTATGGTCATTTTAAGTTGGTTAGTGCTGGGCATCTTTTTCTGGCTCCCTTTTTAAAAAGTAAACGAGTGTATAGCCTCAATCGCCAAACTGGCATGGTAACGCTGTTTAAAAAAGGCAATAAAGAGCATTTTAGCCATCCGTTTATTGAGTTTGATTGTGTGTTGATGTCCGCCCCTAGCCCACAAGGGCACTTAAATTACAACCTGATGTTGGTGCATCGATACCATGATTATTCCGTTGGGGTGCCTATCGGTAATCTAATTGGCAGTAATGAGAGGGTGGCAGAGTATTATCGGTTGTGGAATATGATCCAACGTTACATGGATATCAGCCAACCCATGCCCGATATTTTAGTGCTTGAGCCTGCACGTGAAAGAGACCCAACCACTGCCGCCTATGATAAGCAGACTGGACGCAATCCGCGATACTGGCGTGATATGAGTGATGAAGAATACCAGCAAACTCTGAAAAAAATCGCAGAGCAGCAAAAAAATCAGCCAGATAGCGGCCCAGTATTGAATGTTTTTTCACCATCTTAGTGATGGATACTGCCTTTATCTAAACGAGGTTTATTGCTTATCGTTTGTATAGTTTTGTTTAGTATGGACGATCCCCAGCGCCGCATTGCGGCGCTTTTGTTATTTAAGCGATCGCAGGTTAACAATCAACAACGGGGCATATGGATCATGGACAGAGGTCAAGCCAGTGTATC
Source organism: Vibrio tarriae (assembly GCF_002216685.1). Taxonomy (NCBI): domain Bacteria; kingdom Pseudomonadati; phylum Pseudomonadota; class Gammaproteobacteria; order Vibrionales; family Vibrionaceae; genus Vibrio; species Vibrio tarriae. The sequence continues at coordinate 485,381 of NZ_CP022352.1, read as the reverse complement.
GCATTACACTGGGTGGCAGTGAGAAGGATACCGTTGGAGTTTGCGTTGCACTGCCCCTGCACTGGGTCAAGGAACAGAGTCTCAAATTTTGCGCCCGCGGAACTCACGCCGGAGAATTGGATTTACAATCTGCAGAGGCGAATGATATTGCCACAAGAAATCTCGTTGTAGGAAAGGGTTAAATGTTAATTGATAAAGATGAGTTAGAGCAGTTAAAGGCAAATTTACACAGCAGTGAGGTTTTGTATCAGTGGGAATGTGTGGCATTTTCAGAGCGACGAGGTGATATCGCTCGTTGGATTATTGCCGTCATTGCAGGCTTTTTGCTTCCCTCACTATTTCTTGTGTTCGGGGATATTGCTTTTAACAGTACTGAGTTTTGGGGGCTTATCAGCTTTGGCTTGGCAGGCATGTCGGCGGGAAGGTATCTTTTGATGCCCGACCACCGCTATTGTTACAGCTTAACGCAAGCGGGTGTGCATTATACCGATCAAGAAGTGATCCCGGATGCGGCCTACACTTTTGTACGCGGTTTTGCTTGGGTGGGGATTGCGGTCTGTTTGCTAGCTTTAGCCGTCGTTGGTCCGTTAGCGTTTGTTGGTGCAGGCGGTTTTGCCCTGCTAGCCTTTGGTTTGACCAAATTCCATCCCACCGTACATCAGAAAGATGTTTACTTTGCTGACCAATTGATTGTTTTTGATCCGATCAAAGAAAAGATGGTGAAATTGAATTCCGAAAGCAGAAGACATCCTCGATTTAGTAGAACACTTTTTTTTAGTTCCTTTGATGAAAAAACACGTTTTATTGAGCTCGTGAAGAGTATTCATAATAATGTCGACTATCTTCCGTTACAGCGAGTTAACGATCAGTACAAGCATCCAATCTTTAATCAAGAATTAAAAGAGGAATAGCTCAGAACTACTTACGCTCGGCGCCGCATTGCGGCGCTTTTGTTATTTAAGCGAGGCTTTGTTGCGTAATAGTGAATTCACGAATAATCGGAGCCAAAATTCAGAACAAAACTCTTCGGTGATTCCAGCTATCTACCAAGAGATAAGGCTTTAATGGGCTTGTTACCGCTTGAGGAATAACTGATGAAGTAGATTATTCTTTTACGCAACAAAGCCTTTAAGCGATAGCATGTTAACAATCAACAACGGGGCGTATGGGGCATGGACAGAGGGCAAGGAGCTGAGCCTCAAATTTTGCGCCCGCGGAACTCGCGTGGGGGAATTAGATTTACAATCTGCAGAGGCGAATGATATTGCCACAAGAAATCTCGTTGTAGGAAAGGGTTAAATGTTAATTGATAAAGATGAGTTAGAGCGGTTAAAGGAACAATTACACAATAGTGAGGTTTTGTATCAGTGGGAGTGTACGACAGGTGATATGAATGAGAGTTATTTATCACGTTGGCTTACCGCGATCGGTGTTGGTTTTTTGCTTCCCTCACTATTTCTTGTGTTCGGGGATATTGCTTTTAACAGTACAGAGTTTTGGGGCTTTATCAGCTTTGGCGCTGCGGGCATGGCTGCAGTGAGATACCTTTTTATGCCCGACCACCGCTATTGTTACAGCTTAACGCAAGCGGGTGTGCATTATACCGATCAAGAAGTGATCCCGGATGCGGCCTACACTTTTGTACGCGGTTTTGCTTGGGTGGGGATTGCGGTCTGTTTGCTGGCCTTAGCCGTCGTTGGCCCGTTAGCGTTTGTCGGTGCGGGCGGTTTTGCCCTGCTGGCCTTTGGTTTGACCAATTTTCGTCCGACAGTGGATCATGAGAATGTTTACTTTGCTGACCAATTGATTGTTTTTGATCCAATCAAGGAGAAGATGGTGATTTTGAATACAGAATCGGTGAGAGACCCGAGATTTAGGAGATCGCTATTTTTTGGCTCATTTGATGAAAAGCAACGCTTTATTGAGCTGGTTAAAGGTCTTCACCACAATGTCGACTATTGTCTATTACAGCGAGTTAATGATCAATTTGAGCATCGTAAATATCAGCAAGAGCTGAAAGAAGAATAGCTCAGAACTACTTACGCTCGGCGCCGCATTGCGGCGCTTTTGTTTTTCTCTGATTTGCACTTACACTCATCACGTCAAGCCAATAAGGAATAAGGATAGATTATGGTCACAACAGGATATGCCGTCGTGCTGTGCGGCTGGTTGATTTATTTAGCCGTACAGGTGATTCGTCAGCGACGTAAACATCAGGTGCTGTTTGCCGATGGTGGTGTGGATGCCTTAGTTCGGGCGCGCAGTGCGCAGAGTAATGCGACGGAATACATTCCCATTTTCCTAATCCTACTCGGTTTAGCTGAAATTAATGGGGTTAATGTGTGGTGGATTCACGCACTCGGCGTGGCCTTTGTGGTAGGGCGGGTGTTACACGCTGATTCGATGTTTAAAGCCACCATTCCTAATCGTGTGCGCGGTATGCAGCTCACTTTTGGCTCCTTAGCAGTGCTGATGGTGTTAAACCTATGGGCATTGCCTTATAGCAAGTTCTTCTATCCCCTTCCTACTTGAAGCTGCAGCGGTGTTGGCTTCGTTCGTTCACCCCAATCACATAGTTTGTCTATGCTCATGGGGATGAACTCATTTGCCGCCTACCTGCAACTCCAAGTTGTTTGGGGATAAGTACTATTTCCGGTAAACAGTAAAGGGAGCCATGGCTCCCTTTGTGGTTTCACGTTTATTGCTATCGAAATAACAGGTGCTTGAATGGTGTACGTTCTAAGCCTTTTACGAGTAGATAAGTGGTGAGCAAAGTGCCAAATAGAACCAGTGTGTCTTTTTCTAATCCAGTAAGCCCTAAAAATCTGGCAAGGTTCATCATCATGATCACCACTAACAAGTGACTAACGTAAAAGCCGAGGATGCTTTGTGATAGTGAAAATACCCAAGGCTTTCGGCCTAGATCGGGTTTGGCGAGTAGGAAAAGAAACAGCCCAATCGCCCACAAAGCGGTGCCAAACAGATAATCATTGGTGTTAAACACCTGCCTGTGTTGATGTAAGCCATAGGCTTCGACGAAGTGAAAAGCCATTCCCATCATCGCCAATAACAGCGCAGAGCGCGCTTGCCACAGGATGTGCCTTTCACGAATCAGATAACCGACCACGACAAACAAGGTGCTGAAAAATGGGCCGTTACGAGTATAGATGGGCGCGCTCATGCCAGTGACGACTGCGCTGCTTCCTGCAAATTCACCGTAGAGGTATAACCCGATGGCAATCGGTAGCATCCAGTGTGTTTTTTGTTGGCGGATCAACAGTGCCATGATGGCAACCGCAATCATCAGTGCAGGTAAAAACCAAAGGTGTACCAGTCCGCCTTCAAACAGTGAGTTAAGCGGGTGTTGCAGCAAAAATCCCCAATAGCCAGAGCGTTCGGCAAGGTAGCCTTGATTTACCATCACTTCGAGATTGAAGGGCATCAATAGGCTAATCACACTCCAAATTACCCATATCCTCAGTAATGGTGAGCAGTAATTACGTAAGGTTTGTATTGGGTTGTGGCTGAGTTTGGGTTGAATTAAATAGCCCGAAATAAGGAAAAACAGTGGAACGGCAAAACGGGTGGATTGGTTAAATAAATAAGCTACCCACGGTTCATCATCGAGGAACCAATAAGTGGTAAACAGTTGGCAATGCAAAGCAATAATGGCCAGCATGGCGATCACTCGCCCAAGCTCAAGGCTGGCGATTTTCGGATTATTAGGCATAACGACACTCGGCAAAATGAAAAGGCCGACATTACGTTAATCAAATGGTCATTCTTTTGATTTCCATCGCCTTTTTTTGCTGTCAAAAAAGGAGATCGCCAATTTGCGATCCAGTGCTCACCTGTGGTGATTAGATCAATCCAAAACTAGAAAGCAAGAAAATACCAAGCGTACAGGTAAAGAGTGAAAATACGGTGGTGAGGGCGATTATATTAGCGGCAAGAGCTGAATTCCCTCCCATCGCTCGTGCCATCACATAGCTAGCTGCTGCTGTGGGGGCGGAAGTCATTAAGAAAAGCAAACCAAGATCTAAACCTCTAAAACCAAATAACCAAGCTCCTCCTGTGATCAGTAAAGGCGAGAGAAGCAGCTTATAACCGGTCGCAAACCAAGCGGAGTTACGATCATCCTTCAACGAGTTGAGATTCAGCGAACCTCCTGTACAAAGCAGGGCTAATGGCAGGGTCATATTGGCAAAGTAGTGTCCAGCATCCGTCACAATTTTAGGAACAGGTACACTGGCGAGATAGAATAGAAAACCAAGCACGATGGAGATGATCAACGGGTTTTTGGTCAGTGTTTTAAACATCAATTTTCCTGCCTGCCACCCGTTGTGTTCTCCTCGCGGGGTGAGGGCAATCACCGCCTGAATGTTGAATAAAACTGTGGTTGAGGCGACGTAGATAGCCGCCAGAGCAACACCCGCGTTGCCATAAGTGTTCGCGACATAAGCCAAACCAATAATGGCGGTGTTGGCTCGAAATCCGCCTTGCGTGATCACTCCCCAATCATGAGGCTTGTCGATCAGTTTTCGAGTGCTAAAGAGAGTGAAGAGAAAAAACAGCACATTAGCGATTAAGCTGTATATCACTAAGGAAGTGCTTGAGGAAAAATCGTGTTTTGAACTGACGATGCTCAAAAACAGCATTGCTGGGAGGGTTACCTGAAAAACAATCCGCGATGCGACTTCAATAAAATTTTCATTGATCAGGTTAATCCGTTTAAAAAACACGCCCAAACCGAGCATAAGGCAGATGGGGCCTGTGATGGTGGCGGAAAACTGTAGTTGAGCAATGATGTCTGTCATATCAATCCTTTGGATATACGCTCGCAAGCTTTGCATTCTTCCACAGATCGATATGAAGGCAAATTGGAATTTGCGGCAATTATCAGTCTGCGACTTTTGTTGTGTTTATATCCAAGTGGTGAATGAGTTTTAAACACTCGTATAACTCATCTGATTACTAAGCGTGCTCCTGATTAATCTCAAATTATTTCAATGTGTTAAAATTGTAATCACGCCTTTGATGTGGTTAACAAATTTGTAATGACAATTATCTTTTCTGTTTGAATTTGTGGGATCATGGCGTCGCCTGAAGGCCCTCATAAGGAAAATAATAATGAACAGAAACGATAGTGTCCCTTTGCCCACCAATACCCGAGAATGGTTTCTTCATCGTAACAGCCTGATTGTTTTGGCGGATGTTGCACTTTTTCTCGCGCTCTACCATTTTCTCCCCTTCGAACACAATGTGGTGTTGGGGATCAGTATGCTCGCCTTCATTGCGGTGCTTTGGTTAACTGAAGCGCTGCACGTCACTGTCACCGCGATTCTCGTCCCCGTGATGGCGGTTTTTTTTGGTATTTTCGAAACCCAAGCGGCGCTGAATAACTTCGCTAACTCGATCATTTTCCTATTTTTAGGTGGTTTTGCACTGGCGGCAGCCATGCATCATCAAGGACTGGATAAAGTGATTGCCGATAAAGTCCTCGCAATGGCACAAGGCAAGATGAGCGTGGCGGTGTTTATGCTGTTTGGTGTTACTGCGCTGCTCTCGATGTGGATCAGCAATACCGCCACAGCCGCAATGATGTTACCTCTGGTGTTGGGGGTATTAAGTAAAGTCGATGCAGACAAACAACGCAGCACTTACGTGTTTGTTCTGTTGGGCGTTGCTTACAGCGCGAGCATTGGCGGTATCGCGACTCTGGTTGGTAGTCCTCCGAATGCGATTGCAGCGGCTGAGGTCGGACTCTCGTTTACTGACTGGATGAAGTTTGGTTTACCGACGGCGATGATGATGTTGCCAATGGCGATTGCAATCCTTTACTTCCTGTTAAAGCCAACGCTCAATGGCACGTTTGAATTAGATCATACTCCTGTTAATTGGGATAAAGGCAAAGTTGTTACCCTTGGCATCTTTGGCTTAACCGTATTTTTATGGATTTTCAGTAGCCCAATCAACGCTGCGCTGGGTGGTTTCAAAAGCTTTGATACGTTGGTGGCGCTAGGGGCGATTTTAATGCTCAGCTTTGCACGTGTGGTGCATTGGAAAGAGATCCAGAAAACCGCTGATTGGGGCGTCTTGCTACTGTTTGGTGGCGGCCTGTGTTTGAGTAACGTGCTGAAACAAACCGGAACCAGTGTATTTTTAGCCAACGCTCTGAGCGATATGGTTTCCCATATGGGGATCTTCGTGGTGATTCTAGTCGTGGCGACCTTTGTGGTGTTTTTAACTGAGTTTGCGAGTAACACCGCTAGTGCGGCTCTGCTGATCCCTGTTTTTGCCACCGTGGCAGAAGCGTTTGGCATGTCGCCAGTGCTCTTGTCGGTATTGATTGCAGTTGCGGCCTCTTGCGCCTTTATGCTGCCAGTGGCAACCCCGCCGAATGCTATTGTGTTTGCCTCCGGTCATATCAAGCAGAGTGAGATGATGCGCGTAGGGCTCTATCTCAATATTGCGTGTATTGGACTGCTCACCGCGATTGCGATGCTGTTTTGGCAGTAAGTCACTGTTTATAGAGCGATAAAAAACGAGGCCCTTGAGGCCTCGTTTAGTTTTGTATTCCGCTTTGTGTAGAGCAATCAGCAGAAAAAGAGTATTTATTGTTGATTAACAAAGGCTTTAAAGCGAGCTTTGGTCTCAGCATCCGCTTTGTTGTACCAAAAGTGCAGCATTTCTTCGGCTGCAGCTATGGCCGTCGCATTGGAAATCTCTTGCTGAGCGATAGGCTGAACCGCCATTGAGCTGGTTAAGGCCGCCACGCCCCCTTTCTTATTATATTCAGCGGTTTCAAACTCAAAGTTACGCCCAATCTGCATGCCTTCTTTGATAAGACGATCTTGGCGTAATTCTACAGCTTTACCTTGTTGATCAAGTAGTTGCCACTGCATGGTTTTGATGGCTTTGGTCGCCTGAGGAGCATCTCGATACTTAGGCATATCAAAACGGAGTTCTTGGTTGGCAGCGTCAAAAGTCGCAATCACCACTTCGCTATCGATGATGATGCGATCATTACCTTGGCTGAAATATGGCGCATAACGAAAGACAATTTGCTGTTCACCATCGTCTAATTCTAGCTTTTTCGTGGCGTCAAAAAAGCCGCCAGAAAGTTTAGGGCTGCTGCCATTTACGACCAATAGATCAATCGTATCTGGGATCTCCATAGTGACTTTGGCACTTGTAGAAGCAGCAAAACAGAGGGCAAGCAAACAAGTAAGACGCTGCATAGGTTTCATTTTTCAATCCTTTTCTTGTGTATTTCGTTCTGTGACGAGTGTTGCAAAGGGTGCGCTTTTGATGGCGAAAAGGCAAGGTTTGACTCCCACAAAGTGAAGCAAATTCACTGAAACTTAACAGAAAAACGGATCTGGCTGCATTTCGTACAATATAGGGTAAATATGCTGTAAACATGGAGCCTGTTAGCGTAAATCAATAATTAATACCAATTTGTTTTGTCAAAATTCTGAATTCTTGACTCAAGATTGCTTAATTTCTGCAACTCCTCGCTGATTTCGGAAAATTAGCGACTTGTGACTCGAAAAGTGATTAATTTTTTTTCGCAAATAAAAAAGTCTCTCTGATACTGACAATCGATGCCTTCATGCAATGTACTGAGTGTGCTGGCAGCCATTGATAAAAATGAAATATCTAAGGAAGAGAGATATAACTTATGAATCGAATGACTTTGTGCGCCGCAAGTATCGCATGTGCTCTTGCGAGTACCGCGATGGCAGCACCCTCGGCTCCTAGTGTTGACGTGTATGGGTCGAACAATCTGCAATTTTCGAAAGTTGAACTCGCAATGGAAACCACTGCGGGTTACAACCAAATGGTCAAATACCATGAAGAAGCCCCCATCACTCTCAAGTTCAACCAGTGGAGTGGTGTGACAGGGAATACCTATAAGATCTATTTTGATGGAGTTGAAGTCGCCACCGGCCCAATCACTGGTAGCCAAACTACCGCCAAGTTTACCTATCCTAAAGGTGGTGTTTATCAATTAGTGATCGAAGCGTGTGATGCCACGGGCTGTTCTAAAAGTGCGCCAAGTGAAATCACTATTGCGGATACCGATGGTTCGCACCTCAAGCCGTTGACGATGAATATTGACCCTAACAACAAGTCTTACACCATTCCACAAAATACTGTGGTTGGGACTTATTTTGTTGAGTGGGGAATTTATGATCGTAAATACACAGTGGATAACATCCCTGGGCAGAATCTCACTCATATTCTGTATGGTTTTATTCCGATCTGTGGTCCAAACGAATCGTTGAAATCAGTTGGCGGCAACAGCTTTAACGCTCTGCAAACCGCGTGTCAGGGTGTGCCTGATTTTGAAGTGGTCATCCACGATCCTTGGGCTGCTTATCAGAAGAGCTTCCCGCAAGCGGGTCATCAGTACAGCTCACCGATCAAAGGTAACTACGCCATGTTGATGGCGCTGAAAAAAACTTATCCTGATCTGAAAATCATCCCATCGATCGGTGGTTGGACACTCTCAGATCCATTCTTCAGCTTTACCGACAAAGCGAAGCGTGACGTGTTTGTCGCTTCTGTGAAACGTTTCCTGAAAACATGGAAATTCTACGACGGTGTCGATATTGACTGGGAATTCCCTGGTGGCGGCGGCCAAGCGGCTAACCTGGGTGATCCAGTAAAAGATGGTCCAGCGTACGTAGCATTGATGGCAGAGCTGCGCGCTATGCTCGATGAGCTTGAAGCGGAAACTGGCCGTCAGTATGAACTGACTTCAGCAATCGGTGTCGGCCACGACAAGATTGAAGATGTGAACTACGGTCAAGCGGTTCAGTACATGGATTACATCTTCGCGATGACTTATGACTTCTACGGTGGCTGGAATAACGTATTGGGTCACCAAACGGCGTTGTACTGTGGTTCCTTCATGCGCCCTGGTCAATGTGATGGTAAAGGCGTGGATGAAAACGGCGAACCGTACAAAGGCCCAGCTTATACTACCGACAATGGTATTCAATTACTGCTCGCACAAGGTGTTCCACCGAGCAAGCTTGTAGTGGGTGCAGCTATGTATGGTCGTGGTTGGGAAGGTGTGACTCCAGCCTCACTGAAAGATCCTAACGACCCGATGACGGGTGTTGGTAATGGCAAGCTGAAAGGCACAACGACACAAGGTGTTTGGGAAGCGGGTGTCATCGACTATAAAGGTATTAAAACGTACATGCTTGGCGCTAACAAAACAGGCGTGAATGGTTTTGAATACGGTTACGATGAGCAAGCGGAAGCGCCTTGGGTTTGGAACCGTACAACCGGTCAGCTCGTCACTTTTGATGACGATCGTTCTATCAAAGCGAAAGGTTCTTACGTACGTAACCTTGGTTTGGCAGGCTTGTTCTCATGGGAAATTGATGCGGACAACGGCGACATCCTCAATGCAATGCATGAGAGCTTAGCGGGTGGCACAACCACTCCTCCAGTGAACAAAGCACCAGTTGCAAATGCTGGAGCGGATGTAACAGTCACTGGTCCTTCAGCGGTTTCTTTAGATGGAAGCGCTTCAAAAGACAGTGATGGCAGCATTGCTAGCTACTTGTGGGAACAAACTGCAGGCACGACAGTGACGTTAACGGCAGCTAATAGCGCGAAAGCGAGCTTTAACGCCGCAGAAGTGACGGAGAAGCAAACGCTTACATTCAAACTGACGGTGACAGACAACAAAGGTGCTACGGCAACTGATACTGTGGTGGTTACGGTGAATCCGAAGTCCACGACACCTGTGAACACAGCACCCGTTGCGGCAGTTTCAGCCCCAGCGTCAGTAAAAGCAGGTGCTACGGTGGTGATCGATGCCTCAGTGTCGAGTGATGTTGATCAAGATCCGTTGAGTTTTACTTGGGATCTGCCTGTTGGCATTAACGCCACAGTACAAGGTGCAAAAGTGACTTTTGTTGCTGGTGAATATAGCCAAGACACCAGCTTAAACTTCACTGTTACCGTGAGTGATGGCAAAGCAACCAGTAAGGCATCTGCCGTTGTATTGGTTGAGAAAAAAGCGAGTACTGGTGGTGATGCCTGCACTAACTTGTGGAGTGCTGATGTCATTTACACAGGTGGTCAGCAAGTGGCTTGGGCCGGAAAAACGTGGGAAGCCAAATGGTGGACTCGCGGAGAAGACCCAAGTAAATCTGGTGAGTGGGGTGTGTGGAAAGATCTCGGTGCCGCGAGCTGTTCTACTCATTAATCGGCCTCATCTGAGCTTGCCTCAGTGATGTAACGATTCTCAACCTATAGAGAGGCTCTACAGATGTAGAGCCTCTTTCTATTGACGTGTTTTTGCTGCGAATTTGCAGCGTAATGGACATGATTAGGTTGCTACTTTCTTGGAGGAGAAGGGAATAGCATGACGATATCCTCTTTTGAAAAGCGCAAACAACGGTTAAGCAAATTGGGGCAGTTAAGTTGAGCAAGCTTCGTCTCAAGCCTAAGTGAGCCTTATTTTCTGGTTAATTTGCCCAATTTTTCGTTCATTCTCACCATGTGGGAATGCAATCCTTTAATTCTTCTCTATTTCTCGATATACAAGAATCAAGATTTGAGGTGCCCACCATTAAAGGCTAAAAAGCACACATGAACGAAACAAAGATTTCAGCAAACCAAGTTAATGAAAAATCACTGCAATTGCTGATGCAAGTCGCAGTAAACCCAGAACCTGTCTCTGCAAAAGGACTCAGTGAACAACTGCAAGTACCGCTCAGTAGCCTGTATCGACATTTGAAGCTGCTGAAAGAATGGAACTTGATTGAAGAGAGTCCGCACGACAAAACCTTGATCATCGGTCCAGCGGCATTACTGCTGATGAGAAGTTACGAAACCAGCCAACATAACCTCGATGCGGTTGAAGCTGTGTTAAGTCGTCTACAAAAACAGACTGGGGAAATGGCCGCGTATATGGTGCCTGTCGGTTATCGAGCCCTATGCGTTAGCCAAAGAGAAAGTATGCAGGCGCTTCGATGCAGCTTCGTCCAGGGTCAAAGTCAACCACTGCTTCGAGGTGCCTCATCTAAAGTGATGTTGGCGTACATGCCTGCCGCTCGTTGTGAAAAGATCCTGCGCTATTTTGGCGAAGATCCGACCTTAGATAAGTGGCAGAGCGAGTTTGAAAAAATACGTCGCCATGGATATGCCGTGAGTACCTCTGAAATTGATCCCGGTGTTTCGGGGATCAGTGCTCCGGTGATGAAAGGGAGTAAGTTGATTGGGGCAATTTCGGTGATGGCGCCAGCCCACCGAGTCGAAAGCAACAAGCAACGGATAATTTTACATGTATTGCAAGCCGCACGGGCGTTGCCACCAGAAAGGTAATTGATCATGCTTAGCTTATTCAAACGCTACCGTTTACATCGTACATCCAGTCATCCAACGTCTACGTTTGGCTTTATGACCGTGTGTCAGCGCGTAAAGCCGATGTCGCTGGTAGAGTTTGAGTTTGCGCAGCAAAGCTTGGATGTCGCTTCAGATTGGTTGTATCAGCAGCAATCTACGCCGAAATACGCCGATGCCAGTCATTATGTGTTGGATGGCCAAACTCAGGCTAAATACCAACAAGCCTTGAATCAATCGGTGGCTCTTGGGAGTATCCCTGTTGCTTTAACTAACTGCCATGAAATTTTATTGCACAGTTTGCCTGCGTTAACGCAAGACGGTGCCAGTGTAGGAATGGTGCATATCGGGCATGGTTTTGAACTTAAGCAAACACTGGATCTGCAAGTGGGCAGCGCTTTTCACTTTGCTTTATCGCGCTTTGCACAAGCTAAGCTGTTTTGTATTGGGATTGATACAGAGCACACCCACGCCCAGACCTTAGAGTATGCCGAGGATCTGGGGTGCGATTGGGTCAGTCATGAAGAGTGCGGTTTTTTAAATCGCACTCAACTCAAAGCCCAACTGAGTGGTTATGTCGAACACTGTGAGCAGTTGGTGATCAATATTGACCTTGCTTCTTTAGTCCCTGGGAACGGTTTGGAAACCCATAAGGTTTTGGACAATCAAGTGGTATTACGTGTCCTGCGACAAATGATACTGTCTGGCAAAGTTCGTTACATCCAGTTGGTCGGCGCAAAAGATAAGCTAATTTACTCAAAGCAGGCTAAAGAAATTGTCGATGAACTGATGAATTTAGCTCCACACTTGGTGCATGCAGCATAGCGCTTTCTTCTTGGCGTGATTGATGCGTTCAACCGAATCATAGAGTGTATCTAAGTTCATAGGGATGAATTCACTTGCCGCCTGCCAGTAACCCCAAGTCGTTGGTTTATAACACTCATCTTAATGTGAAAGTTGCTTGAGGTTACTGCGGGTCTGGCTTGCGGAGCGGAGTAGCTCTTTACTGTGCTCACTTATCGTTGCGCTATCCGTTAATAGTTCACGGGCATGGTTGTCCAACAAACGCAGTTGATCAAGCAGTTGTTCAACCAAGCGATTCTGCTGCTCGCTATCATGCACGGCGTTTTGGTTTGTACTGTTGGCTTGATTAACATCGATAATCGCTTTATCGACCAAATTTGAGCCACTTTCGATGGCTTGTACGCAATTTCGCGCCGCGACTAAGCTCTCTTCCATATAGCCAATCAGGTTTTTTGAGTAACCCGCGAGTTGAGTTAATAGCGTTTCTACTTGATTGGTTGAGGCGGAAGTTTTCTCTGCTAAGTGGCGTACTTCATCGGCGACGACAGCAAAACCACGGCCATTATCCCCCGCTCTGGCGGCTTCAATTGCTGCATTTAGAGCTAAGAGGTTGGTTTGGTCAGCAATACTGCGGATCATTTGTAAGATGTCGGTCACTTTTTCGACTTGTGTATTCAATTCAGTCGCGGTTTTTGTGGTGATTTCAGCTTTTTCGACCAGTTGCTGATTTTGGGTTTGTGCCTCACGGAGCTGGGCTTTACTGTCTTCACTGCTGGTGACTGCTTGTTTTAAAGACTCTGAGGCTGCATAAATACTCTCAGTGACCGCTTTGATGCTGTCTTTGCTTTGATGACCGATAGTGACTGAACTGGAAATCTCATTCTGTTGGTTATGTATATTGTGTTCTAAGCGGCTAATTTGTTGCTCCACTTTATGGCTGATATCGGTGACTTCCACAATGCGGTCTTTAATGGGCGCAAAGGTGCTTTCCACTTTGGCGATAAAGTTATCAATCGCGTTGGCTAGTTGGCCAAGTTCATTGTCTTTACGAAAGTTAATTCGTGAGCTTAGGTCACAATTGCCATTTGCCAGAGCGTTACAAAGCACTTTTAAATCATTTAAAGGGCCAAATAATGTACGTTGTAATAGCCAGTACAGTGCAATTAAAGCCACCAAGAGACAACCAATACTGAACATAAATGCTTGGTTGCGTAATTGAGCTGCGGCTTGTTGAACTTGGTCAAATGCCCATTCTGTAACCAGATAGCCTACTAAATCTGCATTTTTCCCAGCTTTGAGCGGTACGATAATCCGAAGCCCTTGATTGCCATTAGTACTTATACGAACAGCTTGATCTAACGGTGGTTGAGCAACCCACTGATTCAGGTTGGTAGGAATATCGTTGGTATTTTTTGCGTTAAACAGCACTTCTCCCTTGGTGTTGAAGGCATACACATTTTTGAGTTGCACTGGATTGGCGTTGAGTTCAATAGTCACGCGCTCCGAAATTGCGTTGGTTTTATTAAAACGAACAGCAGTCGCAATATTGTCAGCCAGAGAAAGTGACGTTTTCTCGAAAGTCTCAGCACTGATGGTGTTCATCTCCTTCACGCTTTTCGCCCAGGTCAAATACGTTATAGACAACAGCGCAAGGGAGAAGAGAATGGATACGCTCAGCAAAAGAACACGACTAATGTTTAACTTCATAAGTCCACCAAATCAAAGTGTATGAGCTTTGTTTTTATCGACTTAAAGCTGCAGAGACTCGCTCTGCAGCTTTAAGGCTGGGCTCGCGAATAGGGTATTACAAGGCGTCAACATTGATCCCAACAGTGATCGCACCAATCGCTTCACCTGAGCTTGGATCAGTCACGGTATAACTCACTTGAGCCTGAAATACTTGGGTCGATTCATCTTGTTCAATATCACTGATATCGAATGCTCCAGCGCCTTTCGAGTAGCTGTTTTGCCATTTGGCTTCATCACCTTGCCAATAGTCGGAGGTAACTTCACTTTGAGCGACGTTGAGGCCTTTATTATCCATGATAAATACTTCGGTAATTTTGCCGCTGCTGGCGTTTTGAATCTCCATCAGCTTTTGTGAGGCTGGTGTATTCAGCACAGATTGGATCATTGGAGTGTCATTTTTCCCTACCTCAGCACGCCACTTTTTATCCAACTGATCGATGTCGCCTTGAGTTAGGTTTGCATTTTTAGCGTTTTGCGCTTTGATTGCTTCGACAATCAATGGTTCGGTTGCGATTTGTTTTAACTCTGTTTGAACGTATTCCGTGAGCTGGACTTGGTAGTCGTTGGCCATTGCTGGGAGGCTAGCGAGAACTAAGAGTGCCAAAGATTTGTGCATAAAAACTCCTTATCTACTTGATACACAGTGTCAAGTGGGTATTGAACAATGGTTATCTATCTTTTGCATAAAGCGGCCGTGATATACGCGGGCTCTCAATGCATAGAATTTCTTCATGCTGATAAAAGAACTCACTCATCACTTGCTTACAACCCCATGCTGTTTCGGTATCCAACCAGTTGATTAAAGAATGGCTGCTAGAGAAAAAGTAGTACAGATTGTTGAATGTTGCTTGGTTTGATAGTTAAAAAATGAATTAACTCTTTAGTCTTATTTTTTGTATTGTCATGTTTTAGCAACAGAAATTTCACCGAGTAGTCATCTTGGGTAGCTACTCTTGCGCAACATCTAATTAACCTGAATTCTCAGGATATAAACACAAAGTCAAGGAGCCCCCAATGTGGAAGCGTGATGAGCAAGAATCCCAGTTTAGTGAAATGATTGAAGCGCAACTGTCTAGACGCCATTTTTTGGCGGGCAGTGCGGCAGTGAGTGCCGGCGCGTTTTTAGCCTTAAATCCGGTTGCGAGTGCGGTGGCTGCGCCAGCCACATCAAACCTACTGAATTTCTCAGCAATCCCAGTGTCAACAGAAGATAAAGTGATTGTGCCTAAAGGCTATAAAGCCACTCCACTCATGTCTTGGGGCGATCCTATTTTTACGAATGCGCCAGAATTTGACCAAAGCGGCAAGCAAGACTCAAAAGCACAAGAGAAACAGTTTGGCGATAATACGGATGGCATGAGCTTTTTCCCGATCAGCGAAGATCGCGGTGTGCTCGCGATCAACAATGAATACACCAATTACGAGTATCTGTTTGATCATCAAGGTAAAGCGATGACGGCGGATGATGTACGTAAAGCGCAAGCCGCGCATGGTGTGACTATTGTGGAAATCATCAAGCGAGGCAACACTTGGCAAATTGATCGCGAAGGTCAACGTAATCGTCGCATTACGGCTTACACTCCGATGTTAGTGACAGGCCCTGCAGCGGGACATGATTTGTTGAAAACAGCAGAAGACCCAACAGGACTGAATGTTCTCGGCACGTTGAATAACTGTGCGAATGGTGAGACGCCTTGGGGAACCTACTTAACTTGTGAAGAAAATTTCAATGGCTATTTTGGTTCTGATGACGAACAAAACAAGTTGACCGATCAACATAAACGTTATGGTGTTAAAACGGGTGAATCTGACTATCAGTGGCACAAGCACGATGCACGTTTTGATGTGGCAAAAAATCCAAATGAACCAAACCGCTTTGGTTGGGTTGTCGAAATTGATCCGCATAATCCGAACTCTACGCCACTGAAACGTACCGCTCTTGGCCGTTTTAAACATGAAAATGCGGCACTGGTGATTAATAACGATGGCCATGTGGTGGTTTATCTTGGTGATGATGAGCGCGGCGAACATCTGTATAAATTCGTTTCCAAGCATCGCTACCAAGCTGGTAATGATCAGCAAAACCGTAATCTGCTGGAAGAGGGCACCTTGTATGTCGCTAAGTTCGATATCAATGAAAACGAACTGAAAGGCAGCGGACGCTGGATGGAGCTGAGCTTTGGCAAGAATGGCCTCACTCCTGAAAATGGATTCAAAGATCAAGCTGAAGTGCTGATTTTTGCTCGTCGTGCAGCGACCCAAGTGGGTGCAACGACTATGGATCGACCAGAATGGGTAGCCGTGCATCCTGATAAAAAGCATGTGTTCTGTACGCTCACCAACAACAAAAACCGTGGTAAAGAAGGTCAACCTGTTGGTGGCCCGAATCCACGCGAGAAGAATAACTACGGGCAGATCGTTCGTTGGATGCCAGCACAGGGTGATCACACCAGTGATGTGTTCGCTTGGGACCTCTACTTAATTGCAGGTAATCCAACCGTTCACAAAGGCACCCTATACGCAGGTAGCGAAAACATTTCGGCTGACAATATGTTTAACAGCCCTGATGGGATTGGTTTTTGACGCTGCAGGTCGCTTGTGGATCCAAACCGATGGTAACTACTCTAACCAAGGTGATTTTGCTGGACAGGGGAATAACCAAATGCTGTGTGGTGACCCAATCACAGGTGAGGTGAAACGCTTCTTAACTGGCCCTATCGCGTGTGAGATCACGGGATTAACCTTCAGCCCTGATCACAAAACCATGTTTGTTGGTGTTCAGCACCCGGGTGAAGAGGCTGCTCCATCGCATTTCCCTTACGGTGGTACAAGCAAACCTCGTTCAACCATCATGATGATCACCCGTGAAGACGGTGGTGTCATCGGCGCATAAAGCGTTATCAATTGCCCTTTTCATCCCAAGAAGAACCAGCCTCTTCTTGGGATGTTTTTTTTAGGCCGCCATCATCTGTGTGGCCAACTCCTTTCCATTGCCGCGTACCCGATCAATGGTGGATTGAAAGGCAGCAGAAATGCTGAGTAAACGCGAGTCAGGATGGTCAGCAAGGTAGATCGATTTCTCTTTGCTTTCCGTGAGCTTATCCCAACTGAAGTTAATATCGCGGGCAAAGTGAATCGCCACCGCCAGTTTGGGGGAGATTTCGGCTTCACGGGGTTCATCAAAATGTTTAATGGCATCAACCATTTCCGAAGGGAATTTCCACTCTTTTGCCAACATCGCACCAATGCGAGGCGCTGAAATACCTAAGACCTCTTCTTGAGCGCTGAGCGGATCCATGCCTTGGGCGATTTTCTGTTGGATCAGTGAGGCCTCGGTGGGCATCAAAGTATGAATCATGAGTTCGCCAATGTTATGCAGCACGCCAGTGGTAAACGTTTCTGACTTATCCAAACCGACTTGTTCGGCAATCTTGCTGGCAATTAACGCTGTTTCAAAGGTATTGGTCCAGTAATCATTCAGATCGAGAGTTTCAATTTTTGGAAAAGTACTGGAGAGGACGGAAGCAACAACAAGAGTACGAACCGACTCAATGCCGACCCTGATGATGGCATCGTTTACGGTAGCGATATGTCCGTTACCACCAAAATAAGCAGAATTAGCCATGCGGAGCAAACGCGCTGTCAGGATTTGATCCAGCGTGATTTTTTTGCTGAGCTGATGAAAATCCACATCAGGCTGATTGGCCATATCCAGCAATTCTTGCAGAACTTTAGACAGTCTTGGTAGCTCATTTAAACGGTTGAGCATTGTGTTTTTCACCATGTTCATTCTCCTTATCTGGTGACTAATCCAAACTATAGGCAAAGCTTTTTCTACTATCCAACCTAGGCATGAAAAATTTAGTTACATTATTGTTATTTGGGGGTTAATAAATTTAGTGGCAAACCGAAGGGGAAAATGAACGTTTTTTTTCCAGCAAATTGACACGATATTGGCATTACCGGACAGAGGTTTTCTACAATGCGCATACTGTGTTCGGGTGGAGTATGGTTATGAAAGCACGCATCATGAGCTGCAAACGTGCCTTGGTATTGCTGCTGACGTTTATCCTTCTATTAATTCCTTTAACCCTGTTGTCGCTGCAGCTGGATTTTACGCAACCCGTGACTGATCCGGTTGGTCGTGCAATGACTTACTTAACGCATTCCGCAGGTAAAGAGGGCTTTCTATTCACATTGCTCTTTTTGGTGTGCTGGGTTGGATGGCGTTGTCAAATTCCTCGTCATCAATGGCTGAATAAATCCATTCAATTAATGCTGTTACTCGGTTTAGCCATGGTGATGAAAGTGGGTATAAAAGCGATCACTCAAGAGCCAAGACCCTATACTGAGCTGATGACCCAATCCTTACTGCTGCCTAATGCTGGCCATTTTTATAAGCTGGCACATCCTAAGCAAGAAGCCTTATTGTTGGCAATGGAAGATAAAGTAAGCCCTTGGCGGGTAATGCATTGGCAAGGTGAAACGGATTTTTCTTTCCCTTCTGGACACACAGTGTTTGTGATGGTTTGCCTGCTCTATTTTGGTAGCTTATTGGCGGAGAAAAAACGCTATATCAGCGTAGGGGCGTTACTGATTTGGGCGGGTGGAGTGGCGTATAGTCGATTGTGGCTTGGTATGCACCATCCGGTCGATCTTCTGGGTGCAGCTTTATTGGTTGGTGCTTTGTATTTGTTGGTGCCACAGCAGTACCCATTGCAACACCCACGTTTTAAACCGTGGTTACAGCGAATGCATCTGGTATAAAAAATGGGCATTTAATGCCCATTTTTTATGTGTATCTCAACTGCTCTCTTTAGTAGCAGCGTTGATGATACATATTAATATTAGCTCGTACGATTTTGTTCATGCTCAGCTTGGCATACTGCCGCAGTAAAAATTACATCGGTTGAACTATTCAGTGCCGTTTCGGCAGAGTCTTGAATTACGCCGATGATGAAACCTACCGCAACAACCTGCATTGCGATGTCATTGGAAATCCCAAATAAACCACACGCGAGTGGGATGAGTAACAATGAACCGCCCGCAACCCCAGAAGCACCACAAGCCGAGACTGCAGCAACCACACTCAGAAGCAGTGCTGTCATCAAATCCACTTCAATACCCATGGTGTGTACCGCAGCAAGAGTCAGTACGGTAATGGTGATGGCTGCGCCCGCCATGTTGATAGTGGCTCCCAGTGGGATAGAGACTGAGTATGTATCTTCATCCAATTTGAGTTTTTCACACAGCGCCATGTTGACCGGAATATTGGCAGCACTGGAACGCGTGAAAAATGCGGTAACACCACTTTCGCGTAGGCATTGTAAAACCAGAGGGAAAGGGTTACGGCGAATTTTGTAGTAAACAATCACTGGATTGACAACAAGTGCGATAAAGGCCATTGCGCCAAGTAGTACCGCCAGCAACTGCGCATAACCAGCAAGCGCATCAAAGCCTGTGGTGGCAAAAGTTGAGGCCACTAAGCCAAAAATACCGAATGGTGCGAGACGAATGATAAAACGCACGATTTGGGAGATGCCATGGCTAAGATCTTCAAATACTGCTTTTGTGGTGGAGGAAGCATGGTGTAGCGCCAAACCTAGCCCCACGCCCCAAGCTAAAATGCCGATGTAGTTTGCATTCATCAAAGCGCTGACTGGGTTATCGACCAACTTGAACAACAAGGTGTTGAGTACTTCGGCAATGCCTTGTGGCGGTGTTGCGCCTTCAGCGCCGGTTGCAAGTACGAGCGTGGTCGGAAATAGGAAACTTAAAATAACGGCGGTCAGTGCTGCTGAAAAGGTGCCAAATAGGTACAGCACAACGATCGGACGCATATAGGTGTGTTGGTTCTTCTTCTGGTTGGCGATCGAAGATGCAACCAAAATAAACACCAGCACGGGAGCTACAGCTTTGAGTGCCCCTACGAATAAATTACCAATTAATCCCGCTTTTTGAGCGTTTTCTGGTGAAAAAGTAGCCAGTGCTGCGCCAAGTAGGATGCCGGCTAAAATTTGTAAGACCAGATTTCCACGCACCAAACGGGCTAGAAACGAGTTGTTTTGCATAGTTATCCCTGCGAATCATAAAAAATTTGAATTATTGTAGCTTCAGTCATTAATCCTGAAGGATTCCAATATTAACCGCACAAGATAATGTGTCTACCGATAATTGATATTTAGCGTGATAAGTTGCTTATTTTGAGAGGAAGTAAGTAATTTGTTGCTTAACCTTGATAAAGATGAGATTCCGTTTCGTTTGGGCATAACAAGGGCAACAAAAAAAAGTGAATGTATCATCGCCCTTAATTTTTTAGATATACCCCTCCTACTTGAAGCTGCAGCTTCTTTGGCTGCAACACCAAGTAGTTTGGGTATAGCAATGTGTTATCTAAGAGGTGTGTTGTTGAGCAAGGTATTTGCCCAACGAGACTTAGTGTGAGCTGTGCTCAGCCATACCGGACATCACTTTTTTCACTGGCGCAGTGATCACCTGTTTCTCACCATTTTTGAACGTGATTTCCACTTCGATGTTCTCGCCCTCTTGCAGTGGTTTTTTCAATTCAAGCAGCATGATGTGAAAACTGCCCGGTTTGAGCACTAAAGTCCCTTGAGCGGGGATCGCAAACTCAGGAACTTGGCGCATTTTCATCACATCGCCTTCTTTAATGACGTCATGCAGCTCCACTTTGGCAGCCACTTCGCTGCTGGCGGAAACAATGTAGCGCTCCACATCACTGTGGTTCATGACTTCACCAAAAAAGGCGCTATTGACTGCGGCAGGAGGAGTCGCGCGCGCATAAGCTTGGTGAACCATGATGTCTGATTGAGCTAAGGCAGATGTGCTAAGCAGTAGGCTAGCAAGAAGCAAGGCGTTCAGTTTCATTAAATTATCCTTTTGATTGAATGATTTTCTTGATGGCATCCACTATGGGTGTGGGGTCTTGGGTATGTGGCACTTTATTGATCAAGGTGCCATCCGGCTGCAAGAAATAGAAATAAGAGCTGTGATCTAAGGTGTATTTCAACTCAGAATTGGGCAATTCAGCTTTACGAAAAATCACACCGTATTTTTCTGCAATCTGGTTGGTGGTTGCAACGGAGCCAGATAAACCTTCAATCATCGGATGAAAGTAGTGGGCGTATTGTGCGGCGAGTTTGGCATCATCTCGCTCCGGATCAAGGGAGATAAACATCGGGCGTAACTGCGCCTTCGTTTTATCATCGACTTGGTTTAAGGCTGCGGAGAGCATGGCTAAAGAGGTTGGGCAGACATCTGGACAACGTGTAAAGCCAAAATAGACAATTCGAATTCGTGGATCGGCTTGATCGAAAATGGCGACAGCTTGCTGATTTTCTCCCGATAAGGTCAGTGGGGTAGTCACCTGTGCGGCTAATTTCTGTTGGCTATCCAAATAGGCTTTGACACCAAATCCTAGGGTAAACGCCATCACTAATATCAATGACCAATTTTTACTCATCGTTCCATCCTAATTGCTGGGTAAACCGTCTGTTTGCCATCGCTGAGCTCACCAATCCAAGTCATCGCATCCGAAGTACAAACGGGCAGAATAATGTCGGCACTGTATAGGCCATCACCGTTGGAGGATAAAGAAAACTTGGCACTGCCCATATTCATCTCAAGTCCCTCTAAAGTGAGGATCAAATTTTGTGCATCCGTATTGGGCCAGTGTACGGTGAGTCGATTAGCAATTAATGGGTGGGCTTTATCTTGAGCTAGCGTCATGGTGACACCCGCTTGCTCACAGCTTTGCTGTGATAGTTGACAGTAATCGTTAAGATCAGGTTGAGGCGACTGGAACCAAGCAACAAGGTCGCTGGCAAAAAAGCCAGCCCCAAGAGCCAGCAGGATCGCAATCCCTTTCAGTGCGTTCATCACATCGTATTCCGAAGTTGCGTGAGTGGGGAAGATGTTAGCATGCTCTCTATCTGTGTCGAGATTGAACACCGAGGAAATGTGCCGTGGCTCTTAGAAAAATCAAGGTGATATTGTCTTTCTACTTGCAGAAACCGCAGTACTAGTGAGGTAACTTCACCACCGCATTGTGCGGTGGTGAGCCTGTTTCAAAGGGGTTGGCTACTTTTCGGCGTATTTTTCTAAACCGAGAACTAAAGCGACTGCGGCTAGCATGAGTACCAGCGCTAACAACCACTGTGATGGCTGTGACGTAAGCGTTTCAAATTCAAACGGTGATAGGTTGCGTTGCAGTAGTGGTACTTGCTCTCCGCTGGAATTTACCCGCCAAGAGAGCGTTTCTTTCCATGGCCAAATTTTAGGCAGAGTGCCGAGCATCAATCCGGTTAGGAAGGTCAGAGTCACATCGCGGTAACGGCGTAAAAGCCATGACAGAACATGGGAAAAACTGAGTAATCCAATCACACATCCGGTTAAGAAAATCAGCAGAATGTCCAGTTGGAAGGTTTTCACTGCGCCCAAAACAGGCGCATACATACCGATCAGTAGTAAGATAAAGCTGCCGGAAATGCCAGGTAGGATCATGGCACAAATCGCAATCGCACCAGAAATCAGCACATTGATGTAAGTGGGCTCAAGGTGTAGTGGTTTAAGCACGGTAATGCCGTAGGCGAAAATGGCTCCGGCAATCAGCCACAGGAGACGAGAAAGCTTTTTTTGTTCGACTTGGCGCAGCATATGCCATACCGACACCAAAATCAGGCCGAAGAAGAATGACCAAATAGGAATAGGATGCGTGACTAATAGCCAAGAGATAAGTTTGGCTAAGGTTGCGATGCTGGTAAAAATGCCACCGAATAGCGTGATCAAAAACAGGCCGTTGATGTGACGAAATACCCCCGCCAAGCCTTGCGCTTTCCATACCTTGAGTAAGCTAGGATTGATGCGGCGAATACTTTCAAGCAGAGTATCGTAAATGCCAGTAATAAAGGCGATTGTGCCGCCTGATACACCCGGTACCACATCAGCGGCGCCCATAGCTAGACCTTTTAAATAGGTGCTCAAGTAGTTCATTGTTTTTCCTGCCAATTGAATAAGGCCGTCATTATACCTGTTCTTTGTTAACTTGCAGCCAGACACAACGTGTCTCTTTCTTGCTCAACAATAAGGTTCATATTCATATTGCGGCTTGTTGCAAATTGCAAATTGCAAATTGCAACAAACAATGAGTGAAGTGATTATTTTCTGACAAAGTATCACAAAAATTAGGGGTTAATTAGTTGGCACGCTTCGTGCTTATTTATAAGCGACCCTTGTTAAGCCGAGGGTCACCTAGCCAACTGACGTTGTTAGTGAATAGTATTGTTCACATCATATATAAGCCAATCGCGGTTCTTGCGATTGGCTATTTTTTTGTCTTTTGGGTATTATCGCCCGCTATTTTCACTGCTTTTTTGCTGAAAATTAGCATTAAATGGAAATTTGTCCGTGCAATATCATTGCTTTATGTGGCCTTGTGGCCGTTTATTAGAGGATAACTATCGCTGATGTTGTGTTTTGGTGTCGTCCTAACGGGTCAAGACACCCGCTTATCAAGGAGAGATGAGCCTGAAAAATAAAGAGGTACTATGAATCAGATCATTTCAATTGGAGCATTAGAGTCTTTTCTTATTGCTATCAGTGTCCTGTTTTTAGGTCACTTTATTAATGCCAAACTGCCCATTTTAACCAAGTTCAACATTCCAGAGCCGATTGTGGGTGGGCTTATCGTCGCCTGTGTGATTACTGCGTTGCACTTTCACGGTATTGATATGGAATTTTCACTGCCGCTGCAAAATGTCTTCATGTTGATGTTCTTTAGTACGGTGGGCCTTGCGGCCAACTACACCCAACTGATTAAGGGTGGCGCGAAGGTGTTTCTGTTTTTAGCCGTGGCTTCGGTGTTCATCATTATTCAAAACGGTGTGGGCGTTTCGCTTGCAGCGGGTTTAGGCTTAGATCCTTTATTGGGCTTGATCGCAGGCTCTATCACACTCTCCGGAGGCCATGGTACGGGAGCGGCTTGGGCAAACACGTTTGCCGAAAATTATGGCCTCGCCAATACGTTAGAAATCGCGATGGCATCTGCCACTTTTGGTTTGATCATCGGTGGGATTATCGGCAGTCCAGTCGCGCAAAAGCTGATTGATAAACATGGTATTGAATCCGAGTACGGGCGAGGCACGCAAACGCATTCTCGTTTCCCTGAACTGGTCACTTATAACGAATATGAAGAAGATAAAGTCACGGCCAAGAAGGTGATCGAAATATTGTTTATCTTGCTCATATGCGTTACCGGAGCAAAATATCTTGAAGCTTGGGTTAAAACCTTTGAAATCCGTTGGTTAATGATCCCTGACTTCGTTTACGCCCTGTTTATTGGTGTCTTTATCACCAATCTACTCGAAGTCACTAAGCTGCGTAAGGTGGATGCGGAGACGGTGGATATTTTAGGCACGGTTTCTTTGTCGCTGTTTCTCGCTATGGCTCTGATGAGCCTGAAATTGTGGAATATCTTCGATCTAGCACTACCGTTTTTGGTGATCCTCGCCATTCAATCCGTCGTGCTTGGCATTTTTTGCTACTTTGTCACCTTCAAAGTGATGGGGGCTAACTATGATGCGGCGGTGATTTCTGCAGGGCATTGTGGCTTTGGTTTGGGGGCTACGCCCACCGCGGTGATGAATATGGGATCGGTCGTAAAACGCTTTGGCCCTTCACCGCAAGCGTTTATGGTAGTGCCGATCGTCGGTGCTTTCTTTATCGATATCGTTAACCTAATCATCTTGCAGGGGTATATTTCGTTTTTGGGATAACGCCTGCTAGCTCTCCACTTCACTGAGAAAAACCCCCAGTCGCGTTCTTCGTGGCTGGGGGTTTTCTATTCAAATCAGTTACGTTTTCTTATCGGCGTTGAGAGTCAGTTTAGTGCCATTAAACTTAAGTTGTGCGAGCAAGTGTTTGGCGTTACTTCGACCCTCATCATTAAACTCTAAACCATAACGAGCATGGTGAAGTGAGCGTTGTAAGTTACAGATTTTTCCGGTCAACGGCGGGAAGGTTTTTGTGCCCCGTAAGTCTGAAAAAATCTCTAACGCGACCAAATCACCCACTTGATACGTTTTGCCTAAAGGCGGCGTGATAAATCGGCAGCCACTGCGTGATAAATCACGCAATTCACAATCCCCACGATGCTCATCAAACAGTACTTTGCCGGCTAAATTTAGCTCAAATCTCGGCTCTTTGCGCAATTGAGAGACTTGCATGGTATTGGGAATAGAGAGAAAAGCCATGGGTACTGGCTCTATCAAGATATGCATCAGTTGACTGCGAAAATGGATCAGCGCTCCTTCTCCTCGTGGTGAAATAGCGCGGATATTCATCCAAAACCCTTCTTGGAAAAAAAACTGCAAATCGTCAGCCGATATTTTGGGCATCTCCACCAGTAAAAACTTGTCGGTATGAGTGCCAATAAACGGGGTGCGGCAGACAAATTTTGTCCCCACTGGTGTAGTAATACTTAAGGTCAGCTCACTACTGTGTTCAACCATGGCCAACGCGTCCGTGCTGTTGATGGTCGAAACCGTTTTGCTGCGTTGAATGTGCGTTTGGCCATCATTATCATCAATTTTTTCAGCGGGCCGTGAATTCATTTAACTTCTCCGTGTTGCGATACGACGTCGATAGGGTCGTAGAGTCCATTGAATTCTATGGTGAGATAAGTGTAGATTCAATTCAGCGAGTCACCAACTAATTTGATCTATCTATCAGAAAAGGATTTAGTATGAACAATATTGTGCAGCATGATGCGACAAACCACTGTTATCGTGTCGCTTTGGAAGGAGAGTATCAAGCCGTAGTGAAATATCAGCAGCAGGGAACGGTGCTGCATATTACCTCAACCCGTGTACCGGATGAGCTGCAAGGTAAGGGATACGGCAAAGTGATGATGGAAAGTGTGTTGCCTGAAATTGAGCGTGCGGGTTTAACGATTGTGCCCGTCTGTAGCTATGTCGCACATTATCTTGAGCGTCACCCTGAGTGGCAGCATTTGCGCTATCGCCCCGTCTGAAAGGGGAGATGTTAAAGAGCATCGCTGGCTTTAAATGATTTAGACGTCCTAGTCATATTGAGGTAACTTATTGTTGAAATCTAAAATATTGATAAGGACGGGCGATGCATTTGCCACATTTTACTCTGAGTTCAGTACTCCTGCTGACGTCGTTTGGGATATCGAATCTCGGGTTTGCAAGCACCAACCAAACTGAAGATGCCACGCAGATTCGGCCGACCTGGTTAAGGGATATTGCGTTGTCCCCTGATGGCCAAAAGATAGCGTTTACCTATGCAGGACAAATTTGGCTTGTACCCGCTCAAGGTGGTGATGCCGTGGCGCTCACGGAAAGTGGCGTGTACAGCGAAACCCCGATTTGGTCGCCTGACAGCCAATCGATCGCCTTTACGGCTGATCGATATGGCCTTGGTGACGTCTTTATTCTCTCGATTCAAGGGGGGGAGAGCCGTCGGTTAACCTACCACGGAGCGAAAGATATTCCATATGCGTTTTCGGCTGATGGTCAGCAGCTCTATTTCTCTTCTCGCCGACTGGGCGATGATAAAGCCAATGCGAATGTTAAACAGGGCAGCTTTATGGCTCAGCTTTACTCGGTGCCTGCAGCGGGAGGACGTGAGCAACGCGTTTTGCCTATTGCCGTCAGCGATTTAGCCATATCGCCTTCCCATAGCGACATCCTCTATACCAATCAACCATCCGA
This sequence comes from Vibrio tarriae, assembly GCF_002216685.1. Taxonomy (NCBI): domain Bacteria; kingdom Pseudomonadati; phylum Pseudomonadota; class Gammaproteobacteria; order Vibrionales; family Vibrionaceae; genus Vibrio; species Vibrio tarriae. Next base: position 458,703 of record NZ_CP022352.1, on the reverse strand, counting down.
TGAACAACCGTGGCGTAAAGGTGCGGTATCCGATGCTACACGTGACATTTGGCAATGGTCCCCGCTCACGGGCAAACATACCCAAATCACCACTTTTCGCGGCGAAGACCGCAACCCTGTGTGGAGTGCAGATGGCTCCTCTATGTACTATCTGTCTGAACAAGCGGGCAGTTTCAACGTCTGGCAGCAGCGATTTGATGGTTCAGAACCCGTACAAATCACCGACCACCAAAAGCTGCCCGTTCGTTTCTTAAGTGCCAGCTTACAAGGCGATTTGGCCTACGGCTTTGATGGCGAAATTTGGCGACTTAAAGCGGGTGCTAAGCAACCAGAAAAAGTGGCGGTTTCCATTCGTCGTAGCACTATGCCTGATGGCCGTCACAATGTGAATTTTAACCTTGAAGCCACAGAAATGGTGGTCGCGCCGAATGCCGCTGAAGTGGCGATTGTGGCGCGTGGGGATGTTTATGTCGTGTCTTTGCTTTCAGGTTTAACGCAACGAGTTACGGATACCTCAGAAGCAGAGCGAGATGTCTCTTTTTCCAGTGATGGGTATCGGTTGATCTACGCTTCTGAGCGCGAGGGCAGTTGGAATCTTTATCAAAGCTATGTGAATGATAGCGGGAAAAGCTTCTCCTCCTCATTGGATATTGTTGAAGAGCCAGTGCTGATGACCGAGCAAGATGTCATTCAGCCACTTTATTCCCCTAACCTTAAGCGAGTTGCTTACCGCGAGAATCGTAATACGCTCAAAGTGTATGACATTGAACAAGATAAAACCTATACCCTGTTGGACGCTCACGCCATTTACTCTTATTTCGACAAGGATCTTAGCTACCAGTGGTCGCCAGATAGCGAATATTTAGTCACGCGTGATCGGGCGATGTGGAATAGCGATATTCAACTTCTAAAATTTGATGTAAGTGAAGCGCCTATCAATTTGAGCCAAAGTGGATTTTCTGAATTTGCCCCACAATTTAGTGCCGATGGGCAGTGGGTTTACTGGTTAACCGATGCACAAAGCTTGCGCGGCATTGATGATATTGCTGTGCAATATGATGTGCATGGCGTTGCGCTAAACCGTGAGGCTAAGTTTAACTTCAAGAAAACTGAAGAGCAGTTATGGTTTGACGATAAAATTGCGTCTGAGAAAAATCTTGAGCCTAGCCAAAACCCGCCAGCAGAGTTAACGGCGGTGGAAAACAAAGGGCTTAAGCAGCGCACTATACGCCTGACACCAACCTCACTCAATCTTATTTTCAAACATTTGACGCACGATAACCAAGCGTTGATCGTCGCTTATCAGTCGGGAGATTCAGTACAAATCTCAGAAATCAATCTGCGCAATGGTGAGGTGACTGTGCTGTTTAGCCGCTTGAGTGAGGATGCGGCTTTACTTGCTATGGCTTCTGATGATGAAAGCCTTCTGATCATGGGTGAACACGGTATCGAGAGCCTAAATGTCGTGACGGGTGAGAGCAAGTTTGTGCGTTACGAAGCAAAGGCCAATTTCGATTTTCGTGCGGAAATCGCCTACTTGTTTGAGCATGTCTGGCGGCTCACTCAAACCAAATTTTATGACCCACAAATGCATGGTGTGGATTGGAAACAGCATGGTGATTTGTATCGTAAACACTTGTCGAGCATCCGTACCTACAGCGATTTTGCCGAGCTATTAAGTGAAATGGTGGGCGAGTTGAATGCCTCGCATACCGGAGCCTTTTTTATGGCTGGCGATTCCAGTTGGGAGGAGCCTGCATCCTTAGGGCTTTATTATGATGATCGTTATCGAGGTAAGGGAATACGTGTGAAGTCACTGTTGCCCGGAGGCCCAGCGGATGCCTATCAATCGCCCATCAAAGCAGGAGCGATTATTTACTCCGTAAACGGCAAAGAGATTAGTGATCAACAGGATATTTATCCGTTCCTGAATTTTACCCAAGGTAAATTGACCCGTTTAAGTGTGCTGGTACCGGGTGCGGAGAAAGCGCAGAACTTTACGTTAGTGCCTATCAGTCTTGCAGAGGAAAGTGAGCTGCTTTATGAGCAGTGGGTTGAGCAGCGCCGAGCTTTGGTCGAGAAACTCTCCGACGGACGTCTTGGGTATGTGCACCTCGCCGCGATGGATGCAGCCAGTTTTGAGCAGATGCAGAATGATATGTTTGGCCTTGAAAAAGACAAATTAGGCTTAGTGGTTGACGTGCGTTTTAATGCTGGCGGTTGGCTGCATGATCAAGTGATGGAGATACTATCAGGAACCCGACATTCGATATTGCAGACGCGTGATGGTTATGTGGTCTCCTCTTTCCCAGAGCGTCGCTGGGCTAAACCGAGCATTATGCTCGCTAACGCGGACAGCTATTCGGACGGTTCGATCGTGCCGTATTTTTATCAAAGAGAAGGGCTAGGGAAACTGGTTGGAGAAAGAGTTCCCGGCACTGGCACGGCTGTGATTTGGGAGAAGCAACAAGAACCCGGATTGATCTACGGAGTACCACAACTCGGTATCAAGGATGAGCAAGGTCGTTGGTTCGAAAACCAAGAAATCATCCCGGATATTTTGGTTTATAACGATCCAGAATCGGTTGTCGCTGGCGAGGATCGCCAGTTGGCTGCCGCCGTAGAAGCCCTGCTGCTCGAGATCTCCTCAAAATAAACAGTAAGCCAACAAAAAAGCCGCTCGATTGAGCGGCTTTGGCGATTAATCGAAAGGCGATCAGTGATCAAGGTAGAGGGAGTTCTGCCAACTTTTCATGCGGATATCCCTTTCCTACCAGCAAATTCAAGTAGCTTGGGTGTCAGTACTTTATTCAACACACACTTGGTTACGGCCATTGGCTTTGGCGCGATATAAAGCTTTGTCAGCACGGTAGAACGTGCGTTGGGTATTTTCCCCCTCGCGATGCAAGGTGATACCGATACTGACCGTCAGTCCCCGTTCGCCAAGCACGTCTTGCCATGGGAAATCAAAAATACGCTGTCGATAGGTTTCTGCATGCATTTGTGCCATTTCACTGGTGACGTTTTCCAAAATTACCAGAAATTCCTCGCCACCAAAGCGTACGCAGGAGGCTCCGCGGAATTTAAAGTAGGTTGCGAGTTCACTGGACACATTGACGATCGCTTTATCTCCTACGAGGTGGCTCAATTCATCATTGATCGATTTGAAGTGGTCAATATCCACCACCAAGAAAGCAAACGGGGTCTCGTGTAGCAGCAGATCTTTCAGTTTCACATCCAACCAACGGCGATTATGCAGTTTCGTCAATGGGTCAGTGAACACATCTTGCTGTAGTTGCAACACGGTATTTTTTTGATTTTCCGTGGTTTCTTTAAGTTCACGATTTTCTAATTCCGACAAAATCAGTTTAAGTTGCAGCTCAAAGCGGGATAGGCGACGCAGCTGAATTGGGCCTAATTCACTGATTGGGATTCGCTTCATTAAATCGCTTTCGATGCGAAATACTTTCTTTTCATAAACTAGTGCGGTTTTGAACATCCCTTCGAGTTCACACACTTCGCTGAACGCTTCATAGAGGCGTTTTTCAAGGAAAGGCGAGTGGACGTTTTGTAAGCGCTTTTCTGTGCTACTGAGAATTAGGGTGGCAAAGTGCGCTTTTCCCGCTCTTGAAAGGCAATGTGCTAATTCAATACGCAGCATGCTTGAGAGCCAATCCGATGGGGTAAGCGACGAGGAATACTGGGCGCTGGCGAGTGTCATCATCGCCCTTTGTACTTTGCCTTGTTGCAGATACAGTTTGGCTTGATAGAGCATGATCTGCCCAGTCAGCAGTTTATCGCTGACCAGAATACTCAACTCTTCACACTCTTTGATCAGATCATTGGCGGCGGCATAACGACCAAGACTGATGTAGCAAGCCAACATATACAGTTTGTAACGCAGGCGGAGTGAGCGGCTAGAAATCGCATGATCTATGCTGTCAATTTTTTGATAGTAGCGTAACGCGCGACTGTGATCGCCATAAGCATCACATAAATTGCCCATTCCGAGCACAGCAAGCACGTAATCATCAATCATGCCATGCTCAACAGCAATGTTGGAAATCGCGACGTATTCAGACAGTGCCGCGACATATTCACCATGATCGAGTAAACGTTCACTCAAGCTGTGTTTGACCGAGAGCAGTAATTCCAGATCCGCGGGTAACTCTAAAAGGGAGAGGGCAGCGCGCAGCTCTTCAATACTGGTTTGCCACTGTTTCATTTCACGGCGATATTCGGCGCTGATGATGTAACTTTGTGCGCGCTCTTGGGCTGTGGTAGCCACATGCTGTCTGACATGGTTCCAGAAAATGATCGCCTCTTCACCAGCGACAGCGGTCGCATCCAGTCCCGCTTCTTTGATCTTATTGAGCAGGGTTTCCATACGACTTTTCCTGTGCTTGGTTACCAATCAACTGTTCCAGCGTAAACGGGAAGGACAGAATATCTTGCAGCATGATTTTGGGCAGTGGTCCATCTAATCCCTTACGGTGCCAAGGATAAATTTCAATCATTTTGGCCATCACTTGGAATATTTCTAGCGCCGCATCGCCTTTTTCTGCCAGCAGTAGCCCCAAACGGTCGCTGCTGATCCGCGACAATAAATCTTGCGGAGCGCAGAGTGAGTGAATTACTTCGGTGCACACATCAATGTATTTGGCGTTAGGGTGCTGGATGACAACAACGGCGTGATTGGATTTTTTCAGCTCGGTTTTGAACAGTACCAATTGTTCCCACCAATAGGTTTCTGATACCACGTTGGAGAGATGTTTTTCCGGGTCAAACTCGTGTTGTCCACGAATTCGGTTGATCAGTTTGCGCGCACGTTGCTCAAGTTGGCGTTTGGATGAGCGGGCTTTGTCCATGCCCACGCGCATCGTCTGTTCGCGCAGCATCATCACTGTGTAGCGACGGTATTTTTTAAAGGCGATTAACGCCGCCTGAGGGTCGCCATTTTCTTCCGCAACGCGGGATTGTTGATAACAGATTTGCGAAAGAAGCTCGCCGTTATCAAAGGAGCTGGCGGCTTTTTCTGCATTGCTGAGTAGCTCGGCAGCCACCGAAAAATTCTTACGCAGCAGTTCTAGACGAGCGCGGCTGATAAATGAGTGGGCTTTCATCCAAGTGAGATTATTTTCAACCGCCAATTCATGGGCTTTACGGGTGGCTTCTTCGGCATCTTCAATCCGCTCTAAGCCAAGCAGAGCCAAGCCGCGGAAGTCCCATACTTCGGCCTGCCATGTCACATTGCTGTTATTTTGCAGCACCTCTTCAGCGCCATCGAGCACGGTTAGCATATCCACGTATTGATTGAGATGGTACAGATCCCATGCCCACAAAATTCGCGCTTTGCCTTCCAACCAATCAATGCGGGTGTTATTGGCGACCTTGACTGCCAGCTCGTGGGTGGAACACGCGAGTTTGTATTCGCCCGTGATTCGCCAGATGTTGCCAAGGCCAATCAGGCACTCAATCTCGATTTGCGGTTCATCCACCAGAGCGGATTGCTCTAGGGCATTAATCCAAAACTGTTGAGCAGTGTAGTATTTGGCTTGCCCCCAGTGATGCAAGGCGTGAATGTGCAAAATTTCAGGCAGGAAATGGTCTGTCTCAAGGTTAAGTTGATTTTGGTAAGCCTCTTTGATGTACTTAAGCCCTGTTCGGTAGTCCATCTTGCACCAGAGGCAACGGGACATGATGATCAAAGACTCGATAATCGCTGAGGTGAAGTGAATTTGCCGAGCTCGGATTAAGCACTGTTCTGCTTGGGTCAATACCTTCTCAGGCTCAGATTCGATACGTAACCTGAGCTGTTCTATTTCTAGTTCAAGAAGATACTGGCTTTTGTCCAAAATACAGTCGTCCTTAGGCGATTTCATGCTCGTCATGACTTGCCCATTATAGGGAGAAGACGCCATTAAACACGAATTCATGTGAAAAAACGGACACTTTTATCAAGTCATTCGATAATAATTAGTGTTATCTCACACTCTTCCTCTAAGCAATTTAGGACAAAAGTTCCTTTAATGTTAGAGGATGCTGCGATAAACCTAGGTTTTGTGCCGCAGTAAATCCATGTTTATCTTGGTAGCATAAATTGTGCCATGCACGGAATATGTCCAGCAGAGGCTGGATCCCGCCCGGCCGCAGTTTGCGACGCGGCTCATTAATGAAGGACTCAAACAGGAGTTGGAATCGATTTTGATAGTATTCGATTTGTCGGATAGAAGCGTGCTGTAACCAGTGTTGTGGGTCAGGGTTGTTGCCCGCTAGGTAACAAATCCCTTTGGCTTTGGTGCCTGAATGAGCGATAGCCCAACGATCACGCCACCACCCCATGTGCACAATATCGGTTTTCTCCAATGGGCTTTGTGCCTGCCAATCTGGATCTTCCTCTACGTACATAAGGTCAACATTTTGACATCGGATTCGGGACAAGCTGACGCTTAACGCCGCAGAACGTAATAGAGGATCTTGCGGCATGAAGATTGAAACCCGTTTGCCTGGGTCGCACATATCCAGCACATGCAGATAATGCGCGTAAGAGGTGTAAGGCGGACGGATCACCGCACCTTTTGAGGGGTAGTGGAACTGCGTCAAATTACCCATCGGATCTTCTACGTTGGCACGCGCCAAAATTAGCTGGTAGCGGTTATCAATCCGTTCTCGCAACAAGGTTAACGGTTTATGGGGTGCAGCTTGTGCTTCTGCGACATACCCTTGCGGCACAAAACGCGCTGGCATTTGGTAAGGATCGTGGTCTAGGTTGCCCGTCGGCTGTTCATCAGCAGAGTAGTTAAGATGTTGGCACAGAATGTAACCCGTTTGCGCATCACCAGTGGCAAGCCAGTAAACGCCATTATGGCTGTGTGCCTGCAAAGGTTGGTAATGCGAGGCAAACTGATATGCTTTGGCATGGTTAACCCAGCGAGCGTCGATCATCGCTAATTTACGTCGGCAGCGGCTAGCGATGTGGTCGAGATGGTCGTAAAAGGTTTTTGGATTGATTGACAGCTTGCGGCAGATTTCGCGAACCGAGTAGCCCGTAAACAGCAACCCAAGCAGTGACTCTTGAAAGTGGAGTTTATGGTTGGCACCTGACCATTTATCAACAAAAGTGGCATGGCAGGCTTTGCAACGATAACGCTGGCGATCGCCACTGTAACCAAAGGCGTGATAAAGCTGTTTGTGAGTATGGACGGATAATCCGGTATTCGGGCATGCCGGGTTATGGCAAGCCGGTAGGCCATCACTATGCAGTTGGCGTAAGCGGTGCAGTTCGTTCACCACATCGCGGTTATTAAGTAAGGGGGGGAAAGCTCCACATTCACGACAAACCATCGCTGGCCGTTTCGGGTTTACGCGCTGCAAAACGTAATGCTTTGCCTCACTCAATCCAAAGTTGTCACACGCCAATGTTTTACAAAAGTTGAGTTGTAAACCTTCTGCGTCCGGTGGTAGTTGGTCGTTAGGCACGATCTCCCCCTCGGGGTATTTCTGACCGTCAGGAGTATTTCAGCCTGACGGTGATGACAAGATAAATTAGATGTTGATTGCGGTTTCAAGCGCCACTTTCATCATGTCGTTAAAAGACTTTTGACGATCTTCAGAGCTGAGTTTTTCACCACGTAAGATGTGGTCAGACACCGTCAGAATGGTCAGCGCACGTGCGCCGAGATCAGCGGCTACACCATAGATACCTGCTGCTTCCATATCCACACCTAAAATGCCGAGTTTTTTCATCTTTTCGAAAATCTCAGGCTCAGGGGTGTAGAACAGATCTGCAGAAAATACGTTACCCACTTTCACTGGCACTTGCTGAGCACGAGCTTGGTTAACCGCCGTTTCCAGCAAGTCGTAGTCGGCGATGGCCGCAAAATCATGGCCGCTGAAGCGGATGCGGTTCACTTTTGAGTCGGTTGATGCTCCCATACCGATCACCACGTCCATCAGTTTGACGTCATCACGTACTGCACCACAACTGCCGATACGAATGATGTTTTTAACACCATATTCTGCAATCAATTCATGCACATAAATGCTGCAAGAAGGGATACCCATGCCATGACCCATCACAGAGACTTTTTTGCCTTTATATGTGCCCGTAAAGCCAAACATGCTACGTACATCGCACACTTGCTTGACGTCTTCCAAGAAGGTTTCTGCAATGTACTTCGCACGTAGTGGATCGCCCGGCATCAATACGGTTTCAGCAAAATCACCAGGTTGAGCGTTAATGTGTGGGGTTGCCATGGTTACTCTCCAATTCAATTTAGCCAACAGACAAAGATACTAATTACGGATATTGTTGGCTCAAGGCTTATCTGTTGTGCCAATACTAGCCAGTATCTACAGGGCTCCTTGAGAGGGTTGTCACAAAATACTCTCTTTTAAAATCGAAACGACTTATTGATAACGAAATATGTTGAAACTGATAAGGCAAACGTTGAGCTAATCGTTTGGCTGGTGGTATTGAAAATTTCTGTACAAAAAAATTATTTGTACAGTGATAGGCAGCGTGCTATAGATCTTGTACGGAAATTTTCATTGTATAGATAAGTGTTGGAGACTCGTATGCAGACCACGCCACTCAAAATTGGGATCAGTGCTTGTCTACTTGGAGCAAAAGTACGCTTCGATGGCGGGCATAAAATTAGCCACTTCGTGACCAATGAACTCGAACGTTATGCGGAGTTTGTTTCCGTTTGTCCAGAAATGGGAATGGGGCTACCTGTCCCGCGTCCCACATTACGACTTATCTCGGAAAATGAACGGATTGCGTTGGTGGAAACCAAAGACAGCTCGCGTGATCACACCGCAGCGTTAGAGAGCTACTCACAGCAGAAAGTTGCTGAGTTACAAAATGCTGAGTTGTGTGGCTACATCGTCTGCGCAAAATCACCCAGTTGTGGTATGGAGCGTGTCAAAGTCTACAAGCACAATGGCACCGAAAAAGACGGCGTTGGCCTCTATACTCGAATTTTGATGGAAAAAATGCCGTGGCTACCCATTGAAGAAGATGGTCGATTGAATGATCCGGTATTGCGGGAAAACTACATCACCCGAGTCTTCTGCTTGCATGATTTTTACACCAGCATGGGCGATGCTCCGAGCGCGAAAAAAATCGTCGAATTTCACTCTCGCTACAAATTAACCTTGATGGCACATAACCCGCAGGCGTACCGCGCGTTAGGGCGCTTAGTGGCGAATGTGAAACAGTATCCATTGGATTCTTTTATCCAAGAGTACCGTTTAGGTTTGATGCAAGCTCTGGCTCTCCGTGCCAGCCGCAAAAATAACACGAATGTGCTGATGCATTTGCAAGGTTATTTCAAGCGCTCGCTGAACAAATTACAAAAAGCCGAGCTGGCTCAAGTGATCGAAAGCTATCGGGTGGGTGAGCTGCCACTGTTAGCGCCAATCACGCTTCTCAAACATTATCTAGCCCTGTTTCCTGATGCTTATCTCGCTCAGCAGCGCTATCTAAACCCTCATCCTCAGGAGTTGAAATTACGTTATGGTTTGTGATGAAAAACGCTACGCGATCCGTGAAGTCGCGGAAATTACGGGGGTTAAACCGGTTACTCTGCGCGCGTGGCAGCGTCGATATAACCTAGTGCAACCCGATCGTACCGAGAAAGGGCATCGCCTGTTTACTGATCAGGACATAGAGATGATCCGTCAGATCCAGAGTTGGTTGGCGAAAGGGGTCGCGATTGGAAAAGTGGGCGCGTTACTACAAAGTGGGGTGTCGGAGAGCGAATCCGCCCCGCAAACTGTCGGCCAGTTGGAAGAGTGCGAAACACTCCTCACTGCGCTGGCCGCGCTACAACGTTCCAAAGCGGAGCAGATTATTGCCACCGTGCTTAAAGAGTATCCGCTCAGTGTGATGCAAGCACAGTTTGTACAACCAGTCACAGAAGCCCTTGAGCGAGTGAAAGGGCCTTTACGTTCACTACAGATTGGCCTGTTTCGCACGCTCATGCTCAGCAAATTAGCTTCTATTCTTGATGCCGAGAACAAAGCGGCGGTGAAAGGCAAATGCTTATGCATTAGTTTGGATGAAGCCGGTTCGCTGAATGCTTGGTTGTGGGCTCTAGCGTGGGCTGAAAATGGTCACCAAGTGACGCTGTTGGAAGCCGTCGACGATATTCGTGGTTTGCTAGAGAATCCGGGATTAGCGCAATACCAGATTCTGGCTCTGCACGCCCATCGAGCACTACCTGCGGCTCAACAGTCAGCTTTAGCGAGCCTCCAACAGCAGTTTGGCGAGCAGTGTGTACTATCGAATGTACTACAACAGCTACAATCTTAGGGAGCTTGTATGAAACTGGTTTGGTTTCGTCGTGATCTGCGCAGCTTTGATAATACAGCGCTCACCGCTGCGTTAAACAGTGGTGATCCGGTTGCGGCGATGTATATCGCTACTCCAGAGCAGTGGCATCAGCACCATCTAGCGCCTATTCAAGCCGATTTGATTTGGCGACGTTTGGCAGAGTTGCAACAAGAGCTTGCTGTGCTTAACGTGCCACTTTTTTATCAGCAAGTCGCGGATTTTCAAGCGGCGGCTGTGGCGGTTAGCCAGTTGGCGAAAACGCTTAATGCCACACAAGTTCTCGCCAATCGTGATTACGAATTGGACGAGCAGCAACGTGATCAATCGGCACAGCAGTTACTGGCTGAGCAAGGGATAACATGGTCTGCTTTTGATGATAAATGTGTATTACCTCCTGGTTCGGTGCGCACGAAACAGGGCGAATTTTTTAAAGTGTTCACCCCTTTCAAGCGCGCATGGCTCACTCTATTTCAGCCGCCTGTGATTGGAAAAAATCGTCCCGCAGCGCTTTGGAACGTACCGAGTGCGTTGGCCGAATTGGTTTGGCATCCAGAACAAACATTGGATTACCCCAGAGTAGACAGCACGCCATGGGCCGTGGACTTTGAGACTGTGCGCGCTCAATTGCGCGATTTTTGTCGTGAACGAGTGCAGGACTACCATCAAGCGCGCGATTTCCCGGCTCGGGAAGGCACCAGTTCGCTCTCACCCTACTTGGCGATTGGCGTGTTATCGGCACGGCAATGCGTGGCTCGTTTGTATCGCGAGTCGTCAACCGGCGCACTCAGTGAAGGGGCGCAAGTCTGGTTGAGTGAACTCATCTGGCGCGAGTTTTACCAGCATTTGGTCGCGATTGAGCCTAATCTCTCGAAAAGTCGTGACTTTGTGGAGTGGAGGGCGCGTTTGGAGTGGTGGAATGATAACGAAAAGTTCCAGCTTTGGTGTGAAGGTAAGACAGGGTATCCGATCGTCGATGCGGCAATGCGCCAACTGAACCAAACCGGATGGATGCACAACCGGCTACGGATGATCGTGGCGAGCTTTCTTACCAAAGATCTGCATATCGACTGGCGCTGGGGTGAGCGCTATTTCATGAGTCGCCTGATTGATGGTGATTATGCGGCCAACAATGGTGGTTGGCAGTGGTGTGCATCCACTGGGTGTGATGGACAGCCCTATTTTCGGATTTTTAATCCGGTCAGTCAGGGGGAGAAATTTGACCCGAATGGCGACTTCATCCGCCGTTGGGTGCCGGAGCTGCGTTCAGTTTCTTCGGCTTATATTCACCAACCTTGGACTTATCCGGCTGTCAATAGCGTGTTATATCCTGCGCGACTAGTTGATCATAAGCAGGAAAGAGAAGTAACCTTACGTCTGTATAAAACAGCGAAGGGATAACCAAAAAGATGTGGTGGAAAGTTTGGGTAATCGGTTGTGCATTGGCGGTCAGTTGGAGTATCAATGCCGCCGTGTTTGATCTACCTATCGAAGGCAGTAGCATAGTCGGTAACACGCAATATCATAAAATTGAGAAAGGTGAGACTTTAGCCGACATTGCAAAAAAATATGATATTGGTTTCCTAGCGTTAATGGCTGCCAACCGCGGCGTTGACCCTTTCTTACCCCAAGAAGGCTTTGTCATTTCCATCCCCGCAAAGATCATTTTGCCGAAAGTGGCCTATGAAGGCATTGTGATTAACCTTGCTGAGTTACGCCTTTATTATTTCCGTCCTAATGAAGGTAAAGTGCATATCTTCCCCGTTGGCATTGGGCGTATCGGCCGCGATACACCTGTGATGCAAACGTCAATCAGCAGCAAACGCAAATCCCCAACTTGGACGCCACCAGCGTCGATTCGTAAAGAATACAAAGCCAAAGGGATTGATTTGCCGCCAGTCGTGCCCGCAGGCCCAGAAAACCCGCTCGGTGATTACGCGATGCGTCTCGCCTACGGATCTGGCGAATATTTGATCCACGGCACCAATAAAGACTTTGGGATCGGGATGCGGGTCAGCGCTGGCTGTATTCGTATGGATCCGAAAGACATTGAATGGCTCTTTCAGCAAGTGGACCGCGGAGAAAAAGTACGGATCATCAACGAACCAATCAAGGTTGCTCTTGAACCTGATCGTAGTGTATTTATCGAAGTTCATGAGCCGCTTACTCGCAGCAATGGAGTGAAAAAAAGCTTGGTGATGCCTGAAGAGCTGAGTTGGTGGCTGCAAGAGCACCAAATCTCCGATGCGAAAGCTCGCGCGGCGGTTTTAGCGCAAAATGGGGTTCCGGTGGAGATTGCTCCACCGCAATGGGAATCGGAATCGATAGCTCAATAGCCATTGTCCTTAGTCAAAACTCGTTGTGTGAGAAAAAGAAAGAGCCAGCAAATGCTGGCTCTTTAAATTTATATCACTCAAAGATTACTTAGTGTAAGACTGAGCAATATTGTCGATACGTTCGTTAGCGCGTGCAGCTTCTTCTTGAGCGGCTTTCGCTGCTTCAGCAGCTTGATCCACTTTTGATGCCAGTGCAGCAACTTGCGAATTCAGTTCGCTGACCTGAGTGCTGATTTCGTTCATTTTTGCAGTGGTAGCTTCATCAGGACCAGAGGCGCAACCCGCTAGTAGAAGTACGGAAGACGCTGCTGCTGCGATTAACATCTTGTTCATAGAGAACTCCTTAACTTGGTAAGTCGGTGTTATTGACGTCCTATACTTATCGAAAATTAAAATATGGACGGAATTATTGTAGTCGCAATTTCGCGCAAAACTAGCCCTCAAAAGCTAAAAAAATCCAAGATTTTGACAACGAATCAATTAATTGTCCGACATCTTAATTATTAGATTATGAATAATGCGTTTTCTATTCGATAAACCGATATCCCCTTTCTACTTGAAGTCGCAACGATATTGGCTACGTTCGTTCGCTCCAATCACAGAGTTTGTCGATGCTCATAGGGGATGGTGAGAGCCATCCTTGGCTCTCACCAAAGATCAGCCGATGGATGTGCAAATTTGTTCCAGACAAATTTGTCACTCAACTTGCTGCCTACCTGCAACGCCAAGTAGTTTTGGTATACCCAGACTTGCCTTATGGATTTTGGGATTATTTTATAGGTCAGCTATCTATAGAGAGCCGATTTGCGCTATTATAATGGCCTTTTTCGTGATCTGCTTTACAGTTTTAAGCACAACCCAAGATGGAGAGTACTTTGCAATTCAAAGATTTAGGCTTAGATAATCGCTTATTGAAAAATCTAGCGCATTACAATTTCAAACAAGCGACGGAGATCCAACAACAGGCGATACCGCTCACTATTGCGGGACGTGATTTGTTGGCCTCCTCTAAGACAGGTTCGGGCAAAACGTTGGCATTCGTGCTGCCTATGCTGCATAAATCTTTAAAAACCAAAGCCTTTTCAGCTAAAGATCCGCGTGGCTTGATTTTGGTTCCAACCCGTGAGTTGGCAAAGCAGGTTTATGGTGAGCTGCGCTCCATGTTGGGTGGTTTAAGTTATACGGCAACCTTGATCACGGGCGGTGAAAACTTTAATGACCAAGTGAAAGCGTTAGCGCGTGGGCCTCGCTTTATTGTCGCAACTCCAGGACGTTTAGCCGATCATCTTGACCATCGTTCGCTGTTTTTGGAAGGCCTAGAAACGCTAGTGCTGGATGAAGCGGATCGTATGTTGGATTTAGGCTTTGCCAAAGAGCTGCGCCGTATCCATAACGCGGCAAAGCACCGTCGTCGCCAAACCTTGATGTTCTCTGCCACATTAGATCATGCAGATGTGAATGATATGGCGATGGAGCTGCTTAATGAACCGAAACGCATCGCGATCGGGGTGGGCAGCGAAGAGCACAAAGACATTACTCAGCATTTCTACTTGTGTGACCATCTGGATCACAAGGAAGCGCTGCTCGATCGTATTTTGGCCGATGCTGAGTACCGTCAAGTGATCATCTTTACAGCAACGCGTGCTGATACCGATCGCCTGACTGAGAAGCTCAATCAAAACAACCTCAAAGCGGTTGCACTCAGTGGTAATCTTAATCAAACGCAGCGCAACACCATCATGGGGCAATTTGAGCGTGCGGTATTTAAGATTCTCGTGACGACGGATGTTGCTTCACGTGGCCTTGATATTCCTGCTGTAACTCACGTGATCAACTTTGATATGCCAAAGCATACCGAAGAGTATGTTCACCGTGTCGGTCGTACTGGCCGTGCGGGAAATAAAGGTGATGCGATGTCTCTCGTCGGGCCAAAAGACTGGGATAGCTTTAAGCGGGTGGAAGCCTTTTTACAGCAAGACATTCAGTTTGAAGTCTTAGAAGGCTTAGAAGGTAAGTTCAAAGGGTTGAAGCCACGTCAAGTGACACCTAAAGCTGCGCTAGGTCAACGGGTTAACAAAGCGAAAGCGCCAAGCAAAGCCAAGAAAGCCGCGCCGCGTGACAAGAGTTTCTACCAAAATGTGGCTGTGGGCGACACGGTTTTTATCCCGAAAAAGAAAGTCGCGCCTAAGCCAGAAGTGGATCGGGAAGACGAAACCGAATAAGCGATGTTGCGCAGCTTTGAATGCAAGTGTTGATTTTGAATGAAAAAACCGCCTGTGATGGGCGGTTTTTTTATGCCCAGTAAAGTGGTTTAGTGGTGCATTTCTAAAAAAATAGAATCTTTACTCTAAAATAATACAAATGATAATTGATATTGTTTGCGTTTGTGTTAGAGTGGCGACCGATTTTTATTTGTTATAGTTGTCACATTTTCGATGAAACTGCTCAATGTATTGCTGTTAACGACATCTCTGTCGGTTTTTTCTACTTACGCAGAGACGGATTATCAATGGTTACGCGATGACTCGCGTTCGGAACCTGCGGTGAAGCAGTTTTTGGCTGAGCATAACCGAAAAACCGATCATTGGTTTGCACCTGCCAAGCCCTTGGTGGAAGAGTTGGCTAATGAATGGCAGCAAATGGCTCAGCATAAAGCGTCTCCCCCAGCGCTTATCTACGCAAAGCAGCAGTACAACGACATTCAATGGAATGGTTATCGACACATCGTCAAAATCAGTGCACAAGGCCAAATTGAGCCGCTGCTGAATCTTAGCGCGCGTGCAGAGCCGTTTGATTATTACCAATTGGTTTCTTGGTCACTTGATCGCTCAACCCAATGGGTAGCGTTGACAGAAGATACGCGGGGTGACGAGCAGTTTAAGCTGACGATCGTGCGTTTAGCCGATCGCACCGAGCAGATCGTTTCAGAAACAGCGAGCACTTACTTTGCTTGGGCGGCCGATGGCAAAAGCCTCTACTACTTATCTGATCTCAATGGGTCTACCCAACTGCAGCGTTTTGAGCTGGAAAATAGTCAATCAACACCGCTCGCTGAGTGGCGCTCGGCAGAGTGGCTGTTCTCGCTCTATTCTGCCAGCAATCCACGCTATATCGTGGTACAGCAAAATAATGAAAGCTCGACTCAGCAACGCCTTTTGGATACCCAAACCGGTGAGCTGATGCCATGGCTGCGCGCTATCGAACCGGGGCTGGAATACTACGCCGATGTATTGGGTGAAACGCTTTACATCAATAGTAACCATCAGGGGGCATTTCGTCTCTATCGTCAGCCGCTACACGCTAAACAGGACTGGCAAAGCGTCACCACACATAAAGAGATCGGCTCACTGAGCAACTTTTATCTGTTTAATGCTGGGATTGTGTTAGTGGAGAACCAAACCTTAGCACCGAAAGTTTGGATTCTCGATGACCAAGGCGAAGTGCGTACTCACTTTGAACTAAGAGATTTAGGTCAAGTGGCGTGGATCTCTCGTAATGGTGATGCCGCCAGCAATCGGCTACGTGTACGCGCCATGTCAATGACGGAGCCTGCTAGCTGGCATGAGTTGGATGTGGCGAAGCTACAGTGGCAACGGTTAAGCCAAGATCACTATGCAGACTTTGACCCGAAACAGTATCAAACCCAAACGGTATGGGTGACGCAAGGTGCCATCCAAGTTCCGGTGACACTGGCCTACCGTTCTGACAAGCTGACCCCCAATAGCAGTGTGGTGCTGTATGGCTATGGCGCTTATGGCGTGACGATGAAGCCCTATTTCATGCCACAAATGGTCAGCTTGCTTGATCGAGGCATGATTTACGCGATCGCTCATGTTCGTGGTGGTGGATACCTTGGCGAGGCTTGGCATCAAGCTGGCGCTGGACTCAATAAACAAAACGGCATTGATGATTTCCTCGCGGCTGCTCGATATCTCACCCATTTTCAGCAAGGTGAGCGCGCCATTTATGCGATAGGCGGAAGTGCCGGCGGCACCTTGGTTGCTGCGGCGCTCAATCAGCAGCCCAACGTATTTGCGGGAGCTGTGCTGCAAGTGCCGTTTGTCGATGTGTTAGCCAGTATGAGTGATACCAGTCAAGCCTTGACGGTGCAACAGTATCAAGAATGGGGTAATCCTCAACGGCCAGAGCAGCGTCAAGTGATGCAAGCTTATGATCCACTCAGCAATCTACGTACTGCCCCTTATCCTCCGACGTTGGTTAACGTTGGTTGGTGGGACAATCGAGTGCCCTATTGGGAAGGCGCTCACTATTTGGCACGTTTGCGTGAGGTCTCACAAGGGGCTGGACCTTACCTTTTATCAACCGATTTTCAGGCGGGTCACTCCAGTGATCGGCGTCAAGCGCTCGAAAAGCAGGCGCGTGAATATGCTTTCTTTCTCACCTTAGATAAAACCAGAAAAGCGGGGCAGTAATGAAGCTTTCTCCAGTATCAGCTGCGGTACTTAGCGTACTCGCGGCCGGGTTCGCTCATGCCGAAACTGAGCCTAGCCACTACGAAGAAGTGGTGGTGACGGCCAATCGCATTGAGCAGCCTTTGTCAGAAGTGGCGGGGTCAGTGGCAGTGCTTGAAGGGGAAACCCTTGAAAAGCAAGGCAAGACCGAGTTGTACGATGCATTGAATCAGGAGCCGGGTGTCAGCGTGACTGGCGGAGCGGGACGCCCACAAAATATTACGATTCGTGGCATGACCGGCAACCGGATAGCGATTGTCCGTGATGGTATTCAAAGTGCGGATGGTTATGGTGCAGCAGACATCAACGATAAGTATGGTCGTAACACATTTAACCTGAGCAATGTGAAACAGATCCAAGTGGTGAAAGGCGCAAGCTCAACCCTATACGGTTCTGGTGCGATTGGTGGCGTGGTGATCATCGAAAGTAAAGCGCCGGAAGATTATCTGTATCACCGTGATTATTACGTGGATGCCGCATTGACCTACTCAGGCATCAGCAACCGCTACCAAGGCAATCACGCGTTAGCCATGCGTCGCGGTGATGGCGAGACGCTGCTCACGATCGACTACTGGCAAGGTGAAGAGACGCGTAACTTCAACCAAGATCTGTATAACCGCGAAGTGGATGGTTACAACCTTGGCTTCACCCACCACTACTGGTTAAACGATGCGCTGCGTTTAAAAACGCACTTAGAGTATTTTGATGATTATGCCAAGCGTCGCGAAGGCACCTCTTCTATTCAAAAAGACGACAAGTGGGATCTGGTCAGCTTTTACGAGTATCAACGCAGCCAAACGCGTCTGGCCAGCGTTGGTGCTGATTACACGGCTAATCTAAGTTGGATGGATACGCTGGAAGGCAAACTCTACTGGCGCAGTACAGAAAACATCACACAGACGAACCGTTTGATGGCGAATGATCGGTCTGGCGCTGGCATCCTCTCCTATCGCCGTGAACTGCGTGATGAAGGGTTCAATGATGAGGCATTAGGAGCCACGCTCAATGCGCAAAAAGAGTGGCAACAAGGTGAGTGGCTGCATCAGTTTGCTTACGGTATGAGCGTTGATGGTCATGATTACCAGCGTCCGAAATCGATTCGACGGATGGAATCTTCAGGTGACGATTTACAAGCCGATGAGCCGTTTGCTCCTGCGCGTGAGTACCGTTTTGGCGTCTACGGACAAGACAATCTCCTCTTAGGAGATTGGACGCTGGCTGCGGGTTTGCGTTTTGATGCGCAAAAATTGAGCCCTAAAAATACCGATCGTATTCATGGCTACAAAGTGGTGACCATGGGGAGCAGTGAGTGGTCACCCAGTGCCTCAATCTCTTATCAATGGCATCCAGAATGGAATACTTATCTGAGCTACAACCACGGCTTCCGTGCGCCAAGTTATGACAAAGCGTATGGCGCAAGCGATCACAGTTTCGTCCCGCTAACGCCATTTATCATCAAGCCCAACAATAAGTTACGCGCTGAAACCAGCGACAGTTTCGAGTTGGGCAGCAAATACGACAATGGTCAGACTCAGCTCTATGTAGCCGTGTTTTATTCCATCTTCGATAACTTTATCGATATCAAACAAATTGATTATGACGATACGACAGGATCAGTTATCCAGCAGTACCAAAATATCGCTGGCGTCAAAACCTACGGGGCTGAAATGTCGTTAGTGCATCGTCTAGATGATCGTTGGAGTGTCGAAAATAAACTCGGATACGTCGATGGTAAAGATGGTGAAAACCAATACGTGCGCACCTTAACCCCACTAGAAGGGAGTGTGCAGCTCAACTACCAACGAGATCGATGGGACGCTTACAGCCGACTGAACTGGGCGAGTGCCATGAGCCGAGTGCCGACTTGCACCACAGAGCAAGGCAAAGAAACTGAATGTGCCACGACCACAGGTTGGGTGAGTTGGGACATCGGCCTCAACTACCAATGGAACGCACAACTGAGTGCCAGTTTCAACGTGGTTAACCTGCTCGATCGAGAATACACGCGCTATCAAGATGTCGCTGGTGTGACGCCAAGTGACACGCGTTATTCCACTGAGCCGGGACGCTATTTCACCGTGCACGCTAAGTATGTGTTCTAGGAGCTTAAGATGAAATCAACGTTGACCTTAATTATAGCCAGTCTATTGGCCCCCTTAGCCTCAGCGGCGCAGTGGGATTATCCGGCCACCAGCGATAAAGTGCTGAACGAGGCGCAGGCACTAGCGTTTGTCGAAAAGTACTATCCACAAGTGGGCCAGCCAGCACTGCGTTATCGCAAAACCAGCCTGCTTGGTACCCATTACAATTTTGACTTGACCCAAAATGGGGAAGTGCAGGCACAAAAAACGGTGGTTATCTCCACCGATAAGCAGGGTAATGTCACCCGAGTGTTTAAAAGCCTGAATAATACCGTGCTGGTCAATGGTGTTCCGAGCATCGCGGCTGAGCTTGTCGCGCCACAACGTCTTAATGCTTTGCGTGTGCCAGAACTGAACACTGGGGTTACGTTGAATGTTGAACTGCCAATTTTTGATCCCGATTTGCGCACGATGGACGGTCTGGCAGCCCCTGCTACGCCTTGGACGTCGATGGATGGCTACTCAAACCCGCCACAATACGTTAAAGCGAATGTGGAATTGCTGGCATCGGGTGGGAAATACTATCTTGCTAACACAAGAGTGCAGATGGTGGATGCGCAAGCCATCTTAAGAAAAGAAGCAGACAGTAATAACTACATTAATAGCGGTATTAGCCTTTCACCGGTTGATAGCGCAATAACGAGCTGGAGTTCACTCGCCGAGTTGCAAGCTACAAAACTGGGGGATAGCGGTTTTAAGCAGATGATGGCGTTTGTACATCTGGATAATTCGCTGCGTTATTTGAATTCGCTCGGCTATCACCTGTTTGATAAAGCTGATGGCTCAGGCACTGAGCCGGTGTTGTTTGATGCTGCAGCACTCCCAACCAACAACTCCTCATATTATTTGGGCCCCAATACCATCTTATTTGGCGAAGGCGTCTCTCCCGATGCGCTGGATGCCGACATCATCTGGCATGAACTTGGCCATGCCATCCACTACCACATGGTGCCGGACTGGGCATACGGTCATACTGGCGCATTAGGCGAAGGTTTTGGCGACTATTGGGCGGGATCGCACAGCTACCGTAACCAGTATGAACAAGGCAAAGCGTTTGAAATTGATACCCTGTTCAACTGGGATGGTTATTTTGGAACCACAATTTCCACCCGCAGTTTGGCTAACCTCGCGGCGCGTTATTACTCAGCGGGGGGGTATCGTGCCCATGAGCGTGAAGCGGGTCATTTAGGTGATGAACTCTGGTCGACCCCTTTGTTTCAAAGCTTGAAGCAGGCGGTTGAGCAATATGGGGTAAGCGCCTTTGATGAGTTCAATACTGTAGTGTTGGAGTCCATGTTTGGCGTAGGGCGTGGGGTATTGATGCACGACCTTGCACAAAACATGCTGTATGTGGCCAACGCACTGTATCCAGATAAAGACTATAAGCAGATCTTACAGCGCAATTTGCAGCATCACGGTTTACTGCAAGCGCCGTTCCAAGCGGCATTCGCTAAAAAGTACCTTGATCCGCTCGCAACTCAAAACCTTTACGTCAACGCGATAGAGCGCTCGGCAACGACGCAAGCCACGGTGGTGATTGCTGGACAAACTCATACTTTTAGCCAAGACAATCTGGCTAATGTGGTGTGGCGATTGCCTGCACCAACCGATTACCAATGTGGTGTCGCGACCTCGGTTAAGGTTGACCTTAATTACCAGTATGCAGACTTTTTAGGACAGCAAACTTGGCAGGCGGAGTTACCCGTTGTGTTTGGTCTTCCTAAGATGACACAAACCTTTACGACCTTGAACTCAACCTTGCGTGATGCGCAGTTGGGCAGTGATGGTCAACTTGCTTCGGGTTTCAAAAGTTACAACTTCTTTGTTACTGGAGAAGAGCGCACCGTTGACGATGATTTTGCGCTGAGTTTGAAACTCAGCCACAGCAATATACAGGATTTGCGTATCACCTTGATTTCACCGCAAGGCACCCGAGTCGAGATCCTCAACAACCAAACCACGCCGGTTGCTCAGTTAGATGACTACTGGGTATTGGCTCACCAAAAGGCACTACACGTGTTACGCGGTGAACGCTTAGATGGTAATTGGCGCTTGGAGATCCTCGATAATGTCGTGGGCAATGTGGGTACTTTACATTTATGGGGAGTCGGTGAAGTGACCCACTACACCTGTGATAAAGAAGTCAAAGATCAAACAAGCACGACCAATAGTGAAGAAGACGTCGCGGCGGGCAGTGGTTCTCTCACTTTAGGCTTGCTGCTTCTGCTGGGTGCTTTCTCTCGTCGTCGTTGGGCTAACAAGGGGACTCAATCATGAAATTTCACTACTCTTTGATCAGTATGGCGCTACTGATGGCTGGTTGTGGTGGTGAAGATGCTGCGCAGGAGACGAGTCTGCCTGAATACGTTTTATCGGGCTCGTTGAGCGCGCAAAACGTCGCACTGAACAGCAAAATCTGCTTAGACCGTAACCAAAACTTTACTTGTGATAGCGGCGAACTCACCATCCAAGCGGACAGCAATGGTCGTTTTACGCTAAGAAGCTTGGATAAATCACTCTATTCATTGCCTATTTTGGCTGAAGTGAGCCGTGCCAGTGCTGCGCGCTCGGCAGACAATGATTCAGCCAATATTGTGCTTGCCGCTCCGGGGTTAAACCGAGCGGGGGATCGACTCATCAACGGTGTGAGCACCCTGTTTGCGGCGTTAATGGTGGCTGGTTACACGGAAGCCGACGCAATTAAACTCTTTCTCGCGCAGCTTGAACAACGTGGCATCTCCGCCCCTCGAGATCTGCAGGCGCTGTTTACGCAAAATTCGTTAGCCCAGCTTGAAGCCAATATGCTGGAGATTTTGCCACTCATCGCCACTGAGCAGCGCACGCAAGTGCTAGCCGCTTTAGCGCAAACCTTTGGTGATGAACATCCCGGCATAGTGCACAATGCTTTGGATGAGGCGCAGCTTACGGAGTACGTGACACAGTTGGCGAAACGCGTTCCTCGCCAAGTGCCACTAAACGATACTGGGCTGGTCACTTTTTATGAAGAAGGGGGGATCGTCGGTTATATCCCCAACAGTGATTATCCAGAGCAGGATGCCGAGTATGGTCGTGATGCTCTATCGGGCAAGTCAGCCTTCACGATGCGCAAACTCGATGCAGCGGGCAACCCACTGAGCGACAGCGCAAGTGAATGGTCTTGTGTACGCGATGAAGTAACCGGATTGGTGTGGGAAGTGAAAAGTGCAGATACGACCTCGCTTAATCACAAAGAACGCCTGTTTGCCCTTGAGATCCCTGGGCGTTTTAGTCCTTATGCTGAGGATGTGGAAGAAGCCACCTGCAATAGTGCTGGTGATGAAGTCTGTACGACGGCGCAATACATTACACATCTAAACCAAACTGCGCGTTGTGGGATCCGTCATTGGCGATTACCAACCAGCCTAGAGTTGTTCAACCTGTTTGATTTTGGCGAGACGGGCGAAGAGGCGCAGGCATTGAGCGTGAGCTATTTTCCGCAGCAAAGCCAGAACGAAGATTACTCTGGACATACTTGGACTTCTGCCGTGAGTTATATGAATTATTCGTTATTAATGGCTAATGGCTCCCACTCCTACAGATTTATTAGTCACTTAGGCTTAGCTAAGGGTGAAGTCAGCGTGATCGAAATCTATGACCAGAATAAAGAAGCGGATTCGGGTAGCTCCTTGCTGCTTCCAGTGCGTATGGTTGCCAACCCAGTGGAGAATCAAGAATGAAAACCCTCTCGACTATGGCTACTCTGTTGGCGTTGAGCTTACCGGTAATGGCGCAAGAGTGTGCGAGTGATATTGTGCGCACCGCACCCAACTTACGTTATGTTTACAGCACCCAAGGAACAGTAAAAGACCTGCACACAGGGTTAACGTGGATGCGCTGCACCTTTGGTAAGGAGTGGAATGCTGAGCAAGGACGTTGTACAGGACAGGCGCAACCTCTGCGCTGGCAAGCGGCACTCCAAGAAGTGCAAGCGATCAATCACCCGGGTAGCCGTCACCGTTTACACCAGTTTGCGGGTGTTAAACAGTGGCGCATGCCAAACATCAAAGAGCTGAGCAGTTTGACCGAACAAGCCTGCTTTGCGCCAGCGGCGAATGAGACGGCGTTTGCCTCTGGCTTAGTGACCGAGGTGGGCAACTATGCCGCTTATTTATGGAGTAATACCACGCGTATTGAGCGTGAAGAAGCTTGGACGTGGGATGCGATTAACGGCGAGATTTATGCGTACTCGATTCACGCCCATGAGATGGGGTTGCTCCTTGTGGCGGATGAGCAATAGGCATGCTTATTTCTGCTATCCCCATCTTGCTTGAAGGGCGGTGGTGTTAGCTCTAAAAGTAAGTGGCACGAAAAAGACAAAGGTCTGGTTTATCCAGACCTTTTTTATGTCATCAAGAACGTCGACTCGTTTACACTCGGAAATACTGGAGCTGCTGGTGTTGCTGCTCAGCAAGATTGGACAGCTCATGGCTTGCTGCTGCTGATTGAGTAATGCCGGTCACATTTTGGCTAACCAGTTCATAAATATTGCTGAGGTTGCGGTTGATGTCTTTGGTCACTTGGCTTTGCTCTTCCGAAGCGGTTGCCACTTGCGCGTTGATCTGCCCCAAGGCACTGATCGAATGATTGATTTCAGTGAGAGATGCACTGACTTTGGCTGCTAAAGATTGGTTTTGCTCAAGCAGGCTTAAGCTTGAGTGCATACTGCTGTTAGCGGTATTGGATTGGTTTTGCAGCTCTTCAATAATGGCTTGGATCTCTTGAGTCGAGGTCTGTGTGCGCGCGGCTAACATACGTACTTCATCGGCTACTACAGCAAAACCGCGTCCGCTTTCTCCGGCGCGAGCCGCTTCAATCGCGGCATTCAGTGCCAGAAGGTTAGTCTGCTCAGAAATACTACGGATTACGTCTGTCACATTACCAATGCGTTCAGACTGCTCCTTCAGTTGATTGACCACTTGTGCGGCTTCTGTGAGTTGATCAGCCATTTTCGCGGTTGCGCGGTGGCTCTCTTCAAACATCCGTAAGCTTTGAGATGCCAGTTGGTTGGCTTGTTGTGCTGCGCCATCCGCACTGTGTGCATGGTCAGTCACACTCTGCGCGGTGCTTTGCAGCTGGTTGACCGCCGATGCCACAAGTTCCACTTCCTGCTTCTCTTGATCGGAGTTGACACTGGATTGGGTCATTACGGTCGCTAATTCGGTCGAAGCGGAAGCGACATCGGTACTGATGCGCACTAGGCATGCTACGGTTTGGCGCAGTTGAGTAACGGTAGCATTGACATCACGTGCCAGAAGGGTGATTTCGTTATTACCTTCTTCTTGGACTTCAACCAGCAAATTGCCTTTTGCGACTTCACGAACCGTCTGCTGAAGCTGACGCAGCGGTTTCACAATAATGCCTGCCAAAAACCAGCTTAATACTGCCGCTGCTAACAGAACCGCAATCAATGAAATGGTCGAATTGCTCAGTACACCATCATGTTGTGCTTCACTCTCTTTAAGAGTGCGCATAGCCAACGTATTCAAGGCTTGAGAAAGTTCGCTGATCGCTTTCACCATATCATTCCCTGCAGCGCGATAAGCGTCGGAGGCTTGTTGGTACTTTCTGTCAAAATCTGTACTGTCTTGCTCTGCATTGTGTTTGATATTGAGCAGCGGAATCATGGTATTGATGGAGTAATCCACATAGTGTTGGATGGCTTTAGTTAACGCATGTACTTCATCTTGTAGCTCTGGGTTATCACTGAAAACCTGCATCAGTTGTAAGTTTTGACTTTGTTTGTCTCTGAGTACGGAAGCTAATACCTTCACTTCATCAGGGCGAAAGAGGCTATAGATTGCGCTGATACGCATCGCATAAGTGTTGTCTATGATGTTGGTGAGATTGTCCTTGTCGATAATAAGGTGTTCGGTGGAATCAGAAACTTGGCTGAAAGCCGTTTTGAGTGTCGATGTACTGAACACGATTCCGCTACCGAGTAAAAGCATTGTGAAAAACACAGGTACTACAACCTGCAGTTTGATAGACAAACCGCTGAGTAACTGGCGCATGATGGTCCTCTTCTGAAATATAAGTAAGAATTGTTATTGTTATTTTGAATAATTGGCCATTGATAATAAGTATCACCGATGAGATTGCAATCGTTAGTAAACCAGTAGTTACAACAATATGTTGATTTCGGTCGCATTTTTGCGCATTTTTTTGGATAGAAGAAACATTTAGCCTTAGGGGTGAATTTTTTGTTGCAGCCCTGATAACGGCTTGGGTGAAAACGCTATGTCTGTGGATTTTATGAACAATAAGCGAAAGGTGTCATAGAGGGTTCAATTAAGTGAAACATAATTGTCATATTCACCGCCTAAAGTGAGCCTCGTTCAAGTGAAACACAACGGCAACCCAGCCACTTATAGGAAATTCGTGATGAAAAAGACAGTAATCGGTGCTATCGCTCTTATGGGCGCACTTGCAGTAACTCCAGTGATGGCAAAAGAGACAATCTCAGCAGTGGGCTCAAGCAGTGTTACTCCGCTGATGGAAGTGTTTTCTGAAACTTACGCCAAAATGAATCCTGAAGTTTTCATTGAAGTACAAGGTCCAGGTTCTTCTGCGGGTATCAAAGCCGCAAAAAATGGTAGCGCGGACATCGGTATGTCATCGCGCAATCTGAAAGATTCTGAAAAAGAAGCGACTCTGGTTGAAGAAGCGATCGCGCTTGACGGTATCGCAGTCGTCGTTCACCCAAGCAATGCGGTGAAAGGTCTGACAGCAGAACAAGTTTCTGAAATCTACAAAGGCGAAATCACTAACTGGAAACAAGTTGGTGGTGAAGATAAGCCAATCGTTGCCATCACTCGTGACACCGCTTCGGGTACTCGTGGTGCATTCGAAGACATCATGGAATTGAAAAAGAAAGTGGCGGATAAAGAAGTCTCTGCTATTTCTCAACGTGCTCAAGTCGCAAACGGTAACGGCGCACTGAAAACTATGGTCGCTTCTAACCCTTATGCGATTGGTTATATTTCACTCGGTACTGTTGATACTTCAGTTCACGCACTGGCTGTGAACGGTGTTGAAGCTAGCGTAGATAACGTGAAAAACGGTACTTACAAAGTATCTCGTCCATTCCTAGTTCTGTACAAACAAGACAAGCCATCTGCGGAAGCGAAAAAATTCCTAGAGTGGATGCTCTCTGCTGACGCACAGAAGATTGTCGCTGACAAAGGCTACATCACAGTTAACTAATACGCTTTGCTCCCTTTTCCCGACCCAATTTGGGTCGGGTACTTTGTTTACATCGACCTTAGTTCGATAGGTGATTTTATGACCATCGCAACAAATAGTGACAAGCTTATGGATAATACCTCTATGCGTAGTTTGCGTGAGCAACGACGTGTTGACTGGAAAGAACGTATCTTTCACGGTTTGTTTTTAACCAGTGCCGTGATCGGTATTCTGTCTCTTGCCATCATTGCTTACTTCATTGTTCGTGAAAGTATCCCTGCTTTCCAAGAAGCGGGAGTAACTGGCATAGTGCTTGGACAAGACTGGTTACCACCTGCCCTGTACGGTGTCGCGACCATGATTGTCGCTTCTGTCGTCTCAACCTTTGGGGCTGTGATTGTGGGGGTTCCGGTTGGCGTTCTCACGGCTATTTTTATAGCTGAAGTGGCTCCCAAACGGGTAGCGGATGTGATACGCCCTGCAGTTGAATTGCTCGCCGGTATTCCTTCTGTGGTCTATGGCTTCTTTGGCTTGGTGATCATCGTTCCGCTGATTCAAGATGTCTTTAATGTGCCTGCGGGTAACACGATTCTGGCAGGTATCATAGTGTTGGGCGTCATGATCCTTCCCACCGTGATTACGGTCTCTGAAACCTCGATTCGCGCGGTACCGCGTGCTTACAAAGAAGGTTCACTCGCACTGGGTGCTTCAAGCATCTACACCATCTTCAAACTGCTGGTTCCTGCTGCTCGTTCGGGGATCATGACGGGCGTTATCTTAGGCATCGGCCGCGCTTTGGGTGAAACCATGGCGATTATCATGGTGATGGGTAACGCACCTGCGATGCCAGAAGGCATACTCGATTCGGCGCGTACTCTGACCGCCAACATTGCGATTGAAATGTCTTACGCCAGTGGTATCCATGCTAACGCGCTTTACGCTACCGGCGTGGTGTTGTTGGTGTTCATCATGATGCTGAACGGTGCGTTGTTGTATTTAAACCGTGAGAAAGCGAGGTAATGACGATGGATCGCGTAAAACTGAAACAAGCGCGTGTGCTCAAAGATAATGTCTTGCGTGCCTTTATCTGGATTTCTGCGGCGCTGACCGTCGGCTTCCTGTTCTGGATCATCTGGTACATCTTGTCTAATGGTCTGCAACACGTTAACTGGAAATTCATTACCGACAACTACACCCACACGGGCGATGAACACGGTATTTTCCCGATGATTGTCTCGACCGTATATATGGTTGTTGCTTCGATCGCGGTGGCCGCACCTATCGGTATCATGACGGCGATTTACTTGACGGAATACGCCAAAGTCGGCAGCCGTTTGGTCAAAATCATCCGCTTCTGTACCGAGTCATTGGCGGGTATCCCCTCGATCATTTTTGGTCTGTTTGGTATGACCTTCTTCGTGGCGATTTTGGGCTTAGGCTTCTCGATTCTTTCCGGTGCATTAACTCTCAGTATCTTGATCCTGCCAGTCATTATCCGTACCACGGAAGAAGCCTTAATGGCGGTACCACAAACCTATCGTGAAGGCTCGTATGGCGTGGGCGCTTCAAAAATTTACACCATCCGCCGGCTAATTTTGCCAAGTGCTATGCCGGGGATTTTAACTTCTGTCATTTTGAGTATTGGCCGTGTCATTGGTGAATCTGCCCCAGTATTTTTAACCGCGGGTATGGTGGCGCGTATTCCAGATTCTCTGCTCGATTCTGGACGCACCTTGACCGTTCACTTGTACAAACTGACCACAGAGCTGTTCACCATTGAAGAATGGAACCAAGCTTATGGCACCGCCACTGTGCTGATTGTTGTGGTTTTGCTGATCAACATGATCACCAAGCTCATCGCCAAACGATTCAATACTGCGACCTATTAAGTCATTGACAGAATTTAGAGATAACACAATGAAAACGACCAAATTCAATATTGAAAACCTCGACCTGTTTTACGGTGAGAACCAAGCCCTGAAATCGATTAATCTGCCGATTCCTACGCGTCAAGTGACAGCACTGATTGGCCCCTCTGGTTGCGGTAAATCAACCCTGTTGCGCTGCCTGAATCGTATGAATGATCTCATTGAGGGAGTCACGATTACCGGTAAGCTGACCATGGATGGCCAAGATGTGTATGGCAATATCGATGTGTCTGACTTGCGTATCCGCGTTGGTATGGTGTTCCAAAAGCCAAACCCATTCCCAATGAGCATTTATGAAAACGTGGCGTATGGTTTGCGTGCACAAGGTATCAAGGATAAAAAGCATCTTGATGAAGTGGTTGAACGTTCACTGCGTGGCGCAGCGCTGTGGGATGAGGTGAAAGATCGTCTTAAATCTCATGCCTTTGGTTTATCAGGCGGTCAGCAGCAGCGTCTTTGTATCGCGCGCACCATCGCTATGGAACCCGATGTGATCTTGATGGATGAGCCGACTTCGGCACTTGACCCGATTGCGACCCACAAAATTGAAGAGCTGATGGAAGATCTGAAGAAGAACTACACCATTGTTATCGTGACTCACTCAATGCAGCAAGCCCGCCGTATTTCAGACCGTACCGCGTTCTTCTTAATGGGTGAGTTGGTTGAACACGATGAGACTCAAGTCATTTTCAGTAACCCACGTGATGATCGCACCCGTGGTTATGTGAATGGTGACTTCGGCTAATATCTCCTTGATCTCCTTGCTACTAGAAGTAGACGTTGCAGTGGTGTTGGCTATGTTCGTACACCCTAATCACCGTGCCGGTCAATGCTCATGGCAATGAGGGTTGTTACCGTCTACCGTCTACCTGCAACTCCAAGTAGTTTGGGTATAGGTTTATAGAACTGGCGAATTATAACTATAAGCGATGGTAAACTTTGCCCCTCATGATGAGGGGCTTTTTTGTAGAAACTTCATTTCATACATGTTTTTATCCGCCAGATAAATCAACTGGTTCAAATTAGTGGTGTCGAGTGGATAGGTGCTGACCCCGATACTCGTGTTGAGCTTGGCTCGTAAATCACCAGTTAACTCAAATTCTTGATCGAAAGATTGCTTAATCATGCGCTGCATCATCATCTGTTCGGTAGGGTTGATGCTGCTTAAGATGATGGCAAATTCATCTCCTCCCATCCGGAAAACGCGATAATCGAATGCAGGAATCGAATGATTTAAGCGATAAGCGACCTGTTTGAGCACCGCATCGCCCATTTGATGACCGTAAGTATCATTAATCATTTTAAATCCATTGAGATCGAGCAAAAACAATGAGAAACCGCCACTACGGCGATGGCGTTCTAATTCGGCGAACATAGCCGTGCGGTTTTCCAACCCCGTTAATGGATCTGTCAATGCCAAAATCCGATGGTATGCCGCTTCTTTATGCAAAATAAAACTCACCAGCCCGACACAGCTAAACATCAATAACATCAGCGCAAACTGGATGCGACTGAGGTAATTCAGTTGCTCTTTTTGCTCCACATACAAAGGGCTTTGTACCCCAAATGTGCGGTTTATGAACTGAATAAAAATATCCATCTCTTGTTGGGCTGCCAAAATAAAACTTTGTAAGCTTTCTGGGTTTTTGGCGGCGAGCAGTAGCGGCTCAAGTTGTTTAAACCGAGCAAAAGCGGCTTGGAAGAATTCGCGAGTGCTTGGCATACCTATAATGCCGTCGGCCTCTTTGCTATTGAGGATCAGATCAAAACGGCTCCAAGCAAGCTCATATTTCACCATCACACTGCGTTGATTGTTCTCGGATTCCAATAGATAAGGAGAGAGTGCCAGCAGTTCAGTAAACTCTTTATTCAGTTGGAATAAGAACCAGATCGCTTGGTTGGTGTGCGAAGAGTAGGACTTAGATAAATCGCGAGTATTGTTGATCAAATACAAATTCGCCAAAATCAAAAATGCCGACATGAAGATCAGCAGTGTTTTGGCATGTAAGATCAGCGGGTGGAGCGTTTTCTGAGTTTGTGTATTCATGGCTTCTTATGAATCAAAATTTGACTTATTTGCCAAACCATATGGGTATAGTAAACGGTGTTTTTCAGTTTTGGATTTTGATCTAAGTTATACACCAACCAAAAAGGGCCTTTGTTGCGAATTTTCATTTCATTACCGTCCATGAAGTACGCAACAATCGGTTCATATTGTTGAATATCCGCTATCGAAATATTAGCAGCGTAGTCATTCAATGCCATAAAAGTCACCGAACTCACTTGACTCTGCTGCAAATACTCGAGCAAATCGCTTACTTTAAAGCCTGTGAAGCGATGTGAACCATGAAGCCATGGTAGTTCGGTGGTAAAAGAGACCGCAGGCAGTTTGGTGGTCAACTCTTGCAAGGAAAGAACCTTAGGTGGCGCGTCTGCTACTTGTATCGTGATGTTCGATGCAAAAGCGAAAGAGCTGCACCACAGGGTTAAGATCAGCAATATCCATCTCATTATTGGTTATTCCGCACTGTTATTCCCCTTCCTACTTGAAGCAGCGGTGGTGTTGGCTACGTTCGTTTCCAAGTAGTTTGGGTATCGATTGTGTTTTATTTTTCAACCCAAAGTTGCAGTGGTACTGATTACAACTTTATAGTTAGTTATCGTTAATTGGTTGAATTATAGGCGGTGTCGGCTGATATGAAAATCACTGATATTAACAAGATTGATGATAAAAAGACTCAGTATTGAGACTTTTTATAAGAAAAGCGCCATGTTGATGGCGCTTCTTAATAGGGAGACAGATTAGAACAGCAGATGTGCTACCGCGGCAATCACAGGTAAGGTGATCAGGGTACGCAAAATGAAAATGACAAACAGCTCGACAATATTGACTGGGATACGGCTACCCAGCAGTAGTGCGCCGACTTCAGACATATAGATAAGCTGAGTTACAGACATGGCCGCAATCACAAAACGTGTCATTTCGTTATCGATGGAAGCCGCTAAAATGGCTGGAATAAACATATCCGCAAAGCCAACCACAATGGTTTTCGAGGCTGCGACGGCTTCTGGCACTCCGAGTAGCTCTAAAAATGGAATGAAAGGTTGGCCAAGCAGAGAGAATACGGAAGTGTATTCAGCAATCACCAAGGCGATAGTGCCTAGTCCCATTACAACAGGCAGTACGCCAAACACCATATCGACCGCGTTACGCACCCCTTCGCCAATCACAGATTTCACAGAGTTAACTTTTGCTGCTTTGGCTAAAGCCTGTTCCATACCCCAAGAAAACGCAGTGTGGCCTTCAGGAATTGCATCAGCATCAGGATGAGGCTTGCTACCATCGATATAAGTATCTTTTTTCCATGACAAAGGAGGAAGGCGAGGAATAACTACCGCTGCCACCACACCCGCTAAACAGACCGCACCATAGAAAGGTAGGAATAGGTGTTCAAGCTCTACTTGGGCGATCACCACTAAGCTAAAAGTAATCGATACCGCAGAGAATGTTGTGCCGACTACCGCCGCTTCACGTTGGGTGTAGAATTTTTCTTCGTATTGTTTACTGGTGAGCAGGATGCCTACGCTACCATCGCCCAGCCATGAAGCCATACAGTCAATGGCGCTGCGACCCGGTAGATTGAATAAAGGGCGCATCACTTTGCTCAGTAAGCTGCCAAACAGCTCTAATAAGCCAAAGTTAAGCAGCAAAGGCAGCAGTAAGCCTGCGAAAATAAACACTGAAAATAGTGTTGGGAGCAGGCCTTGCAAGACCAGTCCACCCGTGTTTTCTTCCCAAATCACTTTTGGACCGATTTGGAAAAATGTCATGATCACGGCAGCTCCGCCAATCACACGCACGGTTAACCAAAGCCAAGAAGGATTAAACAAACTGTTTAAGAAAGGACGAGACATTACCCAACTTGGTTTAAAGACTTTGCAGATAACAGAAGCGGCTGACATAAAGGCGATGATTGCCGTAACGACAGTCACCAGATAATCCCCAAACAGCGCTTGAACGGACTTGGCCAACACCGCCACTGGAATGGTTAACGATCCATCGTAACTGATGGGAGCCATAAAGAGGAAAAGCCCGATCAGAGAAGGGATCAGGAACATCCACAGATTACCCGTGTTAGCCTTTACTGGTGGCTCTAAGGTTTGCGCGTTATCTTGCATTATTCATCTCTATTCATGCTGCGTCATTCAGACACACTGTTCAGTCGAAATTTGCCACACCTTGGCATAAAAATTCACTGCATTTCCGTATTTAATCAGCGTGCGCAAGAATATCTATTTTTGACACCCTACGCAATACTATTCATTTATTTTGGGTATACATTCAAATTAATTTCCTGATGTTTCAAGCCTTGATGGTTTTTTGTATATTTATTGTTAAATCTATCATTGTTGTCGAATAGCATCGTAAATAGATTTGTTGGTAAAGATGCGGCGCAAAAGCATAAAAATAAAAAAGCCTCCTTGGCATAGGAGGCTTTTGGTTGGAATAAAATCTTTCCATACTAGGTTGAAGCTACAACGTCAGGTTGTTAAGGTCGGTTATTCTGTCGGTTTGGTTTCAATTTCGCTTAATGCCGCGTTGAGCGCGCCTTCAAAGACCGGGTAGACATTTTGTTCGCCGACGAGTTTGATAATGCCTGCTTTGATCAGCTTTTGTGAGACTCGACTATTGGCACCTGAAATCAAAACCTTAATTCCACGCTTATGGAAACTCTGAATAATCTCTTCCAGCGTTTGAATGCCAGTAATATCCATAAAAGGCACCCATTTTAAACGCAGGATTAGGATCTGCGGCGTTTCTTGAATGCTGCCCATCACGCGTTCAAACGTTTCTGCTGCAGCAAAGAAGAAGGGTCCTTCCAGTGCGTACACTGCGAGCTCGCGTGGCAAGGTAGTTTTGCCATGCTGTGCCAGTTCATAACTCATCTCTTGCGAGCCGTTGGCTTTGACTTCAACACTCGATGCCATGCGTTTCACAAAGTGTAACATGGCAATGATCACACCGATATTCACCGCTACGACCAGATCGGCAAACACCGTCAAACCAAAGGTGAGCAGTAGAATGGCCACATCAGCACGCGGCGCGCGTTTAGCCAGTTGCACGAAATGTGGCGCTTCACTCATATTCCAAGCCACCACAAACAGAATCGCGCTCAAAGTCGCGAGAGGAATATTCACCGCTAAAGGCGCGAGTACCAACAGAATAATGACCAGCGTCAGGGCGTGCATGATACCAGCGATTGGGCTGTTGCCGCCGTTACGAATGTTGGTCGCGGTTCGC
This sequence comes from Vibrio tarriae, assembly GCF_002216685.1. Taxonomy (NCBI): domain Bacteria; kingdom Pseudomonadati; phylum Pseudomonadota; class Gammaproteobacteria; order Vibrionales; family Vibrionaceae; genus Vibrio; species Vibrio tarriae. Next base: position 424,967 of record NZ_CP022352.1, on the reverse strand, counting down.
GCGATCGCACCGGTTGCAGCAATACCACCAAATAGAGGGGCCACAATATTTGCAATTCCTTGTCCAACCAACTCTTGGTTTGAGTTGTGTTTGGTGCCCGCCATACCGTCAGCAACCACAGCTGATAGTAAAGATTCAATCGCACCCAGCATCGCAATTGCAAAGGCAGGGCCAATCAGTTGAATCATTTGGCTTAGGCTAAGATCCGGTAGCGCAAATTCAGGTAAGCCTTGTGGAATACCGTCAAACGCTGACCCAATGGTTCTGACTCCCTCAAATCCCATCACATATTGTAGTGAAGTAACCACCACTAGGGCCAAGAGTGGCCCCGGAATTTTTGAGAGTTTGGGAATTTTCGGCCCAAAGATCACTAAAGCCAGAGACAGCATCGCTAACAACGTTGTTGTGAGATGAAATTGCGGGAAAGCATGAAAAATCGCCACCAGTTTTTGGTGGAAGTGCTCACCTTTAATTTCAGGAAGGCCAAAGAAGTCACGCCATTGACCCACCCAAATAATCACCCCAATACCTGAGGTAAAACCCACGATAACTGGGTCAGGAATATAGCGAATGATGCTACCTAAACGTGCGAGCCCTAATACCACGAGAATAAAGCCAGCCATAATCGTGGCGATTTGTAATCCAGCAACGCCGTGTTCGGCTACGATGCCAGCAAGAATAACAATAAACGCGCCGGTTGGGCCGGCGATTTGTACGCGTGAACCACCAAACAGGGAAACAATGATCCCCGCGATGATAGCGGTATAAATTCCTTGTTCTGGTTTTACTCCCGATGCAATGGCAAATGCCATGGCTAACGGCAGTGCAACCACCCCAACTATCAACCCCGCTGTAATATTGTTGACCCATTGTTTGGGTTGCAACTGACCGGCTTTATAGGATTCATAGATGGCAAACATAGTTGATCACCTTAACAAAAATAGGGAAATGAAAACGCCGAGGATTCTACGCTCATTTTATAGGCTGTAAAGGGCTGCTTCAGTTGACTAGCCTATATTCAAACATACCGCGTTAAAGGAATTAATCTTTTAATTTCATTATATTAACCTCATGTAACGCCATGTTTTCCCAACGTTAACTCAAGGATCTGTGATTAATTGGAATATCATGTGGAAAAATAGAGTGCTGATGATTTTCAAGATATGCACTTAATTGAGGGATTGTAGGTTGAGTATAGATGGCAAATTACCTATGATTCTTTCGGTTGATTATTTTTTGTTCGAAGATGGAGTTTGACATGATTAACAAGAAGTTCCTTAAAACAAAAGATGAAGTGGAAGTCACTTTTGAATGCGATGCCCCGCAAGCGGCCTCTGAAGTGGCGATTGTGGCGGACTTTTTAGATTGGCAGCCTGAGCCTATGAAAAAAATGGCCAAATCGAGTACCTTCAAATTTAAAACTCGTTTGCCGAAAGATCGCGAATTTCAGTTCCGTTATCTGCTCGATAAACAAGAATGGGTCAATGACCCTCATGCCGATCAGTACATCGCTAACGGTTTTGGTGAAGAAAACTGCTTGTTAACCACTTATCAGTGATTTGGGTAGCATTTTTTGACGAAAGCTCAAAAAATCACAAACAACTAAGTTGCTGTCTGCATACAAAATCTTTTATTTTTGAAAGGCACAAATGTGCCTTTTTTGCTTTAAATTGACGAAAGCGTAGGTGACAAACCTCGCTGAAACCCTTACTCTTGGCCGAGTTTTGGCTTTTTTCCACAGGTAAACTGGTGATATCTAAATCTATTATTTTGCGGTTTTCTGAGCTTTCAATGCGAAAGAAAGCGACACTAGTAGGTTTGCCGCTTTTGGCTGTGGCCGCGATATCTTCTTCGCTGAACAGCCCCACGCGGCAACAACGTATTGAGTTGTCCCTTCCAGAATCTCCGCTCGTACAGTTATCTTCAGCAGAACATACTGTAGAAGTGGTCAAAGTAGGTCATCCGGATTATGAGTATGAAATTAAGCCGGGCGATAACTTAAGTACAATTTTTAATCAGCTTGGTTTTGCTTATACCGAGCTGATGAAAGTCATGGAAACCGACTTAAACTATCTTGCTCTTGATACATTAAGGCCGGGCAACGTGCTGCGTTTTTGGAAAGGCAGTGATAATACGTTGACCAAAATGGAACTGGAATTCAGCCTCGTTGATCGCGCAGTCTATACGCGTCTGAACGATGGTAGCTACGAATTTGAAGAGCAAAAAATTCCTGGTACGTGGAAGGTTGAACCACTGATTGGTGAAGTGGATGGCAGCTTTTCTCTCTCGGCCAATCGTGCTGGACTAGGTTCAGCTGATGTAGATCAGATCGTCACTTTGCTGAAAGACAAAATCAATTTTGGTCGAGATCTGCGCCGTGGTGATCGTTTTGAAGTCGTATTATCGCGTCAGTTTGTCGGAGAGAAACTGACTGGCAACTCTGAAATTCAGGCGATTAAGATTTTCAATCGTGGCAAAGAGATCACCGCGTATCTGCACCAAGATGGTCAGTATTACGATAAGAATGGTGATAGCTTACAACGGGCATTCCAGCGTTATCCTGTGGATAGCAAGTGGCGCATATCGTCGAACTTTGATCCAAGACGCTTGCATCCAGTTACCAAGCGCGTAGCACCACACAACGGTACAGATTTTGCGATGCCAATTGGTAACCCAGTGTACACTTCCGGTGATGGTGTTGTGGTCATGACTCGTAGCCATCCTTATGCGGGTAACTATGTGGTGATTCAGCATGGCAGCGCATATATGACGCGTTATTTGCACTTGAGCAAAATTTTGGTCAAGAAAGGGCAAAAAGTGTCACGTGGCCAGCGCATAGGTTTGTCGGGTAATACAGGGCGTGTGACTGGGCCTCATCTGCACTATGAGTTAATCGTGCGTGGTCGTCCTGTCAATGCCATGAAAGCCAATATTCCGATGGCAAGTTCAGTACCTAAGAAAGAGATGGCGCAATTTATTGCTAAGCGCAAAGAGCTTGACCAGATGCTTGCTCGCCAAGAAAGCATGCTTGCTGTGCAATAGCACCAAACTTTCAAAACAAAGCCCCTATCAGGGGCTTTGTTTTTTCTGCATCTTAGTGATTCGGGTTGGCCGGAGTTTGCTGGGTTGAAGATAACTGCCGCTCGACCATGACACTGGGTAAGTCGGGTTTACTAAAGTAATAGCCTTGTATTTGCTCACAGCCCATTTGGTAGAGCTTATCCAACGCTTGTTGGTTCTCTACTCCCTCAGCGACGAGATCTAGCTTCAACTGGTTGGCAAGCTGAATAATCAACCACACAATACTTTCAGAAGTTTGGTTGGTGAGTAAGTTACGCACAAATGTTGCATCAATCTTGATGCAATCAATCGGGTAACTGTGAATATAGTTAAGGCTCGAATAGCCCGTCCCGAAGTCATCCAAGGCAATTTTAAAACCCAGTTCGCGCAATATGGTAAGAATACTGCACACTTCTGCAGCTTTGGAGAGTAATACGGTTTCTGTCAGCTCAATCGTGAACTCGTTAGCTTGAAAACCATAGACTTTAATGGTTTTTAATAGATGCTCAAGGTAGCGGTTGGAATGTGTCAGCTCATCGGCTGAACAATTGATGCTTAAGCGAATTTTTTGGCCAATGCCTTGTTCTAATTCCTGTTTTGCGATACAGGCTAATTCGAGAATACGTTCACCAAATTCGACAATCAGACCAGATTGCTCTGCTGCTTCAATGAATTCCAGAGGTGTTACCAAACCGAGTGCGCTGCTGTTCCAACGGGTTAAGATCTCAAAATAGTCCCAACGGTTTTGATGTTTTTTCACAATAGGTTGTACGACCACATACAGTTCAGTTTGATGAATCGGTTTACTCAATTCACTACGCAAAGCATCTATGATTTGTGTGCGTCGGTAGTATTGATTGCTAAGTAAGTTATCGTAAAAACGAATACGAGTGTTATGGTTCCGTTTACACTCTTTTAAAGCGAGGCTTGCATTAAACAGTAACTGATCAGCATTGAGCTTTTCACCATTGTATTTGGCAATACCAATACTGACACTGATTTTGAGTCGCCGATCTTGATCGATATAGTCTTGCGCTAGTTTGTTGAGTATGGCTTGGCATATTTTCATCGGCTCACGAGCTGTGGTCAAAAACGCAAATTCATCGGCTGCGATTCGAAAAGCGTATCCTTCCTCAGGTACGGCCTGCTTTATCGCTTCTGCGACAAATTTGAGTACTCGGTCCCCCAAATAATGACCATACAGATCGTTTATCGAACGAAATTCATCAATATCAAGAAACGCTAGGGTGAAATGGTGCCGATCTTCATGAACGAGTGTGGCTAGTTTATCGGCCAGATCATTACGGTTCATTAACCCAGTCAAGTTATCGTGGGAAATTTCATGGCGCAGTTGATTGACTAAACTCTGCGAGCGGACGGCGATCTGCTGACATTCCAAATCATGTGCAATCATTTGAGCCAAGATTTGATGGGTCAAAACTAAGTTATCGTATTCTTCTAGTGGTCGAGTAAAGGTTGAGATCAGGATGCCGTAGTTTTCGCCATTGGAGAACGAAATTGGGATCCCGAGATAGGCTTCAATCTGGTTTTCTACCAAATAGCCATCCGTAGGAAACCGTTCGGCGACTTGATGAGTGAATAGGCAGTAAGGTTGCTGCATCAGCCCAACTTGCTCACATGGTGTGCCATGCAGCTCGTAATCAGGCTCTAAACCACTGGGTTCAATGCTGGCACAAGACAAGTTGCGTGCTTTATAGCGCATTTTGTCGAGCTCAATCACCATTGAACTGTGGCTATTAAACGTTTTATGGAGAAACTGCGTGGCTTGAGAAAGTAGCTCTGAACCGCAAAGCCCATTGAAGTGATGTATGGCATCCAGACTCAGTTTCTCTGATTTCAATTGAGTGCTCGTCATACTGTGATCTCTCTAGCGGTAACTGACAACGTGGAGCTTGTCGTTGCAAAGCTCTCTACCCGATAAGTTGGAAGGTAGTCTTTGCTTCCAAACTACTTGGGTTTATATGCATGTTGTTACTATTGATGAGTTCTGGGTGATTTTCCACTCAATTTTTATGGATTAGCCATGACTATTTAGGCTTACTTTTTTATTTCAATCGCTTACTGAACAAAAAAATCAGAGTATCAGTAGGAATTTAACATGATTAATTGATATTGAAGTCAGTTATTCGGCCTTGTTTGGTACTAGCTTCTGCTTCAAATGATCAAGGAATAGCTGAGTTCGGGTATGTTGGTACTCCAATTTAGGGTAGTACGCATATACGGTGGCCTGATCTATGGTGACATCGGGCAGTATGCGAACCAAATTGCCCTGTTTCAGCTCTTCTTTGATCATGATATGCCCAGTGACAATAATCCCCATGCCTGATTTTCCAGCATAGAACAGAGCTTCAGGGTTGGTGGTGGCGAAATTGCCTGTCAAAGTGAGGCGCTTACCTTGAGCTGTTTTTACTTCGCGATACGTTTGCTCCCCCCAGCACAGCACATTGTGCTGGGTTAACTCTTGTAACGATTGTGGAACCCCATGTTTAGCCAAATAGCTCGGAGAGGCATAAAACGCTGCTTGATACTCAAATAGAGGAGTGGCTTTGAAACTAAGCGAATTGAGCTGCTCAATTTCACGGCTGATAAAAAGATCGAGATGCAATTCAGGCAACTGGCCTGGTGTGGTGGTGATGAGCTGAATGCGAATATCAGGATAGCGTTGTAAAAACTCGTCGAGGTATTGCATCAAAAATTTAGAACCGACCGCCAAGGTTGCACCGATGCGTAGCAATCCGGCGGGTGTCTGGTTGACGGAGCGCGTTTCATCGACCACGGATTGCCAGCTTTCTAACTGCGCTTTGGCTCGTTGATAAAAAAGCGCTCCGGCTTCGGTCTGTGTGACTGAACGTGTCGTGCGTTTAAGCAGCTGGACACCAATGCGATCTTCAAGCCAGTGAATACGCTTACTGACCGCTGAACTGGTGGTGTTGAGTTTGCGCGCCGCTCCATTGAAGCTGCCTTCCTCAACGACTTTGATGTAAGTTTTTGCGCTCTGTAACCAATCCATCTCATGACCTTACTCATTCTTTATTGGAACTAATTTATTTCCAATTTGCGAGATTATCAAATTAGAGTTGCCAATATAGACTCTTCGCCATGAACGCACAAACCTCCTCCCGTTTTCGCCGCACCCCAATGCTACTTGCGATGATGATCATCGCGACTGGCCAAGTGGGCGTGAGCATTTATTTACCCTCACTGCCTCTGATTAGCCGTGATTTACAGGTGGATCAAGCGAGTGCGCAGATGCTTGTCACGCTGTTTTTGCTGGGTTTTGGTGGCTCGCAGCTGTTTTATGGCGCACTTTCTGATGCGGTAGGCCGACGTCCCACTTTCTTGCTCGGTCAAGGTATTTACCTTATTGGCACGATCGTGTGTGTGATGATGTCAGATCATTTTCAGGCGCTTGAGTTTGGTCGTTTACTGCAAGGGTTGGGGGCTGGAAGCGCTTCTGTGCTTGGGCGTAGCGTATTACGCGACAGCTATGATGGTTTCCATCTCACTAAAGCACTCTCCTATTTGTCGATTACTGCATCGATCATGCCGATTATTGCGCCAGTGCTCGGGGGCTGGATGGCCTATCATTTGAGTTGGCAGTCCGTGTTTATGTTTGTATTGATTTATATCGGGGCCATTTTTACGCTCGGCGTTATGATTTTGCCGGAAACGTTGCCTTACCCGAAGCGGCGTGTTCAGTGGCGTGGCATTGTGATGAATTATGCGAAACTACTGACCAATCACCAAGTCACCAGCAGTGCCAGTTATAACTGGCTGAGCTATTTAGCCAGTTTAGTGACATTGTCGATTCTTCCCTTCTTGTTGCAAAAACAGCTCGGAATGACGGCGGCGGATTATGGCTCTACCTTAATCATACCTTCAGCAGGTTTACTGGTAGGAAGCCTGTTGGTAAATATGTTGACCTCTCGATTTTCCTCGCGCCAGTTACTTGCCTGTGCGATTAGCTTGATGGTGTTTTCCGGGCTGTGGTTATTGCTTACTGAGTTTTCTGTTTTCAATCTCATTTGGGCATTTACTTGGCTGAGTATCGCGCAGGGCATCTCTTTTCCGCTGGCAACCACGCTTTTGTTATCACCTCATAAATCACAAGCGGGGGCCGTTTCTGCGCTGTCGGGTTCCATTCAAATGGCGATCGCGGGTTTATTGGGTGGTTTTTTGGTTGAGCATTGTGTGACTAACCAACATGCAATGGGTGTGTTTTATATTCTGGTCGGTATCACGATGTTGAGTGTGTTGATCGCAACGAAAAAAGCCCACGTACCAGAGAGCGCAGTACAAATGCAGGCATGAGAGCGGGTGTGATGAAAACTCAGTTCAATCGCCCGTAGGGCAGGTAAATACAGGTTCTACTGCCGCTTGCCGTGAGAAGTGTATATAATCGGCGCTTATTTTTACGGGAAAGCACTCTCTACGGGGATCATCATGCAACAGAGTCAATTTGAAGCCTTAATTAAACTTTTATGTGAGCAAACCACGTTACCGGCAGCATTAACGCTACTGAAGAATAGCGAAGATGAAGCGATTGCCGAAGCGGCACAGTCACTCTCTGGCCAGTTTGCTTTAGCAGAAGTGGAAGGTGAGCAACGTATTTACCATGTGACGACTGAAGTGGATGAACAGGGCGAAGAGCAAGAATATGTTGAGCACATCATGAACGAGGGTGATGATGTGGTGAAATTTGTTGCTTGGTTTTTTGATGGCTTTTTCGATATCAAGCAAAAAGACGTTTACCAAGCAGCAGGTAAAACTTACAAACAACCAAAGCGCCATTAATTTGTAATAAAACTACAAAAAAACGTGATCATACTCTTGTTTTGTTGTCTTTTGCTGTTATATTGAGCGAAAAATGTCACTCAACAACAAAGAGGCATGCGTTATGAATAATGAACTCGGTTCTGTTTATCTAGGCCAAATGATCGCTAAACAAGCGATGCATCAAGCTCAGTTTGGCAAAAGCAAAACGAAAAAGCGCTCTTTATTACAGAGAATGCGTCAAAAATTCAGCCAGTAAGCTTATTTGATTAAGCTTTCACGTTTGAATTTTCAGTCGAAAGCTGGAAAACGCTAGGCTAAGAATGATATCGCCCCACAAATGAGTGGGGCGATTTTTTTGCTGATTTTGGCTATACCCAAACGATTTGAATTACTGAGCTACACGCGTAGTTTCGATTTCTACCACGTTATCAGGTAGCGAATGCGGGTTATCCTGCAGCCATTTTTCCAACGCATCACAGCCCCCAATGTACTGACCATTTAACCAGATCTGCGGTACCGTGACGGGTGTTTTTTCACCGATGATCGCTTTCACTTCAGGGATCATTCGGTATAGCGCAGCACTCTCTTTCACTACATCGTGGTAGCGATAGTCGATTCCTGCAGTATCCAGCAACTGTTTTGCTTTCACGCAGTAAGGGCAGGTGGCTTTGCCAAAGACAATATTGCCTTGTAACGTGTCTTGTTTAGTCCACTCTTTGATGATGGATTGCACCAATACACCGCGGTTTAGGGCTTCTCCTTGGCTGATCACTTTGCCTGCTATGACCACAATCGGCGCATGCCATGCCCTAAGCTTTAAGGGTTCCCACCAGTAGCTAAGCCAATCTTTTACCTCTAATTCAATCGGCACGCCAGCCAATTCATTGGCAAAGGTATCGGCCAAAATATCTTTCGTCAGCGTGCATTCTCCACAGGGAATGTTCACTTTAAATGGGCCAAAACTGCCAGCCCAGCGATAGAGTGTGACTTTAATTGGCGTGGTCATCAGGTATTCCTCATACAAATCTTTTCATTAAAAGATAGGAAAGGTTTTAGGCGATGTTTCTTTCACGCCGTGATTTTTTTGTTTCCCACTGAGTAATGAACGCGACAGATAGAACGATAATTGCTGCGCCTAGCCAGAGTCTGCCCGGTGGTACCCAACCAAACACTAACCAGCCAGCCAGCACGTTTAAGGGAAGTTTTGCGTGATCAAACGGTTGTACAAAAGATGCATCAGCAACCGCGTAGGCTTTGGCTATCGCCCATTGAGCCAGCGCAGTCATGACCCCTGCGCCAATCAGTAATCCCCATAGCATTTGGCCACTTGGCATCTGCCAGTCGGGGAGCGCAAGGAGCAGATTGAAGGGGGTGATCAGCAGCAGCAGGTAAACCACCATGGTCGAAGGCGAATCATGAGCGGAAAGCTTTTTCACCATCAGCGAGTAACATGCCCAGAAGAAGGCTGCTCCCACCGGCAATAGAGAGGCAAGATTAAAATCGTCCGCCCAAGGCTCCAAGATGATCATCGCACCGATGAATCCTGTGACAGTCGCGAGCCAACGTGCCATGCCGACTTTCTCACGTAGCCATAAGCCAGAGCCGATGGTGGCAAACAGGGGAGAAGTCATTAGCAATGCAATACCTTGCCAGATGGGAACAGGGTAAGCCAGCGCCCACAACCAGAGTTGAATGCCGATTACCGCTAGAAACACGCGCAACAAATGTGCACCAAAGCGCTGAGTACGCAGTGACTGACGAATGCCAAGGGTTTTGAGATAAGGCAGGATAACCACAATCGCAATCGCGTACTGCACTAAGGCAACGGTGGTGGAAGGAAGGCCAAATTGAATGCTGGCGTATTGTGCGACGCTATTGACGATGGCGAACGCGAGGCCTGCCGTCAGCATCCAAAGCGCACCTTGCAATGGGTGATGTTTAATGCTCATGAATCAAAGAGGTAGTCAGAAAGTGGGCTGAATCATACGTGGTAATAGTGAGAAAACCAATCGCTGTGGTTGCTCATGACGTTCGAAATTCTGCAACAAAAAAGGCCAAGCAATCGCTTGGCCAAAGAAGGACAATATTCAGGAGTTTAAGGCAGTGTGATTAAAAATCGTAACGTAGACCTAGGCGGATGGTGTCTTCGACTTTGTAGCCAGCATCTTTGTCATCCAGCCCATTCGCTTTGTAAGCGATGTAAGAGCGGAAGTTTTTCGTGAAATCATAGCGGCCAGTTAACTCAAAGAAGTCCGCAGTGTCTTTAGTGACATTCTTGGTCTCTTCTTCTTGGTTTTGGTAAGCCGCGATCAGGCGAAATTCTTTGGTGATTTTGTACTGTGCAGAGACTTCGATACCGGTAAATTCCGTGTCTGCTTTGTCATTTTTATCACCCGTGGTGTAAGTGGCCCCGAAGTAGAGGTCACCCATGGTGTAACCCAAACCCGCAATAATTTGATCCGCTGAACCTTTATCTGTACCCAGATCATTCGCGGCATAACCTAAACCGATATCCAAACCAAATGGCGCTGAGTAGATGCCTGACAGGCCATAGCCATCGGCATTTTTCTCATCATCAGCAATGTAGCTTGCTTTTAGCTTGAAGCTTTCGAAGTCATAACCATACGCGATAGTGTTGTTGATCTGCTCGTTACCTGCGCTGATGAAGGCTTTTTGATCGCCAGTAAAGGTACCGATATCAGACATATCAGAAATTTGCACGCCAGCGGTGTTTTGGCGGCCAAAGGAGAGGCTACCAAAATCGCCTTTCATACCCACGTACATATAACGTTGTTTGAATGTGGTTTCTTGCTCTGTTGACGTTCCTGCGGACGATTTTACGCCTTGCTCTGCTTCCCAGAAGCCAAAGCCTTTCATGCCGGCACCAATGTCGGTTTCACCGGCTACATTCAAACGCACACGGCTCTTGTTGAGCATTGTGCCTTCAATTTCTTTGCCTTTGTCGTCGCCATTAAAGTCACCACGGAACTCCAGACGACCACCCACTTTGAGTGAAGTGCCTTCTGCATCATATACGGTTGCGGCTAAGGTTGAGCCAGATACCACTGCGGAAAGAACTGCTACTGCGATTGCTGCCTTTTTCATTTTTCTACCCTATTAGTTTGATTGGGCTTTACTGCCCGACTTGTGATGCCGCTAAGGTACTGATTGAAAATGAATAATGCGTTTCTGTTCGGTGACGGTTTGATTGTTTTTTTATGGCGCAGGGATGACAGATATAAGGCAAAATGATGACAAGGCTGCGGTGTGCATTTTCCACAATTGTGTGATTCATTTCTGCGTAGTTGAGCCGAGGTTAGTTTAGAATCGCGGCTTTGTGTCTGGTCAAGGAAGAGAGATGAGTCATATCCAATTTGCCAACCGAAACATATCCGTGGGTAAAGTGCTGTGTGTCGGGCGTAACTATGTTGAACACATTCAGGAACTGCACAATAGCATTCCAGAACAGATGGTGCTGTTTCATAAGCCTTCGTCAGCGGTTACATCGCAGCTGCGCGCCTTCCATCAAGAGCCTTTGCATTATGAAGCAGAGATCTGTTTTCTGGTTGAAAAGGGACAATATGTCGCGGTGGGAATTGGCCTAGATTTGACCAAGCGCCAAATGCAGAGTTATCTCAAGTCCAAAGGCTTGCCTTGGGAGCGCGCTAAAGCGTTTGATGGTGCTGCAGTCTTGAGCCGATTTGTTGCGCTTGACGGGTTGGATGCCGCCGATCTCAATTTGGAACTGCTGATCAACTGCGTACGTGTGCAAAAAGGGCATGTCAGCCAAATGCTTTACTCGCCTCAAGCGGTATTGCAAGAGCTCAAAAGCTATCTGACTTTGGAAGATGGTGATGTGGTGATGACTGGTACACCACAAGGCGTTGGAGAAGTACATCAAGGCGACCGTTTTGTGGGCCGCCTGAAATGTGGTGAACAGACCTTGATTGAAGTGGAATGGTTGGCTGAATAACCGAGCTTTCGCCCTCTCGCCCAACATACACTAAGCCCGTTTTTACGGGCTTAGGCCAATACCACCAGCTTGAGCAGTAAGAAACTCCCCATCCCCACGACGGTCGTCAGCAGGACATTTTTGCTTAACCAAGCCAGCACACCGGAAAGTAGTGCGGCGAGAAGATAGGGGTTGTGCCACTCTAACCACAAGGTTTTTTCTGGCATAAACACAATCGGCGCCCAAATCGCGGTGAGTACTGCAGGCCCCGAGTAGCTAAGTAAGCGTTGCAACGTGGGGCTCAAACGCAGGGGTAGCTTAGGTTCAAGAAACAGATAACGGCTGAGAAATACCAGTGCCGTCATCGCGAATATCGAAAGCATGATCATGGGTGAGCTCCTAATAAACGTTCAGTACCGTAGCCGGCGAGCATGGCGCCAATACTGGCGAACATTAGGCTGCCTTCAATCCCCATCACGGTGAGTAATACTGATAACACCAAGGCGGTCAGTACCGAAATCAGCACAGGCCAGCTTTTGATATTCGGGATCACAATCGCGATGAAAGTGGCGGCGACCGCGAATTCCAATCCCCACTGATTGAGATCGGGCAGATAGCTGCCTGCGACAATGCCGACCAAGCTGGCTAAATTCCAAATCAGATAAAAACTCAGCCCTGCGCCTAACGCATACCAGCGATTAAACTGCTTATCGGACTGCGCGCCGCAAATCGCAAACAGCTCATCGGTGAGCAAAAAGCCCAGTGTCAGCCGCCAGCGCAAGGGTAATGGGCTGATTTTGCTGCGCATTGATACGCTGTACAGAAAATGGCGTGAGGTAATAAAAAAAGTGGCTATCAACAAACTCAGTAACCCCGCCCCCGTTTTAAACATGCCGATAGCGACTAACTGTGCCGCTCCTGCAAACAAGATTGCAGACAAGGCTTGGCTCTCGATGACCGATAACCCCGCTTCAATCGCAAACGAGCCGGCCAGTAAACCCCAAGGTAATACCACAATGCTCAACGGCAGCATAGCGACTGTGCCCTGCCAAAACAGCCGGGTGGGGGTGGGTGAATCATCAATGGTTAACACTTGGCTATTCATACTCTTTCCAATTTATAGAAGAAAACCTTATACCCTTCCTACCTGAAACTCCAAGAGATTTGGGTATCGTCAGGGTTATCAGAACACAGGGATAAGCCGATAAGCTTGGATAATCTTGCGCGGTAGCGTTCAGGTGACGAGTGCTAATTATCTAAGGTCTTGCGTACTGTTTTGGGGTGATGCCGAGCGCTTTTTTAAAGTGGCGATGCAGATGGCTTTGATCGTGAAAGCCACACTCTTGCGCGGTTTCCGAGATACTTACGCCTTGCTTTAACAGGGTTTTCGCGAGGCGCAAGCGGGCTTGGATTTGATAAGCGTGGGGTGGTAAACCAAACTGCTTTTGAAAGGTACGCACCAGATGAAAAGGACTTAATCCCGCCAGTTGTGCCAGTTCTTCGAGTGAAACATCGGCCTGCGGAAAGTCATCCAGAAACTCTTTAACCAGCAACAATGGCCGCAGTGCAGATAGCGGTTGATCGGTTTTTGGCGCAGTGCGGCCGTGGCGCGTCATCAACTTGACTAAGCTGGCGTAAATTAGGGTTTCACGTAGCAAGCGGTTAGTCGATTTTTCAAGGGTTTCAAACACTAAGCGCAGTTGGCTCGCAAGCTCGGGGTCATACACCACCGCTTGTGGAAAATAAGGCGCTCCGGTATTGGCGCCAATCTCTTTGGCAACCGTGGCAAACTGCTCGGGCAGCGGGTACATGGCTTTATACGCCCAACCACCTTCGACGGCGGAGTGTCCGGTGTGCACTTCATCGGCGTTGACCAAAATAATGCTGTCTTGCGGCGCAATATGATTGCCGCCGGTGCGGTAGAAAGATTGTGCACCGCGCTCAATCACTCCCACGGTATAGCCTTCATGGCTGTGGCGAGAAAAATTCTGCGTTTCGTATTGCGCATCGAGCAGCTCTAGGCCGCCAAACTCTTCGGCAATCTGAAATTTTGCTTGTTCTTTAATTTTGCCTGCTGAGTCGCCCATCACGCTTCCTTGTGCTTTTCCCTAATGAGTCTACTGCAAAGTGCAGGAAAGTTTTTGTACAAAATTGCGCTTCTGTACTAATCGAAATCCGCACTATTTTATCTCTGGCTAGAAATGAGTTTATTTGGATTATCTTTCATATGGAAATGGCGGTATGTCTCCTATAAAATCCGCCGCTTTCCAGCTTTAACAAGATTTTCAACATGATTGATGTTTCGGTATTACCAGTTTATCTCACCGCGGTATTGGCGCTGTTGCTGATCCCAGGGCCAGATATGCTGCTGATTGCGAGCTCTAGTATGAGCTACGGACGCCGAGTCGGTTTGTTTGCCAGCTTGGGCAATGCCACATCAGGGATGATTTTAACCTTACTCGCAGCGCTTGGGGTTTCCGCGCTGATTGCTATGAACCCGTTGGCGCTCAATGTGCTGCATTTGTTGGGTGGAGCATACCTGCTCAAAATGGCGTGGGATTGCCTACGCGCCGATGCGGCGCAAGCGCCCACCTTGGATGAGGCACAAGCGGTAGCAAAAACCTTTTACCAACGGGCTTTAGTGAGTAATTTGCTGAACCCCAAAGCCTTGGTGTTCTTTGTGCTGTTTTTGCCGCAGTTTGTTTCAACCAATATCGCGGCGAGCTCCGCCGAACAGATGTTCGCGCTAGGTATGGTGCTGAATGTGTGCGGCTTGCTGTTTAATCTGCTGCTGGTGGCTTTGATTGGCGTGTTTGGTCACTCGCTGGTCGACAATCAGCGTTTTCGCACTTACCAGCACAAAGTGATGGGCGCGGTGTTTTTGCTGCTGGCGCTCTGGATGCTCAGCGATTTTGTGTGATATCGCCAAAAAAGTGAAAAGCCACAGACCGCATCTGTGGCTTTTTTGTCAGAACGACCAACATTGGCGGATCAGCGAATCGCGTCCAACAGTTTATCGGCGAGCTTTCTGAGTAAGCCCTTTTCCGGCCGAGTGTGGGCAAACGAGCGTAAACCATAAATGCCCATCACCAAATATTCGGTGAGCAGCACGCAGTCACTGTCTGGGTTTATCTCGCCGCGCTGCTGTGCTTCTTGTAATTGCGCAAGCATGCCTTGTTTCCAAGTACCCACTGTGGCGCGGATCAGCGTTTCGACTTCTTCATCCTGACAAGAGAGTTCATTGAGCGCTTTTTGCAGCAAGCAATCTTTGATCTCATCGCGTTCACACTCATCCACCACCATCGCCATGTACTGCTCTAGTCCCGCTAAGATGGTGGGATGTGCGGCGAAAATCGCATTAAATTCCGAGACGCGTTGTTTGGTGTATTGCTCAAGGGCGGCAATCAGCAAACCGCGCTTATTTTCAAACGCGCAGTAAATCGAGCCGGGGTGTAAACCGGTCACGCGTTTTAAATCTTGCATGCTGGTTTTGTTGAATCCTTTGGACATAAATTCATCCATCGCGGATCTCAACACCTGCTCTCGGTCAAATTCAGCTACTCGCACAACACACTCTCTTCATCGAACATGGCGCGATTCTAGCGCTAAACCGAGTCGATGACAAAGTATCTTGAACGTTCATTCAAAAAAGTTCTTGAACGATTGTTCAAGAATGATCTAGCATAAGCGCAACAGACAACCACAGGACAACTCAAATGACCGATATTCTTTTTCAGCCATACGCGCTCAATGATGTGATTACTTTAAACAACCGAATTGCGATGGCGCCACTGACGCGCTGCATGACTGATGATGATTTGGTGCCGACCGATGCCATGGTGGCGTATTACGCACGCCGTGCCGATGCTGGGCTGATCATTTCCGAAGCCACGATTATTCGCCCCGACGGGCAAGGCTACCCGAATACTCCTGGGCTGTTTACACAGGCACAAATTGCTGGTTGGAAGAAAGTGACAGAAGCGGTGCATGCCAATGGCGGTAAGATTTTCGCTCAGCTATGGCATACCGGACGCGTGGCGCACCCTGCCTTTTTTGCGGGCGAATATGTTTTAGCGCCTTCAGCTCTCGGTGTTGAAGGCAGCGTGCCACGTCGCCGTGAATTGCAGTACACAGTACCGAAAGCGGCGAGCCAAGCGGAGATCAAGCAACTGGTGGCCGATTACGCACAAGCAGCGGAAAATGCACGCTTGGCAGGTTTTGATGGCGTCGAGATTCATGGCGCGAACGGCTATCTCATTGACCAGTTCCTGCATTTTGATTCGAACCAACGCAGCGATGAGTACGGCGAAACGCCGGCCAATATGGCGCGTTTTGCTTTGGAAGTGGTGGATGCCGTGATCGCACGTATTGGTGCAGAGCGCACTGCGCTGCGTGTGTCTCCGGGGGCGTATTTCAACATCAAAGCGGACCCGCGTGATCGTGAAGTGTTTGATTACCTATTGCCGGAGCTGGAAAAACGCAATTTGGCCTATCTGCATGAAGGGATGTTTGATGACAGTGTGACCTTTGATTTCTTAGGTGGCCGAGTGTCGACTTACTTGCGTCAGCACTACTCAAAAACGCTGATGGGTGTAGGCGGTTTTAGCGCAGAAACGGGTGCCACTGCGATTGAAAATAATGAGTTTGATCTGCTCGCGATTGGTCGTCCATTTATCGCTAACCCAGATTACATCGCCCGTGTTCAACAGGGTGAAGAGCTAAAAGCGTACCAAGATTCGATGTTAACGGAGCTTTATTAACTCGGTGTTTTACCTTTATTGATAAAATCAGCCCCATTATTGGGGCTGATTTTTTTAGGTTTACAGTGCGGATGTTTAAACCAAAGCCGCGGAAACAAGGCCAATCACGCCACCAAACACGCCGCCCCAAATCACTAGCCAGCCAAGGTGTTCTTTAATCATCTTCTGCACGATTTCTTTGACCAATTGCGGGGTCAGTTCATTTAAGCGCTGATCGATGATGCCTTCGATATTGGCTTTAATCTCATCCAGCATCGCTGGGGATTCCAGTTGCCCCTTTAGGGCTTCACGTACCGACTCGCTCTGGCTGATCTCAACAATCGCATCTTGCATCTTCTCCACAAAGGGTTGTTTCAATGGCTCAAGCGCTTGCGCACCACCAAACATCGCCAACATGCCACCGAATGAGGATTGGCTAATCACTTCAACCAGAGAATCAAACGTCGGGTTGAAATCGACTTTGGCGATCACCGGTTGCAGATCGAGGTTCAGCGCGCCATTCATCTCTTTATTGAGGAAACGGTCGATATTGGCATCGGTAAAAAACTGCTCCATCATCAGATTTTTGATGGCGGCTTTGAAATCTTCAAAACGTGCGGGAATCACGCCGGAGCCATACAGTCCTGGCACTTTTTCAAACAGCATATGGATGGCGAGCCAGTTGGTGATCGCGCCGGAAAAGGCAAACAGCCCCGCGTAAAAGGCATAGTGGTTAGGCAGGAAATAGCCGACACCCATCAGGGCCAGCGCCACTACATTGGTAATAAGGCTTTTATTCATGGTGTTCTCTTCGTTACTCAAAGTCTCACCTTGGCATAACGGCCAAGCGCTTCTTGGTTGATGCATGGAAAAAGTAGCGAAATTCTAAGTCAAAAGCCCTGAAAGAGGAAAGCCAGCGAATGGTCGCGGGCTTATTCTGTGCTGATTCGAGTTACGCCAGTATGGCTTCTTCCGCTTCGTCTTCATCACAACCGATAAAGCCACCGGTTTGATGCGCCCACAAGTGAGCATAAATGCCGTTTTGCGCAATCAACTCTTGGTGCGAGCCTTGCTCAACAATTTGGCCTTTATCGAGCACGATCAGGCGATCCATCGCGGCGATGGTCGAAAGACGATGCGCAATCGCAATCACGGTTTTGCCTTGCATCAGCTCATTGAGGCTCTCTTGGATCGCCGCTTCCACTTCGGAATCGAGCGCGGAAGTCGCTTCATCGAGCACCAACAAAGGCGCATCTTTGAGCAGAACGCGAGAGATCGCAACCCGCTGGCGTTGCCCGCCGGAGAGTTTGACGCCACGTTCACCGACCTGTGCATCATAACCGCTGTTGCCATGTGGATCGGTTAAACCGAGGATGAACTCATGAGCGTGGGCTTGCGCTGTGGCTTTCAACAGCTGCTCCTCGGTGGCGTTCGGATTGCCGTACAAAATGTTGTCGCGAATGGAGCGGTGCAGCAGTGACGTATCTTGTGTCACCATGCCGATTTTGCTGCGCAGCGATTCTTGGGTCACTTCCGAAATGGGTTGACCATCAATGAGAATGCGGCCGCTTTCCACATCATGAAAACGCAGTAACAGGTTCACCAAGGTCGATTTACCGGCTCCCGAACGCCCCACTAAACCGACTTTTTCACCCGGTTTGATGTTGAGGTTGAGATGATTGATCACGCCTTTGTTTTCACCGTAGTGGAAGCTCACATCATCAAACGTAATGCCACCATGCTTAACCACCAAGGGTTTCGCGTCAGGTTTGTCGGTGACTGTGATGGGTTTGCCCAGCATGGTCATGCCATCCACAACGGTACCGATGTTTTCAAACAGGGCGCTGACTTCCCACATGATCCATTTAGACATGCCGTTGATACGCAAGGATAAACTGACCGCAACCGCAATGGCACCGACGCTGATGGCGCTAGTGGTCCAGAGATAAATCGACAGGGCAGCAATGGTAAACACCAACAAGTAGTTGGCCATTTCAACCCAAATATTAAAACCGGTCACCAAACGCATTTGGCGATGTACGGTGCCCAGAAAATCTTGCATGCCTTCTTCGGCGTATTGCGTTTCACGTTGGCTATGTGAAAACAGCTTTACGGTCATGATGTTGGTGTAGCTATCGACGATACGGCCACTCATCAGTGAACGGGCATCGGCTTGTTCGGAAGAGACCTTTTTCAGCTTAGGCACGTAATACATTTGCACCGTAACGTAAATCGCTAGCCAAATCAGCATCGGGATCATTAAGCGCCAATCGGCCTGTGCCAAAATCACCACAATCGCGGTGAAATAGACCATCACATACACAAACACATCGAGGCTTTTCATCACGGTTTCACGTACCGCGAGCGCCGTTTGCATCACTTTGGTTGAGATGCGCCCTGCAAATTCGTCTTGATAAAACGACACGCTTTGCTTGAGCAGATAGCGATGAGCCAACCAACGGATCGACATCGGGTAATTACCGAGGAGTGTTTGATGGATCAGCAACGAATAGAGGGCGATGAGCATCGGCATACCAATCAGTACCAGTAAACCTAGTCCAATCAGTGTGCTTTGATTCTCCGCCAAAAAGGTTTCTGGGTGGCTAGTGGAAAGCCAATCCACCAGTTTTCCCATAAAACCAAACAGGGAAACTTCAATGATCGCGATTGAAGTGCTGAGTAACGCCATCACCATCAGCGGTTTTTCAAAGCCACGAGTGTAGTGACGACAGAATGCCCACAAAGTATTGGGTGGGCGTTGGGGTTCACCTTTGGGAAACGGTTCGGTGAAACCTTCAAATAGCTTAAACATGAACAAGATCCTTGCTGTGATAGGGCGGCAGTGAGGGAGAGAGCACGCGTGCGAGCGTCCGCCAAAATGTGATTTTCTGTTAAAACGGAAGCAGTATAACGTTATCCATTGGTGACTTGAAGTTATACCCTTGCGACCTGCAACGCCAAGTCATTTGCGTATAGACCTTCCGAGTCGAAGCTGCCACTCCAAGTTGTTTGCTTACAGGCGAGTGAGCTAATTCGTTTGGCGTGGTATTTCTAAGCGAATCCAGCCGATGTAATCCATAACGCCAGCAAATTTGACTGTGATGAACCATTTTTTCAGTAAAAAGATAAAATTTATCGATTGAAATTCATCAAAATCAGCAAATCTTTAGTTAACATTCTGTTTACACTTTTGGGGTGAAATCGGTGATGAGTGCCTATTATGAATGTTCATCTACAACCCAATATGTTGATTCCGCGCTCTGCTGCGCAAACGGCTCGCGCTGTCGTTATGGTGCCGCCAAAAGAGTTCGGCTTTAATGGGCAAACTGCGCAAGATAATGCGTTTCAAAACCCGCTGGCACTCAGCGCTGAAACCATTTTGCAGCGCGCTATGGCCGAATTTAACGCCATGGTAAACGGTCTTCGCCAAGCGGGCGTTGACGTTGTGATATTTGATTACCCCCTAGGCCAAGGTGAAACACCGGATGCGGTGTTCCCGAATAACTGGTTCAGTACCACTGACGCGGGCGAGCTGTTTTTGTTTCCGATGGCGTGCGCCAACCGCCGTTTGGAAGTGCGCCCTGAAGCTTTGATTGATACCTTACAAAAGCAAGGCTTTGCTGTGAAAAAACAGCACTCTTTACTGGCGTTTACTGAGCAGCAAGCGTTTTTGGAAAGCACCGGCGTGATGGTAATGGATCACCCTAATCGCACCATTTATGCGGGGCTTTCACAGCGCTGTGATCGTGAAGTGTTGGAAGTGTATGCCGAACAGATCGGCTATTCGCGCGTGGTTTCGTTCCAAACTCGATTGCCCTCTGGCTCGCCGATTTATCACACCAATGTGATGATGGCGATAGGCGAGCATTTCTGCGTGATTTGCGATGAAGCTATCCCCGAATATGAGCGCCGATTTGTCGTAAAGTCTCTCGCTAAAGATAAACAGGTAATTTCGATTTCGATTGAGCAGATGAACCGCTTTTGCGGCAATATCCTGCAACTCGAAACCGCTGACGGCCAGAAAGTGATTGCAATGTCGCAATCGGCTTATGAGGCTTTTACTCCCGCTCAACTTAACCAACTTGCCACCCACGGTAAGTTACTGCCATTTTCTGTGCCTACCATAGAAACCATTGGTGGCGGCAGTGTGCGCTGTATGTTGGCTGAGTTGTTCTTGCCAAAACAAGCGTAAGGTGAATCAGCAAAACAAAGGGAGATGAGGTGATCTTCCTTTGCTTTACATATAGCTACCTATACCCAAACAACTTGGAGTTGCAGGTAGGCGGCAAGTAAGTGAATCCCCATGAGCATAGGCAAGCTATGTGATTGGGGTGAACGAGCGTAGCCAACACCGCTGCAGCTTCAAGTAGGAAGGGTATATCTACAACTCCAAGTTGTTTGGATCTTGAAATACTGAGTATTCTTAAATGCGCTTGTGATAAAGTCCACGCCTGCGATAATTCGCCCCATATTGTTTTTTGAATATTCAGGTACTCAACCCATGTCATTTTCCTCTCTCGCGTTAAGCGCTGATCTAATCCAAGCTCTGCCTAAAGCGATCACCCAACCCACCGCCATTCAAACTTTGGTGATCCCAGCCATGTTAACGGGCAAAGATGTGTTGGCGTTGGCGAATACGGGAAGTGGAAAAACCTTGGCTTACGGTCTGCCTCTGCTTGAACGTTTAAAAACTAGCCCTGAGCAGCAAGCCTTAGTGTTGGTACCCACGCGTGAATTAGCCATGCAGGTGAGCGAAGTGCTCACTCACGTTGGTACAGCATTAGGGCTGAACACGCTCTGCTTGTGCGGTGGGGTAAATAAGACTGAGCAGCAAAATGCGCTGGCTGAGAACCCGAATATTCTGGTGGCAACCACGGGACGTTTGTTCGATTTAACCCAAAGTGGATTGAGCTTGAACCGCGTAACGACGCTGGTGTTAGACGAAGCCGATCGTCTGCTCGACATGGGCTTTTGGCCGCAAGTGCAAGCGTTAGCCAGTCAAACCGCCGGTGTGCGCCAAACCGTGATGTGTTCTGCGACCTTCTCTGATGATTTGAAACTCAAAGCGCAGCAATTGATGCATGCGCCAACCCAAGTCTCTGCTAACCCTGAGAACAGCATTAACCAAGCGGTGCAAGAAACGCTGTATTTGGTGAATAAGGGGAGTAAAACGCAAGCCTTGGTAGCCCTTTTAAAGCAGCACCAATGGCCGCAAGTGCTGGTGTTTATCGGCGCAAAAGAGAATGCCGATAGTTTGACCAAAAAACTCAACAAAGCGGGTATAGTGGCAACTGCGCTGCATGGTGATAAAAGCCAATCGGAACGTGAAGCGGCACTGGCAGAATTTAAAAACGGCTCAACCCAAGTATTGATTGCCACCGATCTGCTCGCTCGCGGCATTCATATTGAGCAGCTTCCCGTTGTGATCAACTTTGAATTGCCGATGTACGCAGAAACGTACGTGCACCGTGTAGGCCGCACCGCCAGAGCGGGGCAGCAAGGCATTGCGCTCTCGTTAGTGTGTCACGGAGAAATGGATGCACTGAATGCCATTCGCACCCTAACCCAACGTGATTTACCCATACAGAATCTGGATGGTTTTCCAGTGACCGATCAGCCATCAACAGGTGAAAGCAAACGTGCTCCGCGTGATAAACAGGCCAACCGCCGCACGCAAAATAAAAAGAGCGTTAAGCAGTTTCAAGGTAAGTCAAAACCATCCGTGCCTCGAGCTAAGTAAGCTATTTGTGGCTGGAACCATAAGATGACATTTGGGGTAATTCTCATCTATTTTATCGAGGAAAGTGCCACTCGGAGCATGATAGTGTTTACGTAGCTCTTGCTGCTCGAGCGATTCGATTTTACTCCAATGGGCGCCTGAGTGGTCATTGCGGCTTTGCAGTTCATCGAGCTCAACCCTTAACTTCTCTTCTTTCTCTTGTAGCGCGTAATACTGATCTTCTTCATCGTCGCCGTATTGGTCCATGCAGGCTTCTAAGTGTTCATTTGTCACCCCGAGTACAGACTTAAATCCATTGCTGTAACACAGCTCATATTGACTCTCATCACCTTTCATACACTTCTCAAGTACCTTTAATGATGGTGCCTTCTGGTTTGCCAATGCAGGCGGCCATATCGGTAAAAGCCCCTTCATCTTTCATCCAAGCGATCTGAGTATTGATGCTCAGTTCGATCTCTTTATCCGTCATTTTAATAGCATGAGTTGGATAGCCAGAGTAAGCGTTGAAACTACCAACAGCGTGCGCGAAAGCATAGATAAAGCAGCAAGATCACAGGTATGAGATTGGCATGGTGAATGAAAGTATGTTGAGTATGAAGATCATCTTGTAATTTCAGCTGCAGTACTGGATGTCCCTCTTTTTTGATTCGCTGAGATAGAGTTGGTGTGTTTTAACGAGTTGTGTTCATTAGGCTTTTAAATCGATCTTTGGGCTAATTTTTCCTATCAAGCAAGAACTTGCCTGCTAATGACCTGTGTTCAGGTTTAAACATAGCGAGCTTGCCTACTGTTATGGAATCCTTTAAATAAGAGTCCATCAAATGACAAGGACGATGTGATTATGAAGGCAGTTAGAGTTGGTGACATAGGAACTGATCACGATGGTTTCCCACCCACACCAGTGACTGTAGGCTCACCTAATGTGAAATTTGATGGTATTCCTGCTGCTCGAGTTGGTGATCCATTAGAACCTCACGATAAACCAAAACATCCACCACACGGTCGTGCTATCGCATCTGGTTCTTCTACTGTGTTTATTAATGGGGTAGCGGCTGCAATTACTGGTGGTGCGATAAGTTGCGGTGGTATCACTATTGGTGGTGGTACAGTTAATATTGGTGATGCACCATCGACTGGAAATAGCCTGCCATTAGGTGTAGGAGTGCCGAAGAGGATTACTCAGGTTTTCTTTTCTTATGGTTCAGATAGGCGAATACTCTCGGAAGTATCTCGCCACTATACCGATGTTAATGTACATGCAAAAACAGTTGGTTACCTTTCTGGGGAGGCAGTTTCAATCATATTAACTGGAGTGGTCAACAAAACTGTCATTGGGTATGTTGACGAAAGAGGTGAAGTTTGTATTGCTGATGTTTTGAAAGATAGCCGCTTGGAACTTGAAGGGAAGGTAATGTAATGGGAAATATTACTGCAAGTGCTGGAAACTCTGCGACAACAGTAAATATTAAGCGTCCTCGTTTTTCAGACCTCTGGTCTGCTTATTTAGAAGTTGGTTTCAAACCAGCTCCAGAAGTGTATGAGTTAGTCGGAGGACGAGCCTTTGAACTTTATGAATCTGACAATACAAGTTATGCAAATGCTTGTGCTCTAAGGATGAGCCGCGGTTTCAACTATGGTGGTTTTCTTATTCCTGGTGGAACAATTATTGAAACCTACCCAATATATCGTGTCAGAGGTGCTGACAATAAAGTTTATATACTTCGAGTTAAAGATCTAATTAAGTATATTGAATTTAATTGGGGTAAACCGGAATACGATATGAGTCCTTCTGATATTTCAGCAATTTCTGGAAAAAAAGGATTGATCATTATTGAAGTCAGCGGATGGGGTGATGCGTCTGGGCACGTGACGCTTTGGAATGGTTCATCTACCGGAGATGGAAGTCGCTACCAAGAGTTAGGTTACTACGAACATTATAATGGGGCTGTGAAGCCTAAAAGGGTAATGCTATGGGAACTAAAAAATTAGTTCATTCTCTACTTCTCTCTGTTTTCTTTTTCTCAATAGGGTGTGTTGCATCTGTAAGTGTTTCAAATGAACAAGTACTTGATGCTAGGAATCAGCTAAAAGATTATGCACTGGTGACTTGTTTGATTGCTATTGATCCCAAAAGTACGTTGGCTGAAGACTTGAAATACAGCAAACGGGCTTTCTCTTTTATGGGTAATGGCGGACATATGGTTGTTCAAAACGAAGAGACATTCGATACTGAACACGACCCGTATGCGAAGGCGGCTAGTGTTTTGATCGATGAGGCTGTTCATTTACTCGGTTATATGAAAAATGGCGAAACCTCTAAGAGTTATGGATGTTTTAGAGCCTCTCAATCTAAGAAATTCAATGATTTTATTGTCAGTCAAGATTCTTATATAACTGAAAAATAGTATTAATCTAATTTCACATGATCGGAAAAAATACCGCCGCACGCAGAATAAAAAGAGCGTTAAGCTGTTTCAAGGCAAGGCGAATAAATCAAAATAGAAATCTGAAAGGGGAAGCTACCCCACAGAATATATTTTTGCTTTGTTAGCTTTGTGACCTAAAGCGTTTCGGCGTTGTGCCTGTGTGCTTTTTAAAGGTCAGGGTGAAAGCGCGCTCGGATTCATAGCCCACTTGCTCGGCAATGTCATCAATGGGTAGCAGGGATTCTTGCAGCAATTCCTGCGCTTTTTGCATCCGCAGGTGAGTTAAATACTCAAACATCGGGCGGCCAACCAAGGTGGAAAAACGATTAGCAAAAGCGGCGCGCGACATGCCAATTTGGTTAGCGAGTGATTCGAGTGTCCAACTTTGCTGAGGGTGATTATGCAACAGTTGTAGAGCGCGAGAAATACGTTTGTCGTTCAATGCCTCTAAGAATGGGCTGTTTTGTTCACGGCCAAAGTTAATTCGGATCAGCTCAACCAAAATGATCTCGGTCAGTTTATTCACAATCAACTCAGATCCGGGGCCTTGCGAAAGGTATTCCGCACTTAACTGGTCAAAAGTGCTGCGCAGCCAAGGGTACTTAGTAAAGTCCTTGTCTCGCACTATCGTAACGCGGGGAAACACACTCAATAGTGGTGTAGTCGCCGTGCGTGTGAAGCTGAATGATCCACACAGCAGCAGAGTTGACTCTTCAAAATCGGGTTGTCCTTTAACGGGAGATTGGCTAGAAAGTACATGCTCTTGCCCTGGGCCAAGAAAAATCAAATCCCCCGTTTCTAATCGTTCAACATAGCCATCCACATTTGCCCAGCAAGTACCACGGCGAATCATGTGAAAGCTGGCTTGTTCGGCATCATGAAAGTTTTTTGTCCAAGGTGCTTCAACTTGACTGCAAAAATAGACGCTGCCAGACACCCGTATCGCGCGGAGAATGTCGCTCATCACTTCCATTTGAATCCTCATTATGAATGTACGATCGATGTATTAATTCAAGATTGTCATGCATAGATGGTCCGAATGGCAAGCCCTAAAGTAGCACCATACACAACGCAACGAGGTAACGACTATGGCGAAAATTGAAATATATACCAAAAGCTACTGCCCCTACTGCAAAGCGGCAAAGCAAACTCTGACCGGAATGGGATTGAGTTATCGCGAAATCGAAGTCAGCACTAGTCAGGTTTTGTTTAACGAAATGATTAATCGCAGCCAACGCAAAACCGTACCGCAAATTTTTGTTGGTGGCGTGCATATCGGTGGTCATGACGACCTAATAGCCGCCATAAAGAATGGCCAATTTACGCAAGTGCTAATGAGTCAGACTAACCGATAACGCAGCATTCATAGATAAATTTGTTTTTAGAAGGAATACAAAATGAAAACCCATCATCATGCTCAACATCACCCTGTTTGGGTATCAACGTTAGATAAAGTGGCTGCTAACGCCGTGCGTCTCTCCATTGCTATTGTGTTAGCTTGGATCGGCGCGATGAAATTTACCAGCTATGAAGCCGGAGCGATTGAAGGATTAGTGGCTTCAAGTCCACTGACCAGTTGGCTGTACAGTGTATTCAGTTTGCAAGGCGCATCAAACCTGATTGGTTTGGTTGAGGTGACAACCGCGGTTGCTTTGCTGCTGGCGCCTTATCACCGTACGGTTGCCGTGCTAGGTGCAGCAAGTGCCACTGTTACGTTTGCGGTAACCAGTAGCTTCTTGCTGAGCGCTCCAATTACAGAACCAAGTTTGGGTGGTTTCCCAGCTATCTCCGTTGTACCGGGGCAATTCCTGTTAAAAGATATTGTGTTGCTTTCTGCCGCAGTATCACTGCTTGCCAAAGCGCTGCTGCGTGACGAATAATCACGCTCGCAAATAAAGCACCAATAAAAAATCCGCCTTCTTTTATAGGGCGGATTTTTTATTGGCGTGTTGAGAGAAGAAGGTTGCCATAGCAAGCTTAGCCTCAAAGTGAGCGCTTACACGTAATAAGCTTCAACCGTGCCTTTTAATTGGATCAGCATAGGGTTGCCGTAGCGATCTTTCGCTTTTGGTGATGGAATTTTAATCCAGCCTTCGCTGATGCAGTACTCTTCTACATCGGTACGCTCTTTACCGTTAAAACGAATACCGATTTGGTGCTCAAAGCACTCTTTGATAAAAAATGGGCTGCGTGAATTACCGGATAAGCGATCGGGTAGGGTTGGTTTTGCTGTAGTGTCGTTCATTGTATGTGACCTGACTCGATAAAAGTGCGCCATTGTAGACAGAGCGTGCGTAGGGTTCAAGTATGCCAATATCCCACACCAAGCCTTCCTAATTTAAACAACCGCGAAAAGTGCGTGTCACAAATCGTGATGTTCAACTCGCGGCTTTTATTTAATCTGTCTATGTTTAACGTATCTTTTCATTGAATCATGAGGATAGGTTCATGGGTTTATCTATCGTGCAGCGCATTATCGCTGGCTTCGTATTGATGCTCCTGTTGTTAATCCTATTAGGTGTCATTAGTACTTTGAAAATCCGCGGTATTAACGATGGGTTATCAGAAGTGTCAGATCGAGCCACACCTTTAGTGATGGCGGTTGCGGGCCTTAAGGAAGCGTTACAAGAGAGCAACCGTTGGGTGCTGGAATTTCGCACTAGTGAAGAGGCTGGTGAACTCCCCCAACTGTCGAACAAGTTCAAAGATCAGCAAGCTCGCTTTCGACAATTGAGTCAGCAAATGAACGCATTGACGGATTCAACCGAGAGCCAAAAGCAGTTCCAAGATGTGTTACAGGCCACCAATCAGTTTTATAGCCAAGCGGATCAAGTACTGGCTCAACATAGTGAATGGGTGAATGCGCTGGTGCAACGTCGCAAATTAGAAATTGCCTTTATTCGTTTAGAAGATACCTATCAATGGGCTGCCGATTTGTTATTACAACAGAGCTCGGGTCAACGTTCGATGCGTAACAAAGCCGAGTTGATCACGTCAGGAATTGCCCGCGATTTAAAAAAATATTCGCCGAGCGGATGCCAAGACAGATTTAAATGAACTGGAAAAAGTACTCAGTAAAGACATCGAAATGGCACGAAAACGGCTCGATCGTGTATTCGTTCCTGACGATGTAAAAGCGCGCTACATCGCAAACCTCAACCGCCTACAAGAGCTCGCTTTGGGTCAAAATGGTTTGCTGGCAACCATGCGTAAAGCGCAGCAGTTGGAAAATGCTCTGCTCATTCAAAACCAACAGGTCGATGCCAGTCTTGCCAATAGCTTAGCGAAACTGGATGACATGGCGAAATATGCCGGCTCAATTGCTCAGCAAAGTCGTGTGCTGGCGGATGCTGCGGTGAGCAGTGCGAATTTCTGGATTATGGCGGTCTCGGCGATTTCCGCTGCTGTTGCCTTAGTGATTGGTTACACCACTGCGCGCAGTATTCAAAAGCCGTTGCAAAAAATTAATCACGAGCTGGCTTATATGGCCAGAGGCGATATGACTCGGCGCATTAACTACCCAACTCGTTGCGAGTTTGGTGCGCTTTCTCGCTCAATTGATATTCTGGCGGACAAAACCGGTGAGCTGCTGTCACAAATCAACGCCGGTTCACGCCATCTGGTGAATGAAGCGAGCCGCTCAGCTGAGATCAGTGAACGCGCTATGGCGCGGGTGCAAGAACAAAAGAGCCAAACCGACCAAGTGGCGGCGGCCATTACTGAGCTTGAAGTCAGTGCAACCGAAGTAGCGCGTTCAACCGATGGCGCGAAAGACGAGGTGGATCGCGCGGATGCAGAAGCAAAACAAGGACGTCAAAAGGTCGCCACGACACGTCGTATTACCGAGCAGTTAGCGAGTGATATGGAATCGGCCGTGGGCATTACCCATAAACTGGGCGAGTTTAGTAACAACATTGGCAGTATTTTGGATGTGATCCGCGGTATCGCCGAGCAAACCAATTTGTTGGCACTCAATGCGGCGATTGAGGCCGCGCGTGCCGGAGATGCCGGACGCGGTTTTGCGGTGGTGGCGGATGAAGTTCGTGCTTTGGCTACGCGCACTCAAACCTCGACCGAAGAGATCCAACATATGATTGAGAACTTGCAGGAGTCGAGTAAGCAAGTGGTTGAGGTGATGGGACGCAGCCAAGAGCAGACTCGTGCTTGTGTTGAGCAAACAAGGGAAATGGATTCTGCGCTGCAATCGATCGCTGATCGTATGGGAACGATTAAAGAGATGGCCGATCAAGTTGCCCATGCGGCGCAAGAGCAAATCGTAGTCAGTCAAAGTGTTGCGCACCATGTAACTGGGATTGCAGAAGTTGCCCATGAAACGGAGTGTGAAGCGCGTGAATCGGCCAACAGCAGTGAAGTGTTGGCCGATCTCGCGGCTAAGCAGCAGCAACTCATTGCACACTTTAAGGTCTAGGAGGGCTTATGACGAACAAGTGGATTGGAGCTCTAGGTCTCCTACTATCGGGTCAGTTGATGGCCAGCGAATTGGTGATTGAAAGTTGGCGCGCCGATGATAAGGCGCTGTGGGAGCAAAAAATCATCCCCGCTTTTGAAGCTGCGAATCCTGGCATCAAAGTTA
Source organism: Vibrio tarriae (assembly GCF_002216685.1). NCBI lineage: Bacteria > Pseudomonadati > Pseudomonadota > Gammaproteobacteria > Vibrionales > Vibrionaceae > Vibrio > Vibrio tarriae. The sequence goes on along the minus strand of NZ_CP022352.1, from coordinate 395,659 downwards.
AATTTAACCCAGTGCCGAATGTGAACTATACGCCAACGTTGTGGGAAAACTTAAAAGCTGGAAAAGCGGGAGATTTGATCACTTGCCGCCCGTTTGATGATTCTTTGGCACTTTTCAAAGCTGGACACTTGGCAGAAATCACCGAAATGGCTGGGATGGAAAATTTCCCGAGCTTTGCCCAAGCGCCTTGGCAAACCGATTCTGGGGCACAAACCTTCTGTGTCCCTATGGCTTCAGTGATACATGGTTTTTTCTATAATAAGAAAATTTTCAATGAGTTAGGACTGAGTGTTCCGCAAACCCGTGAACAGTTTTTTACCGTTCTCGATAAAGTGAAAGTGGATGGACGTTATATCCCCTTATCGATGAGTGGTTCTGAAAGCTGGGTCGCATCTGAATTGGGCTATCAAAACATCGGCCCCAATTATTGGAAAGGGGAAGATGGTCGTTTGGCGTTGATTAATGGCCAAGAGCACTTAGGCGATCCACAGTACGTGAAGGTGTTTGAAGAGCTAGCGCGTTGGCGAGACTACTTAGGTGAGGGCGGTGAGCTGAGGGATTATGGCACCAGTAATGAGCTCTTTACCTCGGGTAAAGCCGCACTTTATGTGGCGGGTTCATGGGAAATTGCACCATTTACCGATAAAGTCGATTTTGGGGTTATACGTCCTCCTGTCTCGAAGCAAGGAGATGGCTGCTTCTTTACTGACCATACTGACATCGGTATGGGGATGAACCCGGCTAGCAAAAATCCGCAAGCAGCGATGGCCTTTTTACAATGGTTAACCACACCAGAGTTTGCTGAGTTGTATACCAATTCGCTACCGGGTTTTTTCTCGTTGTCTAACCACTTCTTTGACGTCACCAATCCTGCGGCGCGTGAAATGATGGAGTGGCGCGATCAATGTGACTCAACCATTCGGGTTGCCACTCAAATTCTTTCGCGTGGTCAACCTAAGTTAGGTGATGAGCTTGCCGAAGTGAGCCAAGCGGTATTAGTTGGCAAAATGACACCAACCGCTGCGGCAGAGCGTCTAGAGCAAGGTTTAAAACGCTGGTACGCTCCCCATCAAACTCGTAAAGCGAAAGAGCAAGAGTGTCAATGTGTTGAGCAAGGCTTTATGCCTCCTGCCCCAGCTGTAGTGTCGCCTGTGGCTGCGGCAACGGATAATGCTGAATCAGCGAGACAAGCCGTAATTAATGATGAAGAAAGTCAGTTTTCGGATGCTGTTGAGCTGATATTACCCATCGTTATTCCCAAGCAGGAATAGAGCGTTTGAGCGTGATGGTTATACAATGAAAAACGGCCTGATATCAGGCCGTTTTTCATCGCAAGATGAGGTTATAAACTGAAGCGTTGTACCGTATGTTGCAATTGACTCGCTAGCTGGCTGAGTTCTGCGCAAGATTGCGCAGCGCTAGATGAGCCCTGTGCGACTTGCTTGGCCGACTCGTTGATTCGCTCAATGTTACGGCTTAGCTCTTCGCTTACCGAATCTTGCTCACCACAGGCGCTGGCAATTTGAATCGTCATCTCCGCAATTTGGCTACTTTGGTGACGAATTTGTTCAATCGCTTGTTGTGTTTCTTGGCTTTGCTCTACACAGTGGTTGATCAATTCACGACTGTTGTTGGTGGTTTCACGTGCTTTTTGTGCGCAGGCTTGTAAGTTTTGAATGATCTCAACGATATCGCCTGTGGACTGCTGGGTTTTACCTGCCAGCGAACGTACTTCATCGGCGACCACCGCAAAGCCACGGCCTTGTTCACCCGCACGCGCCGCTTCAATCGCTGCGTTAAGTGCGAGTAGGTTGGTCTGCTCTGCGATGTTACTGATCACATCAACCACCATGTTGATTTGTTGTGCTTGGCTTTCTAGCTCAAGTACACGCTGCTCGGTGTGGCTGATCTCTTGATTCACATGCTGAATTGATTCATTCACAGCGCACATTTGTTGTGAGCCTACATTTGCATATTGGCTGCTGTCACGGGATGCATCCGAAGCCACTTCGGTATTGCGTGCTACTTCTGCTACGGTCGATTTCATCTCGGCCATGGCTGTTGCAATCTGCATCACTTCTTCTTGCTGGATCTGCATGCCTTGTGATGTTTGCTCTGAAACGGCGCTCACTTCATCAACCGCATGAGCCAATTGAGTGGCGCTAGTAATGATCTCTTCGACCATCAGGCGCAAGTTATTTTGCATTTTGCTGCAGGCATCAGCCAGTTCGCCTAATTCGTCATGACCGATGGTTTTGCGATCTAAGCGGTGCGATAAATTACCTTCGGCAATCGCGTTGGCCTGTGTCACCACTTGCATCAGTGGGCGGCAGATTAGGTTGGTTAATAACCAAGTCACCGCACTCATAAAGGCAAGTAAGGCAACAATACTGGTGACAGAAAACTGGCTAATTTTATCGATGAGCTCGGTCAACTCATTGCGGTTATTATCCACGTAAGAGAGGTTGAGTTTCAGCAGTTCATCAATCGCTGATTCCAGCTTTTCAAACGTTGGCAGAGAGCGTTGCAGATCTTGCCGCGCCGTAATCATCTCTTTTCGTTGAATATCGTTATTGTAAGAACCAGGCTGACGTAAATATTCTTGCCATAGATTTTTCACTGGCATGAAGATGCTGCGTTCATGATCGGTCCAAATGCTGTTCTCATATCGACTCAGATCTTGGACAATTTGTTCGTAGCGGTCGTTCATCCAGCGAATGTCGTCCGCGATTTCTGCTTCATCGGTTGATGAGAGAAGGCGGACTTGCGCTCTACGCACTGAGGCCATGTTGTATTTGATACTATTCACCAACATCATCGAAGGTATAGTATCGTTGGTCAGATTGAGTACGTCGCTTTTAATGGTATGAAGGGAATTATAAAGGTAGCTACCAAAAGCAAAGTTGATTAAGGCAATCACACCAAACGCGGCTGCAATTTTTTTGCCTATCGCTAAATTTTTGAAGAAAACCATAAAGATTTTGTGACCTTGTGGTGAAGCGGGTTGGTCACGTCCATATGTTGAATGTGCTATCCAAGTTGCGTTTCACTAGCCAAATTACATAAAGCTGGTGAATGATTTCGCCTGAGTATAACACCAATTCTACTAATGACATGCATTTTTGCGATTGATATCGCATTTTTATGCAAAAAAATGATAAATGACATGAAAATGAGATTTAAACCGTATTTGGCCTGTGTGATATAGCGGGGTTCTAGTCCTATGGCGGTTTCGGATAGACTATTGGGTGTAAGTATCCAACCTAATATCCCCTTCCTACTTGAAGCTGCAGCGGTGTTGGTTACGTTCGTTCACTCCAATCACATAGTCTGTCTATGCTCATGGATATTTACTCACTTGCCGCTTACCGGCAACTCCAAGTAGTTTGGGCATGATTTTTATGAGTGGATAACGAGCTTATTGTTGAAGTTTGGCTTTCGCTTCTTCCACTTTCGCGAAGTCGAGTCCCAGCTCTTCAACGGCTTGTTTGATCAGCGCTGGATTTTGCATCACTTGCGCAAGCAGCATTTGCAATTTGTCTTGGGGAAGTCCCAATTGCGCTAATGTGGCCATGGCGGCAAGCGGGTTTTGGGTCAGAGTTTGAAACAACTCGTTGATCTGCTCGTTACTGATATTGTTTTCTTTCAGCATCGCTAGAATGGGGTTCATTCAATTTCCTCTGTTTTTCTATAGCTCTGTAACGCGAAAGCAACGAGAACGTTGCTTCTGTTGGTGTAAACGGCACGAGACGGTGCCGCTCTAAAGGTCGCCATTGTCGCAGCTTGCTGCTCTCTTCGCTACTTTTAAGCCGATTTTTTCTTCGGTTGATAGTGCAAAATCGACATTGAAACAGGCAGTTGCAACACTTCACCTTCAGCATGACCATGTTGAGCATGGCGCATATTGGTATCGCAAATCAAACGCCAATCCTGCTGCCTATCTTTGGGGAGCACAAAGCGCGCTGGCGCGTTGGTTTGATTAATCAAATACAACATTTCAGGGCCATCACTACCAATGCCGATATGCAAAGCGACCGAGGAGAGGCGATTCCAGTCATCCATTTCCATAGGTTTGCCATCCACCCTACGCCAAGCAATACGGTTATTGTTACGGTTTTCGCCACTAAATGCGCGAATAAAGGGCACCATGTAGGTTTGTCTTGCCGCTACCATTCCGGCAAGCCATTCACGAAAATCTTGTTTGGTTTCGTTGTTTTCCCAGTTTAACCAGCTGATGTCGTTGTCTTGACAGTAAGCGTTATTGTTGCCTTTTTGAGTGTGTGAGAGCACATCGGCGGTGAGAATGTGTGGAATACCGAAAGCAAACAGCAGGCTGGCCATAAAGTTACGTTTCTGCCGCTCACGAGTCGCGCGGATCACGATACTGTCGGTGTCACCTTCAAAACCGTAGTTGTCTGAGCGGTTATCACCATGGCCATCGCGGTTTTGTTCGCCATTCGCTTCGTTGTGTTTGTGTTTATAAGACACTAAATCTTGCAGCGTAAACCCATCGTGATAGGTGATGTAGTTGACGGTCAGTTTGTAAGGCCAGTTAGCCGCGCTGTAGAGGTCGCGTGAACCCATGAGGCGTGTCGCAAACTCCTTCAAAAAGCCTAGGTCGCCACGCCAGAAGCTACGGGTAATATCGCGTAGTTTGTCGTTGGTTTCATTCCAACCAAAAGGAAAGTTACCCACTTGGTAGCCATTGGGGCCAATATCCCAAGGTTCGGCAATCAGCTTCACTTCGCGCAGCACCGGATCTTGTGCAACGGCTTTGAAAAAGGCCGCTTCTTTGCTGAACTCATCACCACGGCGGCCGAGGGTGGCGGCTAAATCGAAACGAAAACCGTCAATCTGATATTCCGTTACCCAACAGCGAAGCGTGTCCATCACCAAATTCAGTGCCGCTTGGTTGGAGAGATCGACCGTGTTGCCACATCCAGTATAGTTGGCGTAGTGATCGCCATGGTGCAGATAGTAGTTTGGATCAAGGGTTTTGAGGTTGAACACCGGTCCATTGGTTCCACCTTCTGCCGTGTGGTTATACACCACATCCAAAATGACTTGGATGCCGTTGCGATGCAGCTCACGGATGGTGGTTTTTAGTTCATTGACGGCGTCTTTACTTGCGTAACGTGGATCGGGGGCCATAAATACATAAGGGTTATAGCCCCAATAATTGACCTTGCCACTTTCCAAGAGATGGGGCTCATGCATACAAGCTGCAATTGGGAGTAGCTGCAGGGTATTAATATTTTGCTGGCGATAAAAATCCAGCATAGGCTGGCTCACCAAACCTAAATATTTGCCACGCAGTGCTTTTTCTACATCCGGATTTAATTGGGTTAACCCTTTGACATGGGTTTCAAATAACACCATTTCATCTCGGGCGATACGCGGCTTAGCCACGTTTTGCCAATCAAAGTGGGTATCTGTGACTACACATTTTGGCAGATCAAAACTTTTATGGCTGTCAAATGGGGGAGCATAATGCAGCGGCCCTTCTAACGCTCGCGCGTAAGGGTCAGAAATATAATGCAATTCATCATTGAGCTGGATTAAATAACCGTATTTCTGCCCAGCATGAATGCCAGAAATATGCGTATGTTTGACCCCTGCATATTCATGTTCAAGCTGATGTGTTTCATAGCTACCGTCAGCATGAAAGAGAGCCAAGAGAATATCTCGATTGGCTGGAGCATAAATCGCAAAGTTACAACCCTCTGCATCGAGTGTTGCTCCTAATGGGAAAGGCGTTGACAGGTTCATTTTCATTTTTAATCGTTTTTTAGCGCACCACGTTATTAAGTAAAAGGCTTTGCTTGTCTTAGGTCAAGCGCGCTGTCACAAATATTTATCTGTAATTTTCTTTCATATTGAACGTGGAAATTGGGCTGAATAGTGATCGTTTAGACACTTTGTATTGGTTTATTTAGAAAGTGGCTAACCTACTCCCCCCAAATAACGTGATCTAAGTTTTAAAAACAACATACTGTAATTTTTCTCATCCTTTCTCCTCCCCCCCAAATAAAAATGGGGTGGAGGAAGTGCCTTTTATCCTCCTCACGTAATCTCACCACAGTTGAAACAACTGGGGACTCGTTCCCATCTTACCTCTCTTTTTATGCTGCCAACTTTCTGCCTTTGGGGGCTCGACAGAAAAGAGGGTCAAGAATCCAAAATAAAAACCCTAAATGGAGTTAACGATGAAAAAAGTAAGTGTAATTGCTGCCGCAGTGGCCGCGACGCTCGCAGCTGGTTCTGCTTTCGCTGTCGATTTCAATGGCTACTTCCGCGCAGGTACTGGAATTAGTGGTAACGGCAATGCGGACATTGCGTTTCAAAAAGCGGGTGTTGGTCGTCTTGGTAACGAAAACGACAACTACTATGAGTTTGGTTTTTCAGAAGAGCTGAAAACCGGTGAACAAACGTGGAAAGTGGAGTCAATGATTGCGCAAGGCAATAACGGCGCAAATGGCTGGGAAGATGGCGATTTTAACGTAGCACAGTTCAACGTTCAGGCTAAAGGTTTACTTGCATCTGATCAGGAAGCGGTGATGTGGGCGGGTAAGCGTTACTACCAACGTAAAGATATTCACATCACGGATTTCTACTTCCTAAACACATCTGGTACTGGTGGTGGTATTGAAAATCTGTCTGTCGGTAATCAAAAACTGTCAGTCGCTTTGGTTCAAGATGGCGATAATACCAATTCTTCCGGTTACATTTTTGATGCTCGCCTAGCGAATATCGGTCTGTGGGAAAACGCGACTCTTGAATTAGCAGTGGCATACAACTTCGCCACTGAGAAAGATGGTAAAACTGAACTGGCTGATGACGGTGTAATGGGTACGGCGATTCTGCATCAAGGTCTGAGCAATGGTTTTAACCAAACTGTATTCCAATACGGTACTGCAGGTTACGGCGCTCAAGTGGCTAATTTCTGGGGGGCGGGTACTTACTATGGTCGCGGCTCTGCAGACAACAATGATGCGAACGGTTTCCGTCTATTGAACTGGGGTGTGATTAACCTTGGTGAAGCGTGGGAAATGGGCCATCAATTGGCTTATCTATCAGGCTCTGACATTGGTACTGCTAAAGCAGATATCGATCAGTACTCAGTAGTTGTTCGTCCAATGTACAAGTGGAACGACACTATGCGCACTGTGTTTGAAGCCGGTTACAACAGCGGTGACAACGACAAAGGCGAAGATTTCGAATACAGCAAGTTCACCGTTGCTCAAGCTTGGGCAATGGGTAACAGCTTCTGGGCTCGTCCTGAACTGCGTGTTTACGGCTCATACCTGACGGATCATGAAGGTACGACTTTTGGTAACAAAGGTGATTCAGATTTCGTGATGGGTATTCAAGTTGAAGCTTGGTGGTAATTAATCCACTGATTTTTAAAATTTATTGTCCATAATTCAAATAGCCGATGCAGATCGGCTATTTTTTTCAAGGCTCATATCACCTCAAAAGTGAAGCGACAAGACCACCTAGTTCGGGGCTAACGCACAAATTTGTACAGTTCTAGTTTCTTGCCAGTAGGTTTGATGAGAGTCTTTAAAAAAATGATAAAAAAGGAGTTGTTATGATGTTTAGAGCCTTATTACTCGGGGGATGCATTGCATTAGCCGGTTGTCAGAGTGCAACTGTCGTTGAGCAAGTAAAATCTAATGCAGGGCAGGAGGTTCAGCAGATTGGTCAATTGCAAGCGACGAAAGTGAAGTTGCCTAGCACGACTAAGATGGCGTTGACCAAGGAAACGCAGTATTTGCGCAATCAGGTGATTGCAAGCCCTGTCGCATTGTTTGAGATCCCCGCAGATCGTGGCCAAATGACATTGACGATCACCAGTGAAATTGGTGATTCGGTGTTTTACCCGCATGTGATGATTGTCGATGCTCAAGGTCAAGTCGTGGAATCCTACGAAGAGACGACCTTTGAGTACCGTAAACCCCGTTTACATTTAGGGAATCGCTTAGTCGCGGAGTTGGATTTTTATCCGCCACAAGGTTACAAATCGCTGTTTGTTTTGGTTTATACCAAACAGCAAGATTTACAAGGCGTCACATATGTTGCTCATCCCGCGAGGATTGATGCCGAGGCTCGGGGAAACTATCTACCTGAAGTGAAAGATATTCCTGTACCGCATACCTTAACTGGAACGATTGAACTGGATGTGTCTGGGCCTTCTTTCTTGTCCTTTGTACGCAGTGAAGATCGCCAATCCGCGACATCAACGGATGCTGCGAAAACTCAAATTCAGGTTCAGCCAGATACGCAAACCTATTACTTCTCTTCCATAGAACGAGCCGTACAAGCGAATGATTTACCTAAGGCGCTGAGTCTGTTAGATGAAGCGAAAGCACTGGGAATTGAAGGCGCCCAAGAAGTGTTTGTGAAAGCGGTTAACGTTCGCAAATAATCAGACCGACCAACAAAAATGGGTGGAGGATCTCCACCCATTTTTTATCGCACATAGTTTCTACGTTGGATGTACAGTACAATTCAATCATCGTTTAGTTTTGCCTGCCTTCAATCGTTGATGGCAAATGCAGTGACCCAGTTAGAGAAACTATGAATATTATCGGAATTGCGATTGGCGCTACCGGGCTAACACTTATCCTGATCTTCGTCTGGATGATTGTGTTATCCGTAAGACGTAAGCGGTTAGAAGCAGAACGCAGAGCCAGAGAAGAAGCGTATCGCAAAGCCTTAGAGCGCAACCGAGAGCAAGAACGTAAAGAAAGATTGTTTAAAGCTGAATCAGGACACATTCCAACCATTTTGTTTTTAGCCAAAGAAGCGGAACGCAACAGCTTAAAAGAAGCCTTGTTTTGGTATGAAAAAGCCGCCCATCTCGACAATATCCCAGCCATGTACGGCATTGTGCGTGTTTGCCAACGTATCCGTGAAGATGTGATTGCGAAAGAGAAGGCAAAGTTTTGGCAAACGTGTGTGCGCGGTTTAGAAGGCGATCTGGCCGCCAAATTTGAAACTGGCGTAGCATGGCTTTACGGGCGAGGAATCGAAGTTAACGTTTCGAAAGGTATCGGGTTAATTCAAGAGGCGGCAGAGGCCAATTTCATTGATGCAATATTGTTTATGGGAGGGTGGTGTGTTTCGAAAGATAACATTGCTCCAACGCCTGCCGATTCTACCTTCTGGTACAGCAAAGCTGCCCATATGGGAAGTGCCGAAGGCATGATGAAGTTGGGACAAAATCTGTTGCACGGCATTGGTGGGGCCAGTGATTTCCCGATGGCGTGTTACTGGTTAGAGCGTGCCTCAGAAAAAGGGCACCCTGAAGCCATGTATCATGCCGGTGAAGCGTGGATTGACCGTGGTGCTCACGGTAAAGCAATTGCGTATATTTGGTTGTTCCTTTCGGCTTCTATGGGGTATGAGCCTGCGAAAAATCTGCGTGATTTGGTGGGTGGTAAGCTCGGAGTGGAATCGATTGTCGGTTTACAAGCCTTGGCCAAACCGCTGCAACGTAAATTAGCCACCAGTTCGGTGACTAAACATTCGATGATTCGTGCGCTGAATAAACTGTATAAACGCCAAATCCCCATCCCGACGAAGCATGTCGTGGATCCGGTGGCAGAACAAGAAGCCGAGTCTTTAATTGATTTAATTGAACCTAATGCTCTCAATGACGTGTCTCATGCTACCAGTGAGCGATTGGATTTCTCACAAGGCCCAATCGATAGCCTCCCGTTTGACAAAAGATAATGAGGAAAAGACTCTACTTCTATCGAGGCTCTTCTTACTTGAGTCGCAACTCGCAGTCGGTTGAGCAGAGATAGCAATAAAAACGCCCCGAATATCGGGGCGTTTTTATTAGCTTGATTGAGATTTATCTTAGAAGCCTACGATGTTTTTGGCTTCTAACTCAGTGAAATATTTAACGGTTTTCACTTTCAGCTCTTGGGTTGACGGTTCATCACACACGATCACGGCTTTAGGGTGCAGTTGCAGTGCAGACACCGTCCATAGGTGGTTTACGCTACCTTCAACTGCCGCTTGCAGCGCCAGCGCCTTGTTGTGGCCAGTCACCAGAATCATGATCTCTTGTGCATCCAACAAAGTGCCCACACCGATAGTCAGTGCATACTTAGGTACTTGGTTGATATCACCATCAAAGAAACGTGAGTTAGCGATACGAGTATCTTCGGTCAGGGTTTTGATGCGAGTGCGTGAAGAAAGAGAAGACGCTGGTTCATTGAAGGCGATATGGCCATCATTACCTACACCACCCATGAATAGGTTGATCTTGCCGTATGACTTGATCTTGTCTTCGTAGCGTTTGCATTCTGCTTCGTGATCATCAGTATTGCCGTTCAGCAGATTGATGTTTTCTTCTTGAATATCAATGTGATTGAAGAAGTTGTTGTACATAAATGAGCGATAAGACTCAGGGTGGTCTGCGGCGAGGCCAACATACTCATCCATGTTGAAAGTGACGACGTGTTTGAAGCTCACTTCACCCGCTTTATGCATTTCGATCAGCGCTTTATAAGTCGCTAGTGGCGTACCACCAGTAGGGAGTCCCAATACAAAAGGACGTTCAGCCGTTGGTTGAAACTCGTTGATACGCTTAACAATGTGTGCAGCTGCCCATTTACCAACTTGTGCTGCCGCTTTCAGTGGGATAAGTCTCATGTATTGCCCCTAGATTTGAATTTATGATGCCTGCTTTCCCTTCCTACTGAATGCAATGGCGCAAACAAAGTAGATTGGGTTTATGTTAATTTGCATTATAAAATAAGTAAGTTTGAACCGCCATTGTTTTAGGTCAAAAAATTATACTCTTGATAAAAGCGACCAGCCAATAGGCTTAAATTGAGTGTATGTTCGGCAATTTAGAGCCGTATACTATCAAAGTAAGTTCCAGCCAATATAACGGATTACAAAAAATTTATGGCCAAAATTAAGTGGTTTTTTGCGCTAGCGCAGATCATAAACTGGCAAGCTGGCGTCTAACTGCCAATACTGATTATGGGCACATGTCGAGGAACAAGATCATGAAAAATGAACTGGAACCGAGCAAAGTCTTATCGGCGTATGAAACGGTAATGGCAAATGGCTCACCTACCGAGTTCGGCAAGATCTATGAAGGGATTGAAGCGTATGCGGATTATGATGGCTACAACATTTTCATGCGTGGTAATGGAGTTGAGCTGAAAATTGGCTTCCACAATACCTACCATTTGGCCTATGAGCAGGAGCACTTACGTGACAGTTTTCTGAAAAAACTGAGCATGTTGGCGAAATAAAACAGGATATTTTTACCTGATGTTTTAAGTCATTTGGATATAGTGCTGATTCATCTCCCTAAAAAAGCCCTGAGCAGTGGCCTGCGTCAGGGCTTTAGGAGAAAGATCCTATTGCATCGAGTGAGTTAGTGGCGTAGCGACTCAATCAAATATTTGAGGGTGGGCTCTGGCTCGCTGCCTAAATCATCGAAACGGAATTGGGGTTTAATCAGCCAACCGCGCTCGACCAGTTCATCAATTAAATCAAGATATTGATAGCTACATTTCCCGACCAATAGATTATCTAAACTGCGCTTTTGCGCTTGCTGTAAGGTATTGATAAACCCTTCGAGATAAAGGTGATCTTTGGTGAAACCTCCGCCGCGATATACCCGTGTGGTGGTCACAAAGGCGCTTTCTCGATCGACACCATACTCTTCGGTTAAGTAGCTGAAGGTTTGGTAGAAATTGTGCTCTTTAAGCATGGAATCGACCGCCAACACTCGCGTTGCCAAGGTTTTGAGTCGCTCATGCGACATATAACCCGCTTTGTATTCCGCCAAAATGGCTAACCCTTCTTGTGACTCTGTTGCGCCGGGTAAACCAATCGAAAACACGCGCAAAGGCTGCATGCGGCCGTTAAAGGTAGTGGCGAGATGAACGCCAATTTCATGCTGAATTAGGCGCTGTATCTCTGCATGTGAGTACATCACCTTGCTATTGAGATATAAGGTTGGAGGCTTTTTGCCACTCACCATAGCCCGCGCTGCCAGTGATGCGGTGGGTGTAATATGGCAATGCATACCCCATTCCTGTGCTTTTTTGAGCATGATTTCAGCGGCTTGATCCGCGTTATACAGCTCGCCTTTCTCTTCCGGTAACGTCTTGGCGTAGAGTAGAAATTTCGCGTTTTCTATCGCGGTACGATTCGGTCGGCCATAAAAACGCAGCGAGTTATACAGGAAGGATTCCTGACCTATGCTGGTGAGCAAGTCGATTTTTTCGCTCAGTTTATCGACCATCGAGCCGTACAACTGTTTCAAATCAGGATCGGAAATGGTCTCGATTGGCAATTGATACAGTTGCTGTTTAAATTCATTGGCATTGATGGGTAACTGTTTGTAGCGAAACTCGGGTTTGTAGCGACTCGGTGCCGCTTCAAAACGCTTTTGCTCAATATTGATATTGGTTGGGTTGACGTATTTAAGTGTCTCAACTTTGCGCGTCAGTTTGGACAGCGCATCATCAATACTCAAAATCGCTGGTTCAATCGATGAGCCAAGCATTTTCGCTTTGCTTATTCGGCGACGATTATGACGACGCTGAAAATAGGCACTGGTTTGGCTCAATGCACCTTTAAGGCCGCTACACAGCGCGTTTAACACCAAGGGATAGACAGTGCCAGTATCCTCCTCCATGAAGACTTTTTTTACTTCGGTGGGGAGTACTAACGTTCGGTCAAAATGAGCGTTGGTATGGGCAATTAAATAGCCACGGCCTTCAAATACCGCGTTGATTTCGGTGCTATTTTCGATGTGCGGTAGCTGAATTTTACTCAGTTCAGCACAGAAACGCTTCACCACGGAGCCCCAACGTTGCATGTCGATTTGTGCGGTACCTACGTTAAACACTGGAGTGGGTTTATCACCCAGCTGTTTATAGTTGTAAGCGTACATATCAAACACAATCACCATGCCATGCATCGCTTCAAGTTTGCGGATTAACGCCTCATAGAGTTGATAAAACTCGCTGTGCTTACGATGGCTCTCTGTACGCTGTTTATCGCTCAAAGGGCGATTCCAGGCAGATTTATAGCGGGTACTGAGGGTTTTCGCGCGGTTCAGATCGTACTCGAAGCGAGAATCGAGGCCACACAAAGTGATGGGCTGGGAGGCAATAAATTGATCGGTATAAGGTGCTTCTTCAAGATTACGTTCCGTTTTGCTCAGTTGGCACTGTTTGAGCAAATCTTCGCGTAAACGGCTTCCTGCATGGATAGCAGTACAAACCACGGGCAGATAGTCTTCTATCTTGATAAAACAGCCAGCAGATTCGAGCTCTCCGGCGAAAGGCTGCTCTCGCTGGATCAGCGATAACATCTCTTCAAGAGAATAAACGTTAGAAACTGGGTTGGGCATCTTTCCTCCCAAAGGACGCCAATAGTCGTCCATCCATGTCAGAGGGCTACAAATGATTTATGTAGCCCGAAGGAAAGATTAATCTTCCTCAGTCAAGCTTGGTTCGTCGTCGGTGTAATCTTCAACGCCATCAGGCTTGTTGCGGCCATTCAAGGTATGGAAACGCTTGCGGCCACGAGCCAGACGGGTGTATTTCAACCAAGCTTTGTCTAATTTGTTTTCTGCTAACTCTGGGTTTGCGAGCACTTTTAGAAAATGTTCTTCATCGGCATTTTCGGGCTGTAGCTCACCACTCTCCAAACCGAGCATAGTGTCGCCATACCGAGTTAGGATATCCTCTTCTGCTAGAGTAAAGTCTCCAGATTTAGCAAAGCCTCTTGGGAACTTCTTAGTATCGAAAAAACGTTTTTTTTCCTTGACGAAATGCTGTCTCAGACATGTCAACCTCGTGTGAATATGTTCAACCACCTTGTAGCCGTGGGTCACGGCGAAAGTTAGGCGTAATCTTCGGAAAAGAAAAACAAAAATTTTTTATCGTCATAATACTTCTTACTTGTTAATCTTCACGGGTAACATCAGAGGAAACTATATGGACGTAAAAGTCTTTCGCACCTTTCTTGAACTGGCCAAAGTTCGCCATTTTGGTCGTGCTGCTGAAAATCTGTATTTGACGCAAGCGGCGGTGAGTGCGCGCATCAAGCAACTTGAAAATCATTTCGATGCTCAGTTGTTTACCCGTGACCGTAACAACATCAAATTGACCTCAGCAGGCGAGCGTTTGGTGGGGTATGCCGAGGTCATGGTTGCAACGCTGCAGCAGGCGAAATTTGAATTATCACTTGAAAGCGGTAAGGCTTTGCAGCTCACATTAGGCGGTACGCCAAACATTTGGGATGCTTACTTACAGCACTGTTTAAGCCGCATCACCGATACATTTGAAGGCTATGGCTTTTTGGCGGAAGTGATGGGGCGAGAGCAACTCAATCGCGGCTTGCTAGAGCGTACTTTGGATATGGCTTTCGCTCTGGATCCGATCAAAGCCGAAGAATTGCAATGCAAAAAAGTGGCTGATTTGGTTCTCGTGTTGGTATCAACCAAGCCTGACGATGCCGATAGCGTGTTTGAAAATCGCTACGTTTATGTCGATTGGGGCGCGCGTTTTGCTTCAGAGCATGCCGACCGCCACCCTAAAGCGCCAGCGCCTTTTTTAAGAACGTCGACGGCAAGAATTGCGTTAGATTTCATTTTGGAGAAAGGGGGCAGCGCTTACTTACCGCAAACCATGGTGCAACCCTTATTGGATGCAGGTCAATTACATCGTGTGTCCGAAGTAAATGATTGGCAGCGCCCACTTTATCTGAGCTATCGCAAAAACAGCTCTTCCATTGAGGCGATAGTGCAGGTGGAGAAGTTGATGAAAACGTTAGATCCTTTCAGTGTGGTGCGTACGGTGGGCAAAGTGGAAGCCGTGTGATTGAGTACTGATTAAGTCGTAGGTACGAGAAAGGAGGGAATCGTTTAACACGATTCCCCCCTTTCTGCCTGAAGTGACTTATGCCAGACGCTTTAGTAGCAGATTATCGAGGCTCAGACGACCTGCACCTGAAATCAGCAGTGAAACAGAGCCTGCCAACAGAGCCAAGCCAAACTCGTAACCGCCGTTGCTTAAGAATAAGCCGTGGCTAAAGTGCACGCTAAAAATCGCGACCAGCATGGTGACGGAGAGTACCAGTGCGGCAGGACGTGTCAGCAGACCTAGCAAAATGGCTAATCCGCCAAAAAACTCCCCACTTCCGGCCAGAAATGCCATCGCTACGCCAGGCTCTAAGCCAATCGAAGCCATCCATTGACCTGTGCCTTCAAGGCCGTAACCGCCGAACCAACCAAACAACTTTTGTGCACCGTGCGCCATAAAAATGATGGCTAGGGGAAGGCGCAGTGCTAGGGGAGCCCATGAACTTGGTGAAGTTAGAGCAGTTTTTAATAAAGTATTCATCAATAAATCCTCTCGGTTGACTCAGGCTATACGGTGATAGACTGGGTTGAAATTTTCGAACGACTCAAATGGTCTGTATGTTTGATGAAATGAAGTTTATGGGATGAGCCTTGCGCAGAGAATCCCATTAGGCTGACGTTCTTGTTCATAATTATTGAAGAAACTTTTGCGGCTTAGTCTCTGCATTCTGTTCCGAAAATGGCTAGTCTAGACAGCGGAACTGGGTAGACTGAACAAAAAAGCGAGCAGGAGGCTTGGATGACATTGCTTAATGAATTATCCGCAGAGGTGTGCCAACGCGCTCGGATGAGCCGAGATCCACGGTTTGATGGGCGTTTTTTTGTTGCGGTTAAAACCACAGGGATTTTTTGCCGCCCGATTTGCCCAGCCAACCTACCGAAAGAAGAGAATGTTGAGTATTTTTCCTCGCAAGCGTTAGCGGTATCGGCGGGCTATCGACCTTGTTTGCGCTGCCGGCCAGAAAGCGCTCCCCATTCATGGGCGTGGAAAGGAGCCGAAACCACATTTCTACGTGCCTTGACTCTGATTGAGCAGGGAGAGCTGGACGGCAGTTTAGAGACTTTAGCCTCACGCTTAGGTATCAGTGACCGTTATCTGCGCCAGCTTTTTCAGCGCCATTTAGGGATGCCGCCTAAACAATATGCGCAGATCCAGCAGCTCATGTTTGCCAAACAATTACTGCATACGAGCCAAATTTCGATTACCGAAGTGGCTTACGCCAGTGGATTTCAGAGCACCCGCCGTTTTAATGATGCGTTCCAAAAATTATTTCGGTTGACGCCGACCCAAGTTCGGCGAGAACGAGCCGCCCTTCCTTCTCGAAATCATCTGAGCTTAGCTTTTCGCGGCCCTTTTGACTGGGCGCATATGTTGGATTTTTATCGTCTGCGAGCGATTGAAGGCATGGAACAGGTCGATGAACAGAGTTATCAACGTTATTTTATCCTTGGTGAAGGTAAAGGATGGTTTAAGGCGAGCATGGCACAGTCGCATTTGGATATTGAGTTTGAGATGGAGCGTTTGAGTGATCTTCGCCACTTAGTCGCTCGGCTGCGACGAATGTTTGATCTCGATGCAGACCTGATCAGTATTGAGGCTTATTTAGAGCAGTTAGCTCCGGGATTGGTACGGCGCACCGGGATCCGTATCCCCGGGGTATGGAATGCATGGGAAGCGGGAGTGCGTGCAGTGCTCGGTCAACAAGTTTCAGTCAAAGCCGCAATTGGACAATTGAACTTGTTAGTGTCCACGCTGGCGGCGAGCGAAGGGTCAATGCGTTATTTCCCAACCCCAGAACAAGTGCAAATGAGCGACTTAAGCTTTTTACGTATGCCGGAAAGGCGTAAGGAAACCTTAAAACGTTTGGCGGACTACGTCCGGTTGCATCCTATGGATTCACCAATGGCGTGGTTATCGCTAAGTGGGATTGGTCCTTGGACCGTCGACTACGCGCAATTGCGCGGTGAATCACGTAGCCACTGTTTTCTAACCGGAGATTTGATCGTGAAAAAAGCACTGGCGAAATTTCCTCAGTTAACTGCCGAATCGGTCGCCCCTTGGGGCAGTTATGCCACTTTTCATTGCTGGAGCCACTAAATGAGCCATTTTACTTACTACTCATCCCCCCTCGGGCCAATGACCTTACAAGCGAGCTCTCAAGGCTTATTAGGCGTATGGTTTGCTACCCAAATGACTCAACCTGAGCATTTGGGCGACTATGTGAAAGAATGTCCTATACTTAACAAAACGATACGCCAACTGGATGAGTATTTTTCAGGTCAGCGCACTCAATTCGAGCTACCGTTGGCCGCCAGCGGCACGGCATTTCAGCAGTCGGTTTGGCACGCACTATGCAAGATCCCTTATGGGGAAATATGGAGCTATCAACAACTGGCAGAAGCAATAGGCAACCCTAAGGCAGTAAGAGCCGTTGGACTAGCGAATGGTAAGAACCCGATTTCGATCATTGTGCCTTGCCATCGCGTCGTTGGAAAAAATGGCCAACTGACCGGATATGCGGGTGGTTTAGAACGTAAAGCCTTCCTGCTGGAGTTGGAGCAACGAAGATAAGGATAAGATTATGAACGTGGCCAACTTGAAACCCATCATTCTCATTTTGAGCGTATTGCTATTAAGCGGCTGTTTTCAAGAGGAGCTGGAAAACTTTGTGAACCGCGAAACCTTGGCCTTTAATGGTCTGTATGATAATCCGCACAACAAAGATGTGTTGGAGTTTAGGCAGGGCGTCGTGTACATGCATTCGGCGCAGCAAAAATGGGAGCGCCCATTTAGCGTTGATGGCAAAACATTACGGATCCAGATCCGTAATAACTCCAAAGAAAAACGTGATGATTTGGTCATGACCATTCATGGACAAGGTGAAGTCCTCACTTGCAGCGCTTGTGCCATGTTCCATCTCAGTAATAACTGGGTCAAGTTGAACGCAGAACCGCAAAATGCGTCAGCCAGCAACACTCAATGAGTCAAACGTAGAGAGGTGGTTTCTTTGGAACCATTTGACGCGGGTAGCAGCTTCAATCAGACATGTTATGTGAATGATTGATGATTGAGCAGCAAATGCAACACGATACTGACCACATAACCAAGCAGAATGACGGGAGTCCATTTCAAGTGGCTCAAGAACGTGTATTTGCCATGAGCCGCACCCATGAGCGCCACACCTGCTGCAGAGCCAATCGATAGCAAACTGCCGCCGACTCCTGCGGTGAGAGTGACCAGTAACCAGTTGCCGAGAGACATCTCGGGCTGCATCGACAGTACAGCAAACATCACAGGAATGTTATCGACCACCGAAGAAAGCAGCCCAACCAGTACGTTAGCCCAGATGGGGTTCCATTCGGTATAGAGGATTTCCGATACTAAACCTAGATAGCCGAGTAAGCTCAAGCCTCCGACACACATCACGACCCCATAGAAAAACAGCAAGGTGTCCCATTCGGCGTGAGAAATGCTGCGAAAGACATCAAAAGGCACCACAGAGCCAATACGTTTAAGTGCTGCTTCATCATTCTTTGCCATGGCAATCGCTGTTTTCTTAGCCAGTGAACTGGCCAGCGTTTTGCGTAGGAAATAGCCAAAAAACTGCAAATAGGCAAGTCCCATCATCATGCCGATCACTGGCGGGAAGTGGAAAAATGCATGGAAACCGATGGCCGAGAGGATGGTAAAGAGAAACAGAACGACGATGCGTTTTGCTCCGCGTTTCAGCTCGACCACTTCTTGGATACTGGACGGCGTTTGATGCGGGACAAAGAGCGACATGATCAAGGCAGGCACCAGATAGTTGGCTAATGATGGGATAAACAGATCCATAAACTCAAGGAAGCTAACATGCCCAGCCTGCCATACCATAAGAGTGGTGATATCGCCAAAGGGACTGAAGGCTCCCCCCGCGTTGGCCGCAATCACGATATTAATGCAAGCTAAACTGACGAATTTAGGGTTTTCGCCTCCGACTTTCAGTACCACGGCACACATCAATAATGCCGTGGTCAGGTTATCGGCAATCGGGGAAATGAAAAACGCCAGCCAACCCGTTATCCAAAATAGAGTGTGAAAATTAAAGCCTCTGTTGATCATCCACGCTTTGAGTGCATCAAACAGACGCCGCTCTTCCATCGCACTGATGTAGGTCATGGCGACCAATAAAAACAGCAGCAGCTCGGCGTATTCAAGCAAATTGTGTTCTAACGCCTGACGCGCTATCTCGGTCGAGCCTGTTTGTTGGTAAACATAGCCAATCATGGCCCAAATCAGCCCCGCAGCCAGCAATACCGGTTTCGATTTACGCAGATGTAGATACTCTTCCAGCATCACCAAGGTATAAGCAATGGCGAAAATGAGGAGTGCGGCATAGCCGATCGTCGAATGGGTGAAATCTAAAGCTTGTCCATCTGGGGTAGATGCTAAACTGAGTGGCGAAAAAAGCGTAAGAAAAAATAGTGCGATCCGGCCCGTCATAACAAAGCTCCTGTTGATATCCCCTTTTCTTGAAGAGAGACTTCAAGTGTGCAAGGTGGTGATGGGAGAAAGTCCTGAGAAAGAGTAGACCTATGCGGAATTTGAAGTTGTGACTTAGCTTAGAAATGGTTGTTTATTCATCAATTTTTAGGAAGGTGCGACTTGCTTAACATTAGAAAAGGGGTGTATGCCATAGATGGCGTGAAGTGGTTTGTTGTGGTTTTGGGCTGAAATAAATTAATTCATCATGCTTTCTCGTATTGTTTTAACAAAATAAAATTTTATTTTTCATTGTGAGATTAGTTTCATCGACTCATTGACCTCGATCATTATCTCTAGCACGCAATCCGTGCACCATGATGCTAAATCTGTTCTAACTTCATAGAGGTAATTATGAGTCAATCGACAGCGCAGGAGCGAAAAGTGACTTGGGGATGCTACATTGCGTTAGCTTTCGCCGTAGTCTTTTTTTCTGGCTTGCTGCAATCCAACCAGTGGTATGGAGTATTTGATTTCACCACGTTAAACGGTGCCTTTGGCAAGGTTGCTTACAACGTGAGTGAAACGGCCGACGGCCTACAAGTGGCGACCACCTCTTTGCGTGGTCAAGGCGGTAGCGGTGCGCGTGATGGTTTTCTTTTCGCACTGACCTTAATTCCAACCGTGATGTTTGCACTAGGCATGATCAATGTGCTGGAGCATTACGGTGCGCTTGATGCGGCACGTAAGCTATTGACCCCTCTACTTCGCCCAATCATGGGAATTCCGGGTAATACTGGCTTGGCATTAATTGCTTCACTGCAAAGTACGGATGCGGGTGCGGCGATGACTCGTCAGCTCAAAGATGAAGGGCATATGACTAAGCGTGAAGCGGATGTGTTTACCATGTTCCAATTCTCTGCAGGTGCCACCATAGTTAACTTTTTCTCATCGGGTGCGGTGCTGTTTACGCTCACGTTAGCGGATGGTTCCGCGGCGGTCACTTCTTCTATCGGTCTTGCGGTTGGTGTGATGTTTATCTTTAAAATTGTCGGTGCCAACCTGTTCCGTCTCTATCTAAATCTTACGGAAGGCAAAGAAGAATCATCTAACCCAGAGACCCAACTAGAGGAAGCGACCCGATGAGTAACGTCAATATGAAAAAACCAATGGTGACGGATATTTTTGTCGAAGGGGCGAAGAAAGGCTGGGTAATTGCCACGACTTCAACTGTACCTAATGTATTGATGGCGTTTGTGATCATCAAAGCGTTGCAAATTACCGGCGCGTTGGAGCTGATGGGGACAGTATTTTCTCCAGTGATGGCGGTCTTTGGATTGCCGGGTGAAGCGGCTGCGGTGCTGATTGGTGCATGGATGTCGATGGGCGGCGCTGTGGGTGTCGTGATCACTTTGTTTGACCAAGGGATTTTGAACGGTACGCACATCGCAATTTTGGCTCCTGCTATCTATCTGATGGGCTCACAAGTGCAATACATCGGCCGTATTCTTGGTCCCATTGGTACTGAAGGGCGCTACATCCCGGTGATGATTGGTATTTCAGTATTGAACGCGTTTGGTGCGATGTGGGTAATGAACCTGTTTTTATAATCAGCTATACCCTTCCTACTTGAAGCTGCAGCGGTGTTGGCTACGTTCGTTCACCCCAATCACATAGTGTATCTATGTTCATGGGGATGAACTCACTTGCCGCCTACCTGTAACTCCAAGTAGTTTGGGTATAATCTCCTCGCTAAAATAGAAAAGGCCTCGCACAGTGCGAGGCCTTTTCTACGTTACATTCAGTGAAGTCGCTAAGTTTACTGAGCTTGAGATAAGTGAACCGCTTCTTCTTTTTCACCCGCTTTTGGATCGGCAAAACGTGCTTCATCCAAGGCGTTTTCAGATTTCGCCACAATACAAGAGACACAGGCATCGCCAGTGATATTCACCGCAGTGCGGATCATATCCAGTAGGCGGTCGACACCCATAATAAGCGCAATCCCTTCCAGTGGCAGACCCACTTGGTTAAGTACCATGGCGAGCATAACTAAGCCAACGCCAGGCACACCCGCGGTGCCGACAGAAGCCAGTGTCGCGGTCAGAATCACCATCAGGTAATCGGTCATGGTGAGGTCGATGTTAAAGGCCTGCGCAATAAACGCGGTCGCGACACCTTGCATGATCGCAGTACCATCCATGTTCACCGTTGCACCAAGTGGTACGGTGAAAGAAGCCACTTTGTTATCGACGCCCAAACGGTTTTTCACCGTTTCCATGGTGACAGGAATGGTGGCATTGGATGACGCGGTCGAAAATGCAAACATAATCGCATCTTCCATTTTGCGGAAAAACACCATTGGGTTCAGGCCTGCAAAGGTTTTCAGCATTAACCCATAGGTGACGAAGGCATGCAGTAACAAAGTCCCCGCCAGCACCACAAAGTATTCCGCTAAATTCAAAATTGCCCCCAGTCCGAGTCCGGTGAAGAGCTTGGCCATCAAGAAAAATACGCCGTAAGGCGCCAAGTGCATTAGCATCGCAACCAGCTTCATGATCACTTCATTGAGATCATTGAACACCTGAGCAATACGCTCTCCGGGTTTGCCAGCAGCACTGATCGCCACACCAAACAGAACGGCAAAGATAATGATCTGCAAGGTATTGCCTTGCGCCATTGCACTGATTGGGTTAGTTGGGAACATATCCACAATCACTTTACCCAGAGACGGGGCTTCCGCCGAGGTAAAATTGCTGGCGGCGGTTAAATCTGCCCCTGCTCCCGGTTGAAATAAGCTGCCCATAGTGAGTGCAAGAGTGATGGCAATCGCGGTGGTGGCGAGATAAAAACCTAAGGTTTTACTGCCCATTCTGCCCAATGTGGAGAGATCTTTGAGTGAGCTCGTACCACATACCAGTGAAACAAACACCAGTGGCACGACTAACATTTTCAAGCTGGCGATAAAAATCTTGCCGCCAACATCAAACAGTCCATTAACGATATATGCGTCTACAAATCCATTTCCTGCAAACAGGGCGCGAATCGCAAATCCAGTCAAAATACCGGCTACCATACCAAGGATGACCTTAGCGGTGAGCGATAACGGTTTTTTGGTATTCATCCAGAACACTCCTTATAGTTTTTCGCTCTGACATCATTGCAAAGCGAGCCGGAGGTTAGCAGGCGTAATCAAAAACTCGAAAATAAAAAGCAAATCTCGCTGTTTGGTTGTGATCTTTATCACTTAAATGGCTGGTTTTTGTCGTATTTGGTAACAAAGTTTTAGCTTTAAATCTTGTCTTTCTTATCAAATTCAACATATAAATTTGAATATGCAACAAAAAACGCCATTCTCATCGGGTGAAAATGGCGTTGTTGAAGAGGGTTAATGCGGCTGTGGCTGGCGTGAAAATAGGGCGCTACGTAGAGAAAAACCGGTAACCAACATGGTACCTGCCAAGACTAATAAAGTACCGAACAGGGTGTTGAGCCCTATCGGTTCATCGAGGATCCAGTAGCCCCACAAGATGCCAAAAACGGGGATGAGGAAGGTGACGGAAAGCGTTGATGCAGCGCCAATCGCTTTCACCAAACGGAAATAGATCAAGTAGGCCAACCCAGTACATATGACTCCAAGCAATATCACCGCTCCCCATTCAAGGTTGGAAGGCATTTCATTTAGAGGTATAAACCACATCAATGGGGCAACCCATAAACAAGCCGCCCACATACTGCCATGGGCATTTTCAAAAGCAGTGACTTGTGGTGCTTGTTTGGTGTAGTTGGTGGCTAAGCCGTAACTGGCTGCGGCGAGCGCGGCACATATCATCGGCAGCACAGCTTGATTACCCATCGCCACCATATCCCATCCTACAATCACAGCCACACCGCTTACGCCTAACAGAAGTCCAGCAACCGCTTTACGGGAGAGGGGGGTACCATGCCAGAGAAAGCCAATCACGGCTCCCCAAATGGGAGCCGTGGAATTGAGTATGGAAAGTGTTGAAACATTCAGTGTTAACGCCGCATAAGCGAAGAGTAAAAAGGGAACGGCGGTATTGATTAAACCCAAGATTAAAAAATGCGACCAATGCTGGCGTATCGGCAGCGATCGCCTGAATAGCTGTGCCACCAAAAAGAGACTGAGCGCGGCAAATCCTACGCGAGCTTCTATCAGGTAAGCAGGACCAAAGCTGTGGGCAGCAATTCGCATAAAAAGAAATGATCCCCCCCAAATCGCAGCTAAACATAACAGTTGCAGCAAGTTCGCTAACGACATACCTCTCTCCCTCAATCTAAAGAGCACTCACTCTCGGCTACAAAGAGAAAATATGCAATCAGCAAATCAATTAGATTGTCGGAAATGGCGTATGTCGATTAGCGCACAAAGTGAGGTAATCAAGCGATTGCCTCAAAGGTGAAGCATAGAGGCGTGAAGTCAACAAGAAAATGAGAGCTCCGCCAATATTAGATTTGTTTATCAATAATGAATTTTTACTATGCGAAATAAGTCACGGTTTGTTTGGTGGTGAATTCATAAATTCTTTTTTTTGCTGCTCTAAATAAGGAAATCATCATAATGAATAAAAAACTACTTACCCTTGCTATCACCAGTGTCGTGGCTTTTTCCCTACCTTACTCGGTAGTGGCGAAGGAGAATGTAGCTAAGCCGAGTGTGGAATACAGTCAGTTTGTTACCCAACGCCAGGTGGTGGATCAACTTCTCGAAGAGGCATTAACTGCATTTAAGTCTCCAGCGCGAGTCTCTCATGCTGGATTTACGGCCAAAATGCCGAGCAACATGGAAATTGTGACTCAGCGCCTGCTTGAAGCTTATCAACTGGAGCCTTATCGCACCGACTTACTGATTTCTGCTGCGAATGCGCAGATTTACAACAAGAATGTTGATCAAGCGATTGAACTGTTCAACCAAGCGCTCAGTGTCGCGCCGGATGACGTTGATCTGCACACTTATCTTGCAGTATGGCAAAAATTTAAAGGCAATGATGCGGATTACCAGAAACACGTTAAAGCGGTGCAATCTTTAAATGTAGGACGAGCGGCAGATTTGCAACGTATTTTGGATACGGTTGACCGAATCGTGGCAACGCCGTTGAAAGCAGAAGCGACCCAAAAACTAGGTAAAGATGGTGCGATAGTTACCTTGGGCTATGCACTGAATCCCGATGGTTCAATGCATGAAGTTTTGATCAAACGCTTGGAAACTACACTTGAAATGGCGAAAGCAAACCCTGACGCCGTGATCATTTTGACCGGCGGCGTACCGCAAAACCATAAAACCGAAGGGAAATTGATGGCGGATTGGTTGATCGAGCGCGGAGTGAGTGCAGCACGAATTATTGAGGAAAACTACGCGACGAGTACAGTAGATAACGCCTTGTTCAGTAGCTACGCCTTAGCTCGTCATGGTATTAAGCATGCGACCATCATCAGCTCGGCAAGCCATGTTCGTCGCGGGCAAGCCTTGTTTGAAATTGCGAGTTGGCAAACAGGTCCGAAAGGTATTACTTTCGATACCATTTCCTATCCTGACAAACCTTTAAATGAGCTTGAAAAGGCTTCGAGTAGTGAACTGCTAGGGATTTACCGCGATGCGCTGCGTACTTACGGCATGTGGAGCTATCGCTCTTACCCATTAGAATCTCGCTAAGTTGATTAAAGATGTAAATTTGAGGTCGCGTTATTGCGGCCTCTGTGTTTGTGCGGTGCTTTGTCAGTTGAATTCCCTCCGTATTTGCTTTTCAATAGCTCGGTGAATAGCAAAAGGAATCTTTCTCGTGGCTCGTCCTAAAATTCCACGCCGAATTGGGTGTCACCCACCCGCATCGTGTTTTTAAACCTAACGGGATGCCGTTAAGTCAGCTCGAAAGTACTCAACTTGCGCCCGATGAGCTTGAAGCATTGAGATTGGTTGATCAGCTCGGCTTACAGCAACAGCAAGCGGCATTGCAAATGCAGGTGTCTCGGCAAACCTTAGCCAATTTAGTCAAAGCGGCACGTTTTAAAGTAGTCGACTGTTTGCTTAATCAAAAAGCACTTTATATTCAATCTATTGATAATGAGTCATCGGATTAAGCTATTAAACCAATTGGGATAAACAACCTGCGAAATGCCAGAGTGAGTGATAGATTGTCTGTCACAGAACCGCTGTGACCAACCACTTTCTTCTTCTATCCATGCGTTGAGAGTGGTTCTTTTGCCAAAAGCATTATTCACCTGGCTCCCCCGAATAGAGCCTTATCATCTCATTCGGGGATTTTTTTATGCTGAAATTGATTGTGGCGAATGAAGTAGTCAATTTGATGAGCGGTTTGATGACTATAGACCAATCCAGTATGGCTTTGATGCAGCAGAATATGATCTGTCATTCCTGAGATTTGAGTCTCTGCAACGGTGACAGTACCATCACACAGCCCTGATCCACCGAGTAAAATAGGACGAAATCCGATACGTAACGTCCCTGCTATAGAGCCCAGCAATTGTGGCAAGTTCCAGCTATCTTGATGCAACTGCAAACCATACAGATGAGCGTTACCTAACATGGCACCAAGCCCTAGCTGCTGGATTTTAGCGACAATCGATGCTCCTTTGAGTGGTGAGCCTAAAGCAACCACATGGGAAATCACATTGGGTGAAGGATGGCGAGAGCGTAGGTAGTGTTTGATCATCAACCCACCTAAGCTATGCCCCACCAACACGTTGATGCGATCATTTGCCAGTGCGCGATCGATAGCCTGAAACACTTTCTCATCATCGATGGCTAAAGTGTTGTAGCTGATCACTTCTGTCTGATATCCGAGTTTATTGAGGCGCTGCGCGAGTGGTTGCATCACCAACCCATGCATATACAAACCGTGCAGAATAACAATCTTCATCAGTTACAGAACCTTTGCCGAGAGTAATGCCTCTTATCTAACCATGCTTGAGTAGGAATAAAAAGAGTGTAAACAAAGGATTAATGGCAGAGAGGAATGACAATGTCCAAATTTTGTTATTCAGAAAAACAGAACAAAAGTTAGATTAAGATTTAGCCATCAACATGGTTTTTGTTGCGAATATGTTTCATGGATTGCATTTAATATGAAACTAAGCGTCCTAAGCAAAGCAATTATTTTTTGCTTAAGAAAGAATAGGTAAAAAATGATTAACTTACTTACAAATAGTAAGTTAATCATTGTGGGTTAATAATTTGAATGAATCTATTCAAATGTTATGATGATAAGTCAAACACAGCAAGAAATAGAGAATATTACGTGGACGTAAAAATAATATCTTCAAGAATACCTATTAATGATACCGTCGCATTGCAACAGTTGGAAAGAATATCAGCCAAGTGGGTCACGCATATACTTTGGTATTTAGACTCGTCGGAGTCTGCTCGTTTTGGAGAACTTCAATATTCATTGAGTGGCATTTCAGCAAAAATGTTAAGCCACAGGTTGAAAATGCTTGAAGAGATTGGCT